>JAJRPS010000022.1 GCA_024280635.1 Bacteroidota bacterium | reverse complement strand
TGTTCCTTTGGTACTTCTATCATTGGTTTCTCCAACTTTTAAAAAGGGGTCTTCTTTACCACGTATTTTATGCCACCAGCGGTTTAAATCGTGAGATATAGTACCTGTGCCTATTGTACCTAGTCGGTACTGCTTGCTTATATTTTCTATTTTTAATATTGTGTTGTTCACTGTTTTGGGTTTTGGGTTATGGGTTATCAGTTGTCGGTTTTGGTTTTGGTTTTGGTTTTGGTTTTGGTTTTGTTTTTATGTTTTCCAATTATTTTCCACATACTTGATGAATGTGAATAATTTTGCTCCTAAAGCGTCATATTTTAAAATTAATTCTTTTGTTTCTATCTCTGGATATAACTTTGCTATCATTTCTAATTGCGACATACATTCTAATAAGGAAGCATGTGCGTATATTAAAAATTTTATAAAATCTGCTTTATACCTTCTTCTTCCGTATCCTTCTACAATATTGTCCTTAACACTCTTTGAAGAGCGCCTTATCTGACTACCTTGTTCATATAATTCATACTTTGGCAACTGTAATGTTATCTGATGAATTTCTATTGCATATTGAAAGGCTAGTTGGTAAACATCTAAATCTTTATAACTTTTCATACATACAAATTCTATATTCCAATAAGCACAACCGATAACCGACATTACTCACTGTTTTGGGTTATCCGTTATGGGTTCTTTATTATGTTTTCCAATTATTTTCCACATACTTGATCGAGAAATTTCTAATACACAATAATACTAATATTTCAATAAGCACAACTGACAACCGACAACTGACAACCGACAACTGACAACCGACAACCGACAACTGACAACCGACAACCGACAACAGCTAACCACCAGCTACACCGTATCAATAAAAGATTTCTCGGTTTTGTTAAAAATAATTAATCCAAAGAACAATATTATAGTACTAATTACTCCTGTATATAAAAAACTCATCCATGAAAAGCTACCTTCACCCAGCAACATAAAGCGTGCGGATTCAATTACCTGTGTCATTGGATTATATGCTATAATATCGCCTACAAAAGGTGGTATTTTCCCTGCTGCTATCTTTTCTGTAATTAAGGACAATGGATACATGACTACCGATACATACATGAGCAACTGCACTGCAAAACCCATTAAATATTTTAAATCTCTATATTTAGTAACCATTGAAGATATGATCATTCCCAACCCTAACCCTAACATTGCCATAAATAAAATTAATACGGGAAATAATAAAATTTCAATATTAGGACTTACAACTGCTCCTTTATATACATAAATAACATAAAAAAGAGCAAATATTAGAAGTTGTATTCCAAATTTCATCAAATTAGACACCACGATAGACATGGGCATGATGATGCGTGGAAAATACACTTTACTAAATATGTTTGCGTTTTTTGTAAAGGTGTCTGATGTTGACGTTAAACATTCTTTAAAATAGTTCCAAACCGTAATACCTGCCAAGTTGAATAAAAATGAAGGCACTACTCCTGTTTCAATATTGGCTATATTATTAAAAATAAGGGTAAAAGTTATTGAAGTAAATAAGGGTTGTATGATATACCACAATGGTCCCAATATGGTTTGTTTATAAACGGTTACCACATCACGCTTTACAAATAGCAATAGTAAATCACGGTATTGCCAAACTTCTTTTAGATTTAAACTAAATAAGCTGTTTTTAGGGGTTATTTCAAATAACCATTCTTCTTTTTTTGAGGTATTCAATGTTATTTCCTTTTAAAAATTCCTGTTAATTTTTCTATAAAATTTTTTGGTTTTTCGTGTTCATGATAGCTGTTTCCATATGCTCCATAGCCGTAACCATAGCCATAGCCGTAACCGTAATTATTTCCTTTTTTAGCCTTAAAGTAATTGAGTATAAAACTTACGTTTTTAATTTCTTTACTTTTATGCTTTTCATTAATTAACCCAAGCATATTTTTTTGTGTATAATTTTGACGAATCACATATACATTAGCATCAGCATACTTTGTTAAATCAAATGCATCCGTTACTAATCCTAATGGTGGGGTATCTAAAATGACATAATCATAATCTTCTTTCAATTTTGTGATAAACTCGTCCATTTTATCACTAATCAATAATTCTGAAGGATTTGGTGGTATGGGTCCTGATAAAATTAAATCTAAATTAGGTATTTGCGTTTGCTGTATGACCTCTTCATAAGTCTTGTTCTCAATTAAATAATTAACCACACCAAAATCATTTTTGAGATTGAAATCGTCAAATATTTTAGGTTTACGCAAATCTAACCCTACCAATACTGTTTTTTTACCACTGGTTGCATACACGCTTGCCATATTGATGGCCGTAAAGGTTTTACCTTCTCCACTAACAGATGAGGTTACCAATACCGTTTTAGCTCTACTGTGTATTTTCTGACGTCTATAAATGAACTCCAAACTAGAACGCATTGCCCTAAAAGATTCTGCTACTGGCGAATTAGAGCGTTCAAAAACAGATAAAGATTTTGTACTTTTACCAACCACTCCCAAAACAGGTATTTTAGATAAAAATTCAACATCTTCTAAATTACTAATTTTTGTATTCAATAAAAAGACAATGACTATTAATAACGTAGGGAGAAAAATACCCATTGCTAGTGCTAGCATGTAATTCGTTTTTTTATTAGGTCCTATCAATCCGCCGCCAACATCTTTTGCCTCATCAATAACTATCAAATCTGAAGTATTAGCAGCTTTTATCATGGATGCGGTACTCTTTTTTTCTAAAAACATGTTGTACATCTCGCTGCTTAAATTAAACTTACGCTGTATATTTACTAATTTTTGCTGGTTTGCTGGTAATTTTGATAATTTATATTCTGCTTTATTCAGTTGCTTTTTAATTGCCTTTAAATCTAAATTTAACACAGCTTTATACGAATTTATATTTTCTAGCAATACGCTTTTTAAGGCATTTATGTTTCGGTCCAAATCAGCAAAAATAGGTGCAGATTCTTTCATTGAATATTTCAAATTGGAGCGCTTTATTGACAAATCAACAATTTTACTTACCGTAGTCACTATATTTCCTTCCTCTATACCTACTACCGTTGGAGAAGTAATATCTTTAAAATCCGATTGGCGCTGTAAATAGCGTTTTAACTCTTGTAAATAATCCAATTTTTTTAAGATGCTTTCTTGTTCGGAATCATAAGTTGATAATTCTCCCGATAGTTTTGTACCGTCTTCTTCTATGTTCAATGTTTTTGAGGTTCGCATAAATTCATTCAACTCTCCCTCTCCTTTTGTTACCGTTTTCTTTAAGCTATCCAGTATTTTATCTACAAAAGCAATGGTTTTTACTGCAAATTGATTTTTTTGAGCAAGCTGATCTTGCTGCAATACTGAAATAGATGCGTTTAAATAATCAACCAATCTGTTTTTATTGGTTCCTGCTAATGATAAATTTATTACTGGAGACGCCCCTATACCATCTTCACTAATTTTAATATTTCTATACCTTGTTGCCGTTTGATCAAAATCACTAAAACTAATACGAAAAGGTTCATTTTTCAACGGACTTTCTGGTAACGTATTCAACGTAAATTTCAGATACGGTAAAGCTACTTTTTCTCCATATCTAAAAGTCTTTTTAATCTTCTGAGCATTGGTTTCAACCGTTTTAATACGCTTGGTTGCATAATTTTGAACACGTATACTAGCAGGTAATTGATACTCCAATGAATATTGGGTAACATCAATAGGCTGTATGTTAATTTCTGTATTTAAAATTTGATAGGCAGAAGTATCGGCAACTACTAGAAAAGGAACTTTTTTATACGCATCATACACCCAGTATTCTGCATCTTTTTTATAATTGACATAAAATTGCAAATAAGCTACTACTTTTTCCGCATGAGTACGCGACTGTAACATCGTTTTGGTTATCTGAACCTTGTCAGACACGCCTCCCCAATTAAAAGTTAAACTGGTATTGGAAGCAAAAAAAGGGTTGGTATCATTTGTAACCACTACTTTATTACTCAATCGATATGTAGATTGTTTTTTTATATTTATACGATAAGCGACAAACAAACAAACCAATAAACTAATAATATACAAATACCATTTGGAAAGGATTGTAAAAAATAAATCCTTGAAATCAATTAACGGCTTAAACTCCTGAACATGAAACTCTTGATCCATTTTTATAAAGTTTTAAATAGGATAAACGTTGTAGTTAACGCTGTAAAAATAGTTAGTATGGATTGAAAAGACCTCATTCCTGTTTTTCCGGTGCCCCATGATTTTTGCGGCAATGGTTGCACATAAATCATATCATTAGGCTGAATGTAATAATAAGGGGACTGAAACACGTCTACACTCGTTAAATCAATATGATGTATTTTTTGACCACCTGGATATGGGCGAATAATTAATATATCTTTTCGGTTACCTTCAAAATTAATATCGCCTGCATTGGCTATCGCTTCAAAAATATTGACACGCTCTTGAAAAAGCACTTGCGTACCGGTACTCCCAATTTCTCCCAATGTTGTAAACTTGATACCGCCTAACTTTACGGTTACAAAAATATTAGCTTCTGCTTTAAAATAATCAGCTAACAATTTTGTTTCTATTTTTGTTTTAATTTCCTCTAAAGTTAAATTCAATACATTTATTTTTCCTAAAGTAGGCATTTTAATATCACCATGATTGTCTACTGTAAAGCCGTCAAAATACATTTTTTCTCCTGCAGAAGCTTCTACATTATTTTCAGAAGCTATTGGATTAAACATTCCTACTAATTCTTGATCCAATGCCTTTACACGCACACTCAACGCATCACCAATCTGCACTTTATACGGTGCAACTTGTTTATTTAAAAGCACTTCATTCAATGCTTTTTCACTATTTTGCATATACGTAAGTTGTTTATTAGAGATGCAAGAGGTAAAACCTGATAATACTGCAAATAACACTAGTAATGATTTTATTTTCATTCAAGTTATAAATTAATGTAAGCCACAAATATAACCTTTACACAGTAATAATAAAATTTTATAGGGTTTATATAAGTTATTTCTACTTAATTTGTAAAAAATTAGAATCATGAACTACTTATCTGTAGAAAACATATCCAAATCATACGGAGAACGCGTTTTATTTGAAAACGTATCTTTTGGAATTAATAAAGACCAAAAAATTGCTTTTATCGCTAAAAACGGTACGGGAAAATCAACCATATTAAACATCATTACCGGTCGTGACCAAAGCGATATTGGTGGTAAAATTGTAAAACGAAAAGAACTGCACATTGCGTTCCTTTCTCAAGACGATATTTTTGACGAAACCCTAACCATTGAAGAAACTATTTTTGCTTCGGACAACAAAACACTAAAAGCCATTCAACAATATGAAAGAGCGTTAGAAAACTCTGAAGATGCTGATGCCTATCAAAAAGCATTTGACCGCATGGACGCTTTAAATGCGTGGGATTTTGAAACGCAATACAAACAGATATTATTCAAATTAAAATTGGCAGACATACACCAAAAAGTAAGCTTACTTTCTGGTGGTCAAAAAAAGCGATTATCACTAGCAACCATTTTAATTAATAAACCCGATTTATTTATTTTAGATGAGCCTACCAATCACCTAGATTTAGAAATGATTGAATGGTTAGAAAGCTACTTTAAAAAAGAAAGCATCACCTTGTTTATGGTAACGCATGATCGTTATTTTTTAGAGCGTGTGTGTAATGAAATTATTGAGTTAGACAACGGTAAAATTTACAATTACAAAGGCAATTACGCTTATTATTTAGAAAAAAAAGAAGCTCGCCAAACGGCTGAAGCTACTGAAATTGGTAAAGCAAAAAACCTCTTTAAAAAAGAATTGGATTGGATGCGCCGCCAACCCAAAGCACGTACCACAAAATCAAAATCTCGTATTGAGGATTTTTACCAAATTAAAGAAAAAGCACACTCCCGCCGTAAAGAGCACAAAATGGAGCTCGAAATTAATATGGAACGCATGGGTAATAAAGTAGTCGAGTTTTTAAATGTCGGTTTAGCTTTTGATAAAAAAGTGATTTTAAACAAATTTAATCACAATTTTAAACGAGGAGATCGCATTGGTATTATTGGTAAAAACGGAACAGGAAAAACTACTTTCTTAAATTTATTAACAGGTGAAATGGCACCTGATTCTGGTAAAGTAATTACTGGAGAAACTATTAAATTTGGATATTATAACCAAAAAGGAATCAACATTAAAGAAGGGCAAAAAGTAATTGATGTAGTACGCGAATTTGGCGATTATATCCCACTTTCAAAAGGGCGAAAAATATCCGCTTCCCAACTATTGGAACGCTTTTTATTTGATAAGAAAAAACAATATGATTTAATAGAAAAACTATCTGGTGGAGAGCGCAAAAGGCTCTATTTATGCACCGTTTTAATACAAAACCCTAACTTTTTAATATTAGATGAGCCTACAAACGATTTAGATATTGTAACCCTTACCGTACTTGAAAATTTCTTATTAGATTTTCCAGGATGCTTGCTCGTAGTTTCTCATGATCGATATTTTATGGATAAAATTGTTGATCATCTTTTTGTATTTAGAGGCGAAGGGGTCATTGAAAATTTTCCTGGTAATTATTCTGATTTTAGAAGTTATGAAGATAGTGCTGCTCCTGTTGAAAAAACAACTGTAGTAAAAAAAGAAAAAAACAACTGGAAAAAAGAAAACAACAGCAACAAAAACACCTTAACCTTTAACGAACAAAAAGAATATAAATCACTTGAAAAAGAGATTCAAAAATTAGAAAAAGAAAAAATTGATTTTGAAAATAGTTTCGCAACAAAATCATACACACCAGATGAAATTGAAGAGGTGTCTAAAAAAATAGGAGATTTATCAAAAGTTATTGAAGAAAAAGAAGAGCGTTGGTTTGAACTGTCTGCAAAACTTGAATAATCATAAATTTGTTTATGGATAACAGCCAAAATCGCCGTTAAAATGTCCGTTCGAACGCAGTCGAGAACTATTAAACAAACAAAATGAAATATCCGCTTTCGCGGGTATTTAACATGTATCAAATACTAGCCTACATAAAATTTATATTCACGTCCTCTAATCAACATGGAGTACACTCCCCGTTTGTGTACAATTTAATTACGCAGTGCTTTTATGACCAATTATCAAAAACGAAAAAACTTAACTTTTTACAGCGATTATTACTTGTAAAACAAGAAAATAATTCGATTTTAATTCCAAAAAACTATCAACCCAAAAGACTAAAACAAAGCGTTTACCCCAAAATTAAAAGGTATAGAAACAACTTACTGAGCAATAAAAACACCCTTTCTGTAACTGATTTTGGAGCAGGAAGCAACGTATTTAAAAGTAATGAAAGAGCTATTTTTAAAATAGCCAAAATAGCAGGAATCACACAAAAAAGAGCAGAATTATTAGCTCGCCTTATAGCTTATTTTAATATTGAATCGATTTTAGAACTCGGTACGTCATTGGGTATTGCTACCGCCTCTATGGCGTTTGACAACCCAAAAACCAAAATAACCACTATTGAAGGCTGTCCAGAAACTGCAAAAATTGCACAACAGCAATTTAAAAAATATCAACTAAACAATATTAACAGTATTGTTACTGATTTTTCTGAATTTCTTACCAACAACAATCAAAAATACGATTTAATTTATATTGATGGTAACCACCAAAAAGAACCCACGCTTGCCTATTTTAATTCGCTTTTAAAGAACATACAACCCAACACCATTTTTATTTTTGATGACATTCATTGGTCACAAGAAATGGAAGAAGCTTGGAATGAAATTAAAAATCATCAAAAAGTAACCCTCACAATCGATACATTTTATTGGGGTTTTGTTTTTTTTAGAACCGAAAATTTACAACCCGAGCATTTTAAAATTAGAGTTTAAAGCTTTAAATTGAGAATAGTCATTTTGATAACAGAAAAAAGATATTTGTGCATTGGTGGCAAGAAAACCATGAATCCTAATTTTTTGATTTTTTAATCTTGTAATTCTTTAATATTTTTAATATTTTAATTCGTAAATTTACACCACGAAACCTCATAAGCAATATTTTTTAAAAAGCTACCCATGAAAATATACACAAAAACAGGAGACAAAGGTACTACCGCCCTATTTGGTGGCACACGTGTACCCAAACACCATATTAGAATAGACAGTTACGGTACAGTTGACGAACTCAATTCGCATATCGGCTTAATTAGAGATCAAGAAATGGATACACACCATAAAGAGGTTTTAATTCGTATTCAAGACCGTTTGTTTACTTTAGGAGCTATCTTAGCAACAGATCCAGAAAAAGCCGTTATGAAAAATGGAAAAGCACGCTTAAACATTCCACTTATTAAAGAAGAAGATATTGTTTTATTAGAAACTGAAATGGATATCATGAATGACAGCCTACCTCCTATGACGCATTTTGTATTACCAGGAGGACATACAACCGTGTCATATTGTCATATTGCACGTTGCGTATGCAGACGCGCAGAACGCTTAGCAAGTGCACTTTATGAAATAGCTCCATTTGACAAACGCACTTTAAAATATTTAAACAGGCTTTCTGACTATCTATTTGTATTGGCACGAAAATTGAGTAATGACTTGTGTGCTGATGAAGTAAAATGGATTCCTGAAAAGACCTAAAAAAACATTAGTTATTGACGCTTACCTTCTATAATTCTGGTTATAGACTGATTATTACACACACGTTCTTTAAAATCGCTTAAATAATTACTTTTTTACTTGATTTATTGAGTAAAAAAATTATTTTTGCATAAAAATTAAAATTAGTTACAATTATGTATTGGACTTTAGAATTAGCATCACATTTAAGTGACGCACCATGGCCCGCAACAAAAGATGAATTAATAGATTACGCTATTAGAACCGGCGCACCTTTAGAGGTTGTAGAAAACCTACAATCTATTGAAGACGAAGGAGACCAATATGACGCTATTGATGAAATTTGGCCAGATTACCCTACTGAAGATGATTATCTTTGGAATGAGGAAGAATATTAAAACAATAAAATAACTCTAAAAAGTCTCCAATGGAGACTTTTTTTTGCATCACATATAAAAACATAAACTATGAGTTTTATAAATAAAATACTAAAAGTATTTGTAGGAGACAAGTCTAAAAAAGACATTAAGGAAATTCAACCCATTGTAGATCAAATCTTAAAAATTGAGCCTACACTTGTTAATTTATCTCATAATGAGTTAAGGGCAAAAACGGCTGAATTTAAAGCAACCATAGCCACAGCTATTGCGCCCATAAAAGAAAAAATTAGCACTTTAGAGTCCGAAATTGAAGCTACCGCGAATATTGATCAAAAAGAAGAGCTATATTTAAAAATAGACAAGCTAGAAAAAGAAGTTTATGAAGCTACGGAAAAAACGCTAGCTGAAATTTTACCAGAAGCTTTTGCTGTTGTTAAAGAAACTGCAAAACGTTTTGCTAATAACGATTCCCTTACCGTAAATGCAACTGTTTATGACAGAGAATTATCCGCAGATAAAGAATATGTTACATTGGTAGATGATCAAGCTACATGGGCAACTTCTTGGGATGCTGCAGGCACTCCTGTTGAGTGGAATATGGTACATTATGACGTACAGTTAGTTGGTGGTGTAGCAATGCATCAAGGAAAAATTGCCGAAATGCAAACAGGTGAAGGTAAAACGTTAGTGGCAACACTTCCTGTATATTTAAACGCCCTTGCTGGTAACGGTGTGCATTTGGTAACCGTAAATGATTACTTAGCCAAACGTGATAGCGCGTGGATGGCTCCTATTTTTCAATTTCATGGTTTAACTGTTGATTGTATTGATTACTACCAACCCAACTCCGAAGACCGAAGAAAAGCCTATAATGCTGATATTACTTACGGTACCAACAATGAGTTTGGTTTTGATTACCTACGTGATAATATGGCACATGCTCCAAATGATTTGGTGCAACGTAAACATAACTTCGCTATTATTGATGAGGTAGATTCTGTTTTAGTAGATGATGCACGTACACCACTAATCATTTCAGGTCCTGTACCACAAGGAGATCGCCATGAGTTTAACGAATTAAAACCAAAAGTAGCCAATATTGTAGAAATACAACGCAAACTACTGGTAAGTACATTAGCAGAAGCTAAAAAATTAATTGCCGCTGGTAATGAAAAAGAAGGCGCTCTAAAATTACTAAGAGTATATAGAGGTTTACCAAAAAACAAAGCATTAATCAAATATTTAAGTGAAGACGGTATCAAGCAATTGTTGCAGAAAACCGAAAATTACTATATGGCAGATAACAATCGTGAAATGCCAAAAGTAGATGCTGAATTGTACTTTGTAATTGAAGAAAAAAACAATCAAATTGAATTGTCTGATAAAGGTATTGAATACCTTTCTGGTAATGATGAAGATAGAGATTTCTTTGTAATGCCTGATATTGGTACTGAAATTGCAAAAATTGAAGCCAAAAACTTAGATAAAGAAGCGGAAGTTGAAGCTAAAGAAGAATTATACCGTGATTTCGGAATTAAAAGTGAACGCATCCATACCTTGAACCAATTACTAAAAGCATATACGCTCTTTGAAAAAGATGTAGAATATGTTGTTATGGAAAATAAGGTTATGATTGTAGATGAATCTACTGGTCGTATTATGGACGGTCGTCGTTATTCTGATGGACTACACCAAGCTATTGAAGCAAAAGAAAATGTAAATATTGAAGCAGCTACGCAAACTTTTGCGACAATTACCCTTCAAAATTATTTCCGTATGTACAACAAATTGTCAGGTATGACAGGTACAGCGGTAACAGAAGCAGGTGAGCTTTGGGAAATTTACAAGCTAGACGTAATGGAAATTCCTACCAATAGACCTATTGTTAGAGATGATCGTGAAGATTTAGTATACAAAACCAAACGTGAAAAATACAATGCCGTTATTGATGAGGTTACTGAATTATCAAAACAAGGTCGTCCAGTATTAATTGGTACTACATCCGTAGAAATATCAGAATTATTAGGTAGAATGTTGCAAATGCGTAACATTCCACATAATGTCTTGAATGCAAAAATGCACAAAAAAGAAGCTGATATTGTTGCTGAAGCAGGTCAAGGTGGTTTTGTTACCATTGCAACCAATATGGCTGGTCGTGGTACGGATATTAAATTATCTGATGAAGTTAAAAAAGCAGGTGGTTTAGCTATTGTTGGTACGGAACGTCATGATTCGCGAAGAGTTGACCGTCAATTACGTGGTCGTGCTGGTAGACAAGGAGATCCTGGAAGTTCACAATTTTATGTATCCTTAGAAGATAATTTAATGCGCTTATTTGGATCTGAACGTATTGCCAAAATGATGGATAGAATGGGATTAGAAGAAGGTGAAGTGATTCAGCATTCTATGATTTCAAAATCTATTGAACGTGCTCAGAAAAAAGTAGAAGAAAATAACTTTGGTACTCGTAAGCGTTTATTAGAATATGATGATGTAATGAGTAAACAACGTAATGTTATTTACAAACGTCGTAAAAATGCCTTATACGGTGAGCGTTTGAATATTGATATTGCCGATATGATTTATGATACCGCAGAGGTAATTACCATGAGTAACAAACCTACTAATGATTTTAAAAACTTTGAGTTTGAGTTGATTCGCTTCTTCTCTACCTCCTCTCCTATTACAGAAGAAGATTTTAAAGCTAAAAGTGTTCAAGAAATTTCAGGGATTGTTTACAAAGCAGTGTTAGCACATTATCAAGATAAAATTAACAGAAGTGCTGAAACTGCATTTCCAGTTATCAAAAATGTATATGAAACTCCAGGAAACAAGTTTGAACGTATTTTAGTTCCGTTTACTGATGGTATAAAAACCTTAAATGTAGCTACCGATTTAAAAACAGCTTATGAAACGGAAGGAAAATCATTAGTAACTGATTTTGAAAAAAATATTACTCTAGCCATTATTGATGATGCTTGGAAAACCCATTTACGTAAAATGGATGAACTAAAGCAATCAGTGCAATTAGCTGTACATGAGCAAAAAGATCCGTTATTAATTTATAAGGAAGAAAGTTTTAATTTATTCCGTAACATGGTTGCTGAAATGAATAAGGATATCATCTCTTTCTTATTTAAAGGAGAATTGCCTACGCAAGAGCAATCAAATATTTCAGAAGCAAAACAAGTAGCTCAAAAAGAAAACTATACTGAAACCAAAGAAGAAGTATTAAATACTGATGAGCGTGCGGCACAAAATAGAGCTGCTGGTGCTAACGCAGGACAACCACAAGAACGTCAAGTAACAGAAACTATTACTCGTGAAATGCCAAAAATTGGTAGAAACGATACCGTTACTGTAAAACACGTATTAAGCGGTAAAACAGAAAGCATGAAATACAAAAAAGCAATTCCGTTAATTAAACGTGGAGAATACGTTTTAGTTACAGCATAATCATATTGTGCTTTTTAACTTAAAAAAAACCGCTAACAATATTTGTTAGCGGTTTTTTTATTATTACGCCTTCGGTTATAATGCTATTTTTGTGTTAGCGATAGTAACTATCTTTTTATAATAAACAACCTAAATTTACGCAAAATCAAAAGCGACTTTAGGAGCTCTTTGAGTTATACAAATTTAACATCAAAACAATTGATAAATATATTTTCATAGTCTTAGTTATGAAAAGATTTTTTAACACATAAAAAGGGAAATAGAAATGATTTATACCGAGTGTTTTGATGTTAAACTGGTATTTCATTTAAGGAAAAGATATTAGTATATAGCACGTAAAATGTCCAAATAAAAAAGGTCCTACTCATGAAGCAGAACCCTTTCAAATTTATTTTTTAGCGATTGCTAATTATGCATTTTCTTTTTTAATTAAATTTAATGCAGAACCTTCATTATACCAGTCTATTTGACTTTGGTTATAGGTGTGGTTTACTTTAAATATATCTTTTGTTCCGTCAGCATGCACTAACTCAATTGTTAGCGGTTTACCTGGAGCAAATTCTTTTAAATCTAAGAAATTGAAGGTATCATCTTCTTGAATCAAGTTATATTCGGCTTCATTATCAAACGTTAAACCTAACATCCCTTGTTTTTTCAAGTTGGTTTCATGAATACGTGCAAAAGATTTTACAATTACTGCTACGACACCTAAATGACGAGGTTCCATTGCGGCGTGTTCTCTTGATGAGCCTTCTCCGTAATTATGATCTCCTACAACAATTGTTTTGATTCCTGCTGCTTTATATGATCTTGCTGTTTTTGGCACTGCATCATACTCACTTGTTAACTGATTTTTTACAAAGTTGGTTTTCATGTTAAATGCATTTACCGCACCTATTAAACAGTTGTTAGAAATGTTATCTAAATGTCCACGGTAACGCAACCATGGTCCTGCCATTGAAATATGATCGGTAGTACATTTACCATGTGCTTTTATTAATAATTTAGCTCCTGAAATATCATTACCAATTGGGGTAAAAGGGGTTAATAATTGTAAACGCTCTGAATCTGGACTTACTTTTATTGTTACACCACTACCGTCTTCAATTGGCGCTAAATAACCTGCATCTTCTACTGCAAAACCTTTAGCTGGTAATTCCCATCCTGTTGGCTCGTCTAATAAAACTTCTTCTCCGTTTTTATTGATTAATTTGTCCGTTAACGGATTAAAATCTAAACGACCTGATATTGCTATTGCAGCAACCATTTCTGGTGACGCTACAAAGGCGTGCGTATTTGGGTTACCGTCGGCTCTTTTTGAAAAATTACGATTAAAAGAGTGGATGATTGTGTTTTTAGGTTGCCCTTCCGCTCCTTCTCTTGCCCATTGTCCAATACATGGACCACAAGCGTTAGTGAAAATTTTAGCATCTAAATTTCTAAATACATCTAAAATACCATCTCTATCGGCAGTGTAACGTACTTGCTCTGAACCTGGGTTGATACCAAATTCGGCTTTTGTTACCAATCCTTTGTCAATAGCTTGTTGTGCTATGGATGCCGCTCTTGATAAATCTTCATAAGAAGAGTTAGTACAAGACCCTATTAATCCCCATTCTACTTTTAAAGGCCACTCATTTTTAGTTGCTTTTTCTGTCATTGAACCTACTTCCGTAGCTAAATCTGGTGAAAATGGTCCATTAATATGTGGTTTCAATGTGGTTAAATTAATTTCAATAACCTCATCAAAATATTGTTCTGGGTTTGCGTATACTTCTGCATCTCCTTTTAAATGTTCTTTAATTTCGTTTGCTGCATCAGCAACGTCATTACGATTCGTTGCACGTAAATAGCGTTCCATAGATTCGTCATAACCAAAAGTAGAGGTTGTTGCTCCTACTTCCGCTCCCATATTACAAATGGTACCTTTTCCTGTACAAGACATGGATGTTGCTCCGTCTCCGAAATATTCAATGATCGCTCCTGTACCTCCTTTTGCAGTTAATATTCCTGCCACTTTTAAAATTACATCCTTTGGTGCTGTCCAACCGGATAATGTACCCGTTAATTTTACACCTATTAATTTCGGGAATTTAAGTTCCCATGGCATTCCTGCCATAACATCAACAGCATCTGCACCACCAACACCAATAGCTACCATACCTAATCCACCTGCATTTACAGTATGTGAATCGGTACCAATCATCATTCCTCCTGGAAATGCATAATTTTCTAATACTACTTGATGAATAATACCTGCTCCTGGTTTCCAGAAACCGATACCGTATTTATTTGAAACGGATTCTAAGAAATTAAATACCTCGTTTGAGTTATTTAATGCTGCTTGTAAATCTTTATCCGCTCCTTGTTTTGCTTGTATTAAGTGATCACAATGAACGGTTGTTGGCACTGCTACTTGTTTTTTACCGGCTTGCATAAATTGCAATAATGCCATTTGCGCGGTTGCATCTTGACAAGCGATACGGTCTGGTGCAAAATCTACATAATCTTTTCCTCTTGTAAAAGCTGTAGTTGCTTTACCATCCCAAAGATGTGTATATAAAATCTTTTCTGCTAAAGTTAAAGGTTTACCGGTTAATTGACGAGCTGCGGTTACACGCTCTTCAAACTTACCGTAAATATTCTTAATCATGTTAATATCAAAAGCCATATTTTTTCTTTTTAAAATGTGTTTATTTTTAGTAATGCGAATTTACAAAAAATATACATTTTTTATTGATTATTCAATCAATAATACTATTCCCTGCTTTATTTTTAACAAAAACTCATTTTTAATAAAGATAACTAGCAATAATATTAATTTAAGTATCATATAGTTGATATATTCTTATTATTAAAGTGATGATTGTTTTGTTTTTAATAGGATAAATATGCATTCTACACGTGTACTTCTAAAAAAAAACAAGTAAAAAACCTGATTATATTAAAATGGGATGAAGTTATAACTTCATCCCATTTTAATGTAGGCGCGACAAGCTAATGCAAAAGCATCTTTGCTTTATTTTTACTTTTTTATGGTATCAAAAAAAGTTGCTATTTTTTTTAACTCATCGGCATTAATATTGATATTATCTTCTTTTAAAGTACGTAACAATTCAAAAATATTTTGAGGATTCATGTCGTTGCCTAAAATGCGTGTTATGATAAAGCCCTCTGACTCTACCACAGCAAAGAAAACAAACTCATCAATATTATTTGGAGTACCGGTGTATTTTATCATTCCTTGTTTGTCATCAACATTAAACCGAATTAATTCTTGATACTTACTGTCTTTTAAAATTGCAATTACATTTTGCTTTTCACTTGTAAAAGTTGCAGCATCTGACTCGCTTTTTTTAAACCCTAAAAAATTTAATTTAGAGACACTTTGGTATGCTTTTTTTTGTGTTTCGGTTAAACTGTTGGTGTTTAATTCTAAAATACTAGTAGGCACATCAATAGTCATAAACCCTTGTTTTTCTTGATGTGTTACGTAATACTTATCTAATGATGGGGTTTGGTTACAGCTTAAGAAAATTAACGAAACCGCCACTATTATTAATTGGATTATTTTCATATTGATGGATTAAGAAAAGAGTGTATTTTAAAATACACTCTTTATATTATTATTTCTTTTTTGCCTTTTTTAAATGTTCTCCTCCTGGAATGTTCATTTTTTTAGTCAATTTTGAGACTTGCTTTAAGTCAAAATCACCTGTAAGTGATAACAATACTGTCTCTACTTTTTTACCGTTTACAACGGCATCTGTTCCTTTTACAAACATTAGTAATTCGGCTACTTTATCTGACGTACTTCCTTCTTTAATATAAAATTTCACGTTTACACCATCATCTTTTACACGCATTAGCTCTTGTAAATTTGTTTTTTTAAGATAGGTTCCCATCATGCTTTCCATTTTTGAAGCTTTTGCTTTGTTTTTGGCTACAAAAACTTTTAAATTGGTGATGCTCTTTATCAATTTTAAAAACTCTTCTGCTTCTGCATCATCTGTTTTTACATCTATTTTACTCATTAAATTGAACATGTTAGCGTTCACTATTACGGATGATATTCCGTCTTCATCTTCCAAACTATCAAAATAATTTTGGGCAGTTGAAAATAAAGGCAATAAAATAAGGGCGAATACTATACTAATTTTTTTCATGATTTCTATTGGTTACGATTGTTGTTAATTTTAAATATTTGATTTGTTGTTTGTTCAAAATTTGATAAATAAGAAACCTTCTCGGTTCCTGCGTTCAACTTATTAGATAGCAATTGTAATGCCATCTTTGTTTGTTGATATGCCAAAAGTACTGCTTTGTCTTGTTTTTTAGTGTTTATAAAGATGTTTTGGGCATAAAAACCTATTGCTAAAACAAAAACTGCTGCTACTGCCAACCAATTATAATTTCTCGTTTTTTTAGGTAATGTGATTTTTTGCTGCAATTGCTCTTTTTTAGCGTGTTTAAAATAACCAAACAACATAACGTACTGCTCCAAATGTGGCGGTATTTGCTGTGTTGTAAAATAGTGTTGCAGATACTGCTCTTCGTCAAGAGTGGTATTTGCCTCTTTATATTTGGCTATTAATTGTTCTATTTTTGTACTATTGAACTCCATAATGATGTGTGTTTATGAGTTGTTTTTGTATTGTTTTTCTTGCTCTTGAAAGCGTTACGCGTATGGTTGCTTCTTGCATGTCTAAAATTTTTGCTATTTCAGCAAATTCATACTGTTCTATATCTCTTAATTGGACTACTAAACGTTGTTGCTCTGGCAAGGTTTCTATTATTTTGGCTACCCATTGCAAGCTATCATTTACTTCTATTTCTTTTTGTAATGCAACACTTTCATCTTTATAATTATAATGTACAATTTTTAAATTTTGTGCTTGTTTTGATTTTAACCGATCATAACAATAATTTTTGGTCATGGTTATCGCAAATGCTTCTACACTTTTATAACTGCCTAATTTTTCTTTATTTTTCCATAACTTCAATATCACTTCTTGTGTTGCATCTTGTGCTTCTTCAGTAGATACCAGTAAGCGTTTCGCTAACCGAAAGAGCTTGTCTTTAAAAGGCATTACTCGTGCTAAGAAATCTGATTGCGTCATTTTTTAGTTTGCTATTATTAGTATGACGACTCGGCTTACAATTTGTAACAGTTGGTGTGTGTTTTTTTTTTATAACGCTTCTTTGTTTTAAATTACTGCATATCGGTAATCTGCTTCGAAGCTTCCCAAATTGCGGGGCGATAGCCAAAAATCAATTCACCTTTTTAGCTACTTCTCAATAGTGTAATATTTAAAATTTGCTGCTCAAATTTTGAATTACTGCATATCGGTAATCTGCTTCGCCGCTTCCCAATAGTGTAATATTTAAAATTTGCTGCTCAAATTTTGAATTACTGCATATCGGTAATCTGCTTCGCCGCTTCCCAATATACATCCATTTCAGCTAAAGTCATGTCTTGTAATTCTTTGCCGTTTTCTTTTGCTTTTGCTTCTAAATATTGAAAACGCTTGATGAATTTTTTATTGGTACGCTCTAAAGCATTTTCGGGATTAATGTTTACAAAATGTGCATAATTAATTAAACTGAACAACACATCACCAAATTCCGATTCCATTTTATCAGTATCCTTTTTTGCTACTTCTATTTTAAATTCTGACAACTCTTCTTCTACTTTTTCCCATACTTGATTCGGTTCTTCCCAATCAAACCCTACTCCCGCTACTTTTTCTTGTATTCTACTTGCTTTTATTAATGCTGGTAAACTTTTGGGCACACCTTCTAACACACTTTTTTTACCTTCTTTTAACTTTAGCTTTTCCCAGTTTCTTTTTACCTCTGCTTCGTCTTTTACAGTAACATCTCCATAAATATGTGGATGACGGTGTATGAGCTTGTCGCAAATTTCATTGGCTACATCTCCGATATCAAAACTATTGGTTTCACTTCCTATTTTTGAGTAAAACATAATGTGCAGCAATACATCTCCCAATTCCTTTTTTACTTCTTCTAAATTGTTATCCAAAATAGCATCTCCCAATTCATACGTTTCCTCAATGGTTAAATGACGTAGTGTTTCCATGGTTTGTTTTTTATCCCACGGACATTGCGCTCGCAACTCATCCATAATGGTTAATAATCGATCTATTGCTTGTAATTGTTGTTTTCTGCTATTCATTACTATTATCTTTTAGAATGGCTAAATTAATCAAAAC
>JAJRPS010000021.1 GCA_024280635.1 Bacteroidota bacterium | reverse complement strand
GCGTTTCATAGTGTTTTGCAATGCCGTTGCCATATTTTTGATTTCATTTTCATATGTTTTTTGCATTTTCTCTAATTGATTTTGTGCATTTTTCATATCGGGCATAGCAGCAATTAACTCTTGCGTATTAATGTGTGCTAACTTACTTTGTGCATTGGTCATACTTACTGCTCCTAAAAATAATGTTGCAGCTATTAAAAGTGTTTTAAATTGTTTCATGTTTTTTGTATTAAGTGTTAATTTATTGATTATTAATTATTTTCTTCTTTTTCCTCTTCTTGTGTTTCAACAGGTGGTTGAGGAAGACCCGTTTGTTTATTTTTTTTAGCTTTACGGTCTTCTAGTAATTTCTTTCTTTTTTCTTCATAAGCTTTTTTCTTTGCGGCTCTAGCTTCTAATGTTTTTTTACGGCGTTCTTCTAAAAGTCGCTTTCTTTCAGCTTTTGTGCTTGCTGCTTTTTTCTTACGTTCCTCTAAAGCTTCATTAATTACCGGTACAACATCTTCTTTTTCTGCCTTTTGTTTTGACCTTTTGTTTTTTAATTGCTTGCGTTTTGCGGTACGGGTAATGGTGCGCACAATATAATCACTTAAATCAAATCGTTTGTTTGAGTAAAGCATTACTACATCGGCTGATTTGTCAAAAATAAAATCATATTTTTTTGCTTTTGCAAGTGCTCTTGTAGCCGTTAAAACTTGGTCTTGTATGGGCTCTATGAAATTTCTTTTCTGAATAAATAAATCGCCATTTGGACCAAATCTTTTTTGCTGATAGTCTAGTATTTCTTCTTCTTCAATTTTTATTTCTTCTTCTTTTTCTTCAATAAGTTCTTTAGTCAGTAGTACGCGTTCGTTACGTAAGTCTAATTTTTTCTTTTCAATATTTTTTAATTTTAAGTCAATTTCGGACTTCCATTTTCTAACTTTTACATCTAATTGTGCTAATGCTTCTTGATATTCTGGTATGTTTTCTAAAATATACTCGGTATCAATGTAACCAATTCTAATATTACTTCTCTGTGCATTTACAGTTGCAGTAATAAGGGTTAGTAATGCGATAAATAGAATTTTTGTTTTCATAATGTATCGTGTTAATAGAAAATATCGTGCCAAAAATAATTAATAACTGACATCAATTTTTGTTTCTATGGTTAAAATTGTCTTCCTAAAATAAAGTGTGTTTCCCATCCGTTACTTTTTGATTGTCCTGGTAATTTATCAAACCCATATCCGAAATCAATACCTAATAATCCAAATGCTGGCATGTGAATACGAATTCCTGCTCCTGCAGATCGGTATAAGTTAAACGGGTCATAGTTTTCAAAATTATTATAAGAGTTACCCATGTCCATAAAAGCTAGTAAATAAATACTTGCTGAAGGGTTTAAGGTAATAGGGTGTCTTAGTTCTAACGAAAATTTATTGAATATAGTACCACCATCATTTGAAGATAGTGATTGGTTAGGGTAGCCTCTTAGTCCTACGGTTTCTCTGCTTAATAAGTTGCTTCCGCCTCCAAGTCCGTCACCACCAAGGTAGAAACGCTCAAAAGGAATTACGCCTCTATCATTGTTATAGGCTCCTAAAAATCCAAATTGCATTTTGGTGCGAAAAACTAAATCTTTATAGATAGGGGTATACCATTCTCCATCAAACTTAATTTTATAGTATTCCAACCATTTAAATTTTTCTTGATCAATATCTTCTAATTGGGTTATATCATTATCGGTAATGGCGGTTGCTCTATCTTCTTCAAGTTTTTTATAATCTGTTTTGTTGAACAAAGAATAGGGCGCGGTAAATTTGGCTGTAATTCCAAAATTAGATCCACTACGTGGGTATACTGGGTTTCTGTCTAAACTATTACGAGATAACCCAACGGTGAATGCTAAGTTATTTGAGTATCCATTACTAATGTATTGAAAAATACCAGAACGGTAGTTTTTTAAGTTGTAATGTTGAAAAGATACTGCGGTACTTAGTGTAAAATAATCATCAGGCACTTGTAATCTTTTTGCTAATCCAAAGGTAATACCGGTTACCGAAAAACGCTGATCTTTATCTACATCTCCACTAATGGCGTCATAAAGGTATTGTTGTGAATTGGAAAGTGACATGGAAAATTGTTGTGGTTTTTTGCCACCCAACCAAGGTTCCATGAAAGAGAAGCTATAAGTATTGTAAAACTTACTAGCTTGTGCTCTTATAGATAAACGTTGACCATCTCCCATAGGTAGGGGCTTGTAGGCATCTTTATTAAAGATGTTTTTGAGAGAGAAGTTGTTAAATGAAAGTCCTAAAGTTCCAATAAAACCACCGCCTCCAAAACCACCTTGTAGTTCTACTTGGCTAGATCCTTTTTCAACAAGACTATATTCTACATCTACAGTACCTTCATTTGGATTTGGATTTTTAATGTTTGGCGATATTTGTTCTGCATCAAAATACCCTAATTGTCCTAATTCACGTAAACTTCTAATAATTTTTGCTTTACTATATACTTGTCCTGGTTTGGTGCGTAATTCTCTATAAATTACGTGGTCATTGGTTTTATCATTACCAGTAACAGTAATGTTTTTAAAGTGTGTAAGCTTTCCTTCAGCGATTCGGATTTCAAAATCAATAGTATCATTACGCACACCAACTTCTACAGGAGTTACGGATGAAAATAGATAACCGTTGTTTTGGTATAGGTTGGTTAAATCATCAGTATCTGGTGATGAGGTGTCTGCAATTTGTTTTTCTAATAATACTCCGTTGTAAGTGTCTCCACGGTAAATACCAAGTTTGCGTTGTAAATATTTATCAGAATAAACTGTATTTCCTGTAAATTCAATATTACCAATATAGTATTTTTTACCTTCATTGATGTTGATGTTTAAGGAGATGGTTTTGTCGTCATTAAAAATTGGGTCCTCTCCTTTTATTTTTACATCTCTATATCCGCTTTCTTTGTATTTGTCTTTTACCTTTTGTAAATCTTCTTGATAGTTCTCTGCAATAAATTTAGAGCGTTTAAAAAGGCGAAGAAATTTTTTCTTTTTAGTGTGTTTCATAGCTTTACTTAACTTTCTAGTAGTTAATTTTTCATTGCCTATGAAATTGATGTCTTTTATTTTTGCTTTTTTACCTTTATTGATGGTAACCACTAAATTAACAAGCTCTTTACCTGTTGAATCTTTTTTGGTTATAGGGTTTAGGTGTATTTTACTATTGATATACCCGTCTTTTTTATACTTTTTTTCTAAATAATTTTTGGTGGTAGTCAATAGATTTTCGGTTACTTTAACGCCTTTTTTAAGATTGTTTTCTTTAATAAGTTCATCTCTTTTACCTTTTTTTATCCCCACAATTTTCACTTCGCTAAGGGTTGGTAATTCCTGTACTTCAATTTCTAAATACACTGCATTTCCATCCACTTTAGTTACGTATAAGTTTACGTTACTAAATAAATTTGACGACCACAGTTTTTTAATGGCGGTACTGGTTTTTTCTCCAGGGATAATTAAACTTTGACCTTTATGTAGCCCAGAGTAGGTAATAATGGTTTGTTTATTAAAGTTAGTATTACCTATAACGGTAATGTCTTCAATAATATATCTTTCGTTTGGGGTATAATTACCTTCTTGTGCAGTTACTCTTGTGGTTATTGCTAAAATGAGTAGCAATACGGTAACGTATATTTTTTTACTAAAGTTGATCGCTTGTTTTTCCAAATCTTCGTTCTCTGTTTTGATAATTGATAAACGCCTCATAGAGGTGTTCTTGTTTAAAATCGGGCCATAATACATTTGTAAAATATAATTCGGCATATGCAATTTGCCACAATAAGAAATTACTCAAGCGTTGTTCGCCACTGGTTCTAATGAGTAAATCTACGTCTGGTAAATTTTGCGTGTAAAGATGCTCATTTATAATTGATTCATCAATATTTTTGACAGAAATTATATTATTTTTAACTTTATCAGCTATAATTTTAACGGTTTTAACAATTTCATCTCTAGATCCGTAACTTAATGCTAAAGTAAGTACTAGTTTTTTATTGTTTTTTGTTTTCTCTATAACGTCTAAAAGTGTGTTTCTGGCTTTTTCAGGTAAATCTTCTAAATTACCAATAGTATTGAGTTGTATGCTGTTTTCGTTTAGGGTTTTAAACTCTTTTTTTAGAGAAGATACCAAAAGGTTCATGAGTTTATCTACTTCTTTTTTTGGTCTGTTCCAGTTTTCGGTAGAAAAAGCATAAAGGGTTAAATGTGTTACCCCTGTTTTACGAGCACCTTCCAATGCTTCTCTAACAGCTTTGGCTCCTTTTTCATGGCCAAAAACACGTAATAATCCTTGCTTTTTTGCCCAACGTCCATTGCCGTCCATAATAATGGCTACATGCTTGGGTGCGGTTTCAAGGTGTATTTGGTTTAAAAGACTCATATTATTAATTGCTACAGAAACAAGGGTTTTTACCAAAGGTATAGGTAAGGGTAATACCAGTAAACACATACCAATCGTTACTGTTTATATTGCCAAATTTTAAGTTTTCAAATTCGCTTTTATCACGCACAGGGTTACTACCGTCTAAATCATCTGTAAAAGTATATTTTGCGGTAATTTCGGCAGCTAAAATAAAACGTTTTGTAATGGCAGTTTTAACTCCAAAAGTCATGGGGATGGCAAAAGTGTTATGCCCGTTGTATTTTTCAATTACGCCGTTATTGTTTAAAGCTAATGCATCATAATTGATGTAGCTTAATCCTGTAAATAAGTAAGGGGTTGTTTTGTTAAAGTGGCGGACATCATGTAAATCAAATTCTAAAAAATCAAATTCTAGTCCTGCTGTAAGTTCCTTTACGGTGTTTTCAAACTGGTATCCTCGTATTTTTCTTCTGGAATCTATAGATTCTTTATCGTTTTCACTTAGTTTGGCATAGGTTGCACTAAAGCGCCAGCTATGACGTTTGCTTTTGTTCCACTTATAAAGCACTCCAAAAGCGATATCATTAGGGTTGATAAATTTCTCGGAACCGACATCAGTAATAGCATTAGTGCCACCAAAATAGATACCTGCTTCATGAATTTGAGCAGTAGCAATGGTACTAATGAAGATCGTACTAAAAATAAGATAACGTAGCATATAGTTCTTTTACAAGTTTGCAAAGATATAAAAAGGATTGCGTTACTGCAATTTTATACCAATACTATAACTAAAATAAGGAGATTTTATTGTTTTGTGGTCATTGCAGTAAATTAAAACAATTCTAGTAATGTGTCTAATTGGGTTTCAATTTCTTTTTTAAGCTTAAGATGATTACTAATGTCTTCTTTTAAAGTCTTTGATTCTTTCGGTTTTCCAATGTATTGTATAATTAAATTGGCGTCTAAAACGAATGTTTTTGGAAATCTCCAAAAGTTAAATTTTTGAGTGTAGGTTTTTGCATTTATAATGTGCGTAAAACCAAAAGGTACATCTTCTAAAAAATCACGAACTTCCTTTTCATCTTGATTGGTAATAGCAATAGAATTGACTTGGTTTCCATACTTTTTTTTAAGTTCATTTAAAGTAGGTGCTTCATCAATACAAAGTTGGCAGTTTGAATTCCAAAAAACTAAAACAGTTGGTTTTCCTCTTAAGGTTTCGGACCATAAACTTCCTCCATTTAAAAGTGATAAACTAAAGTTAGGGAGCTCATTTTGCAATAAATGTTGTAAGGCTTCTTGCTCTTTTTGTTGGTTAAGTTTCTGTTGCCTTACTATTTCTTTAAAATAATCTGATTTTAAAATTTCAAGATGTAAAGAATCTTTCTTTTGAGAATAGCTCAAGATCAAACAGAGCAGGAATATTGTGATTACTATTTTTTTATTAAATTTGTGTTAACATTTTTAATGCTTTACTCACACTATCAATTTTATCAAAGCGAAGTAATAAACGCAAACCATTTTTAGTTTCTTTTTCTTTCATGTTACACATTTTTGGTTTTTGAAGTATGGATTGCATGATTAAATTAAACTTAGGAGTTTCATAAAATTTAGAGGTTTGATCGGCAATAAAATAACCTATCATCCTATTATTTTTCATAATTAAACGTTCCAAACCAATGTTGGCAGCAGTCCATTTTAGTTTTACGGAATCTAATAAATCAATAGCTTGTGTAGGAAGTTCTCCAAAACGATCTTCTAAGTCTTTTTGGTATTTCTCTAATTCAGCTTCTGTTTTTAAATCGGCTAATTTACTATATAAACTTAAGCGTTCTGCTATATTATTAATATAGTCATCTGGGAAAAGCAATTCAAAATCGGTATCTATTTGGGTGTCTTTTACAAAAACGGTTACTTCATCTTTTTGTTCGTCTTTATACAAATCTGCAAATTCATTATGTTTTAACTCATCAATAGCTTCATTTAATATTTTCTGATAGGTAGCAAAACCAATTTCATTAATAAAGCCACTTTGTTCACCGCCTAAAATATCACCTGCACCACGTATTTCTAAATCTTTCATGGCAATGTTAAATCCGCTTCCTAGGTCAGAATGTACAACAAGCGCATCAATACGTTTACGGGCATCATCTGTCATTGCACTATACGGTGGTGTGATGAAATAACAAAATGCTTTTTTATTACTTCTTCCTACACGTCCACGCATTTGATGTAAGTCAGACAAACCGAAATTATTAGCGTTATTAATAAAAATAGTATTAGCATTGGGTACATCTAAACCCGATTCAATAATGGTAGTGGCTACTAAAATGTCAAATTCATTATTCATAAAAGCCAACATTAATTGCTCTAATTTTTTACCTTCCATTTGTCCATGTCCAATGGCAATTTTAGCATTAGGTACTAAGCGTTGTAACATACCTGCAACCTCCTTAATGTTTTCAATACGGTTGTGTATAAAAAACACTTGTCCGCCGCGTTGTATTTCATAAGAAACAGCATCTCTAATAACTTCTTCGGCAAACCGAATTACTTGTGTTTCTATTGGGTATCGGTTTGGTGGCGGTGTATTTATGGTACTTAAATCACGTGCTGCCATTAAGCTAAATTGTAGCGTTCGGGGTATGGGTGTTGCTGTTAGGGTTAAGGTGTCTACGTTTTCTTTAATGGTTTTAAGTTTGTCTTTTACGGATACTCCAAATTTTTGTTCTTCATCTACAATAAGCAATCCTAAATCTTTAAATTTCACTTTTGCTCCTGCAATTTGATGCGTACCAATTAAGATATCTATTTTACCTGCTTCTAAATCTTTTAAAATTTGAGTTTTTTGCTTTGCTGTTCTAAAACGGTTGAGGTAATCTACCGTTACTGGCATGTCTTTTAAACGTTCAGTAAATGTTTTATGATGCTGAAAAGCTAGTATGGTTGTGGGTACTAAAATTGCGACTTGTTTGCCATTATCTACAGCTTTAAAGGCAGCACGTATAGCAACTTCTGTTTTTCCAAAACCAACATCTCCACAAACCAATCTGTCCATTGGACGCTCGCTTTCCATGTCTTTTTTTACAGCTTGTGTGGCTGTAAATTGATCGGGAGTGTCTTCAAACATAAAAGAAGCTTCTAACTCGTGTTGTAAGTAACTGTCAGGGTTAAATTGAAATCCTTTTTGTTCTCTACGTTTTGCATATAATTTTATGAGATTGAATGCAATGTGTTTGACTCTACTTTTTGTTTTTTGTTTGAGTTTTTTCCATGCTCCAGAACCTAATTTGTATATTTTAGGTGTTTTACCATCTTTGCCATTGTATTTTGTGATTTTATGTAAGGAATGGATGCTTACATATAGTAAATCACGTTCGCCATAAATTAATTTAATAGCTTCTTGCTGTTTCCCTTCTACATTAATTTTTTGCAAACCTGCAAACCGACCAATACCATGATCTATGTGAGTTACATAATCACCTTTTTGCAAACGTGTTAGTTCTTTTAAAGTGATGGCTTGTTTTTTGGCATAGCCATTTTTTAAATGAAACTTGTGGTAGCGTTCAAAAATTTGATGGTCGGTATAGCAAATAGTCTTGCTGCTATCATCAATAAATCCTTTATGAATAGGTAGTACAATGGTTTTGTAGTTAACTTCTTGTTTTACATCTTCAAAAACATCTACAAAACGTTGTACTTGCTCTTTATTGGCACAAGCAATATAGTTGGTGTATCCGTTCTTAGTATTTTCTTGCAAGTTGTCAATTAATAAATTAAATTGTTTGTTAAATGACGGTTGCGGTTTGGTTTTAAAACGGATGTTATTTTTAGTATCAGAATGATATCCGGTATTTTTAAATTCGGCAACATTAAAATAGGATAATTGCTGTAAGAGTAAAGCCGAATCACAAAATATTTCAGATGGTTTGGCACGTTTTGTTTCGCCCTCTAGTTGGTTATATACTTCAACTGATTTTTTAAATAATTTATCAAGTATTCCTGAAAATAAATCTTTATTTTTAATAAAAATATTGGTTTCTGTAGCAATATATTTCAAGAAACTCTCTCTGTTTTCTTGTAGCATTTTGTTTTCTACATTTGGAATAATGCTTATTTTTTTTTGTTTTTCTAAAGAGAGTTGTGTAGCTACATCAAAGGTTCTGATGCTATCTACATCATCGCTAAAAAACTCAATACGGTACGGTTCATCATTAGAAAAAGAAAAGACATCAACAATGCCACCACGTACTGAAAAATCTCCAGGTTCGGTAACAAAATCAACACGTTTAAATTGATATTCAAAAAGCATTTCATTAATAAAAGCGATAGATAAGGTATCATCTACAGCAATTTTTAAGGTGTTTTTGTTAAGCTCCTTTTTAGTGACTACTTTTTCAAATAAAGCTGCTGGATAGGTGACTATAATTGCAGGTTTTTTACGAGAATTGATGCGGTTTAATACTTCTGCTCTTAATAAAACATTTGCATTGTCAGTTTCATCTATTTGATACGGTCTTCGGTAGCTCCCTGGGTAAAAAAGAACATCTTTTTCATTTAAAAGTAATTCCAAGTCATTCAAATAAAAGGCAGCTTCTTCTTTATCATTGGCAATTAAAAGTATCGGTTTGTTTATTTGTTTAAAGACAGCTGTAGTCACAAATGACAATGCCGACCCCACTATACTAGAAATATTTACTTCTGATTTAGGGATGCTTAACTGCTGAATAAGTTGTTGTGTTTGAATGGATTTTTCAAACGTATTTAAAAGATTTGTAGTACTCAAAAGATAAAAGATAGTATTAAAAAACGAAGATAGTTTATTTTTTAATTGATAAAAAAAATATCTATAAAATTGTGTATCTTTGCGTAAAATTAAAAAATATACCATGTCAATTAAAGATTTATATACAAGCGGTTTTGTAGACAGAAACTACGGTCATTTTGCAGCAATAGTACGTGTTGCCTTGAGTGACGGTGAAATTACTGATGAAGAAAAAAAGTTTTTAGATCGCTTAGCAAGAAAGCTGTCAATTTCAGAAGTGGAGTATGCTAAAATATTAAAAGACCCAACAGGTTACCCAATTAATCCACCAACAACATACAAACGTAGGTTAGAGCGTCTTTTTGATTTGGCACGTATTGTTTATGCTGATTTAGAATGTACGGAAAAACAAGTGAATATGTTAACACGTATTTCAATTGGTTTAGGTTTTTCGCCTGCAAATGCAAGGTATATTGTTGACAAAGCCTTAACATTAATATCTGAAGGAGGTGATGATTTGGATGATTTTAGTGAAGAAATTAAAAACATGAATAGATAGTAAATTTATCTGTTTCAATAATATGAGAGCTCCATTGCAATTTGTAATGGAGTTT
>JAJRPS010000020.1 GCA_024280635.1 Bacteroidota bacterium | reverse complement strand
TTTTGCTGATGCTGATGCTCCATAATTTCTAGTTACCTCAACATGTACATCATCCGGAATTAATGTTCGCTTTAAACGCTCTACTCTTGCTAAAATATGTTCAGCAATAGTCATGGCATCACCACCTTTTTTCTTAGCAACCGAAATGGTTACCGCAGGATATTCTGATTTGTATGTATTTAATTTTTCGCTTGCTCCTCCAAAACCTAAACTCACATATTCTTTAGATAATTCTGGACCGTCAACAATAGTGGCTATTTGTTTTAAGTAAACAGGTTGATTTTGTTGTACGCCCACTACTAAATTTTCAACATCCTCAACGGTTTCTAAAAATTTCCCAGTTTGCACTAAAAATTCAGTATCATTTTTTATAAAACTACCTGCTCCTAATTGCTGGTTATTTGCTTGTATCATTTTAGAAACGGATAAGAAATCCAAACCGCTTTCTGCCATTTTAGCTTTATCTAAAACCACACGTAATTGACGATTACGACCTCCAATTTTCTTGGTTATAGACACATCTTTTACCTTTTCAATTTCGTTTGTTAACTCTTGTGCAATTTGTTTTAATTGATAATCATTATAATGATCACTATCACTCCACAGGGTTAATCCCAACATGGGAACATCATCAATAGCACGAGTTTTCACTAAAGGCATGGTTACCCCTTTAGGCATTTGATCCATGTGTTTATTGATTTCATTGTATAAATTTACAAATGAACGCTCAATATCTTCTCCCACATAAAACTGAACAATTACAATCCCTTGCTCCTTCATTGATGTAGAATACACGTACTCAACGCCTTTAATGTTAGAAATTAACTTCTCTAAAGGTTTGATTACTCGGTTTTCCACCTCTTCTGGTGATGCTCCTGGATACCCCACCATAATATCTGCCATTGGGACATCTATTTGTGGCTCTTCCTCTCGAGGTATTAAAAAGGAACTCCATACTCCAACCACCATAAATACGATCATTAAGAGTACCGTTAATTTAGAACCGATAAAACTTTTTGCAATTTTTCCTGCTAATCCGTCTTTCATAATTTTGCCCTATTTAACTTCTTCTACAGAAGAAAATATTTCTGGGTATTTTTAAAATTAATACTTTTTATCTATTTCTTTTTTGGGCGTTCGGGCGGGCTATTCGCTATATCTTTTTATTGTAAAAATAATAAAAAGGATGCCGCTGCTATCCCTAACGCGCTACAAATTTGTTATTGAACTGCTATTTTTGCTCCATTGTACAATTTACTTTTTGCACTCACAACGTATTTTTCATCGGCTGTTAAACCTGACAACACTTCTACTTTATCACCATAAACCCTACCCAAACGCAACCAGCGCAACAATGCTTTGTTGTTAGTGCTTACAGTATATACACCTGATAACTGCCCTTGATGCACCAATGCATTTGTTGCTACCAGTACTCTATTTTGGCTTGTTTTTGTTTTTGCTACAGGAAATTGAACCGTAGCAAACATTCCTGATAATATTTTTTTATCTGTTTTATCCAATATAATTTTTACCAAATATTGTCCACCAGTATTTTTTGCTGACGCACTAACTTCTGTAACAACACCCATAAGAGTTTCGCCTAAAGACTTTACCATTACCTTTACTTTTTCCCCTGATTTGATTTGTGATATTTCACTTTCAGGAACTCTTGTAATGACTTGAAAATTTCCTGGAGACTCAATTTCTAATAATGGCATACCTGGATTTGCCATATCCCCTGTATTGATGAATTTATTGGTAACCACCCCGCTAAAAGGCGCTCTAATATTAGTGTATGAAAATTGTGCATTAATTTCATTCTTCATTTGCTTAGCACCTTCTAAACGTGCTTTTGCCATATTGTAGTGCGCTGTAATATCATCCAATTCTTTTTGAGAGGCACTATTATCATTAAACAAAGCAGTAACTCTATTAAAATCTTTTTTAGCATTATTAAATGCAGCGGTAGCTTCTGTAATACCAGCATTTACTTGAGCTCTTTTTGCAACCAAATCGGCATTACTAATACTTAATAACAATTGTCCTTTTTTTACTTTTTGTCCTACTTTAGCATGTATTTTAGTTACATACCCCATCATACGTGTGCTTAAATTAGCACTGTTTTTAGCTTCAATTTTCCCACTTGCTGTCAAAAATGGACTATTGCTAGCTACAGCATCTGAGCTTAGTGTTACAGTAATTGCTGGTGTATTATCTACTACTGCTTTTTTCTCTTCTTTACTGCAACTGGTTAAAACAAGTGTTATAGCAAGTACTATTATTAAATATATCTGTTTCATGGTTTTTATTGTTTATCTGTTAGTTATCTTTTTTATTTATTTCCATTTAAAAATTGTAAGTATGCTACTGCAAAATTATGTTTAAAAACGGTTGCATAATACGCAAGTTGTTTTTGAGCATATTTTGTTTCCGATAATAACAAATCGGTAGTTTTTTCTAACCCTTGTTCAAAACGATTGGTGCGAATACGCAATACTTCTTTTGACTGCTCCAAAGCTAATTCACTTAATTTTAAATTATTTTTAGCGTCCTGTAACATTCTGTTTGCTTTGTTTAGCTCTAACTTACTTTGCGCTACATATTGCTCTTTTTGTATTGTTGCTTTATTATATTCGGATTTACTTTTTTGTTTTTTACCAAAACGCTTTGTTCCTTCTAAAATATTCCAGCTTAATTGCGCTCCTACTAAATATCCGTTAGCAGCTCCTTGAAAAATATGATCATCATACAACTCATAACTTCCAAAAGCATTTAAACGTGGTAAAAATGCCATTTTATCTGCTTTATACATTTTTTTGTAGGCTTCTGTTGCCATACTCATAGCTTTTATATCTGCCCTATCTTCTGATAGTGTTGTGCTATTCATATCTGTAATTACCACAACCAAATCATCTGAAGGTTTCAGTAAAGCAGAAGCATCTTCATTCATTAAAACTGATAAATAATTAGAAGCATTGGCAATATTACTCTTTGCCATTTGCAATTGATTTTGAATTTCCAGCACTCTTACATCTACTGCTAAAACGTCTGATTTTTGTAAATACCCTTGTTTTAAAGCATTGTTTGCTAATCGTTTATTTTCTAATGCTGTTTTTTCTACCTGCTCTAAAACAGTTACTGTTTTATAGGCTAATTGCAATTGCATATATGCTTTTTCTACTTCTAATAAAATATAGTCTTCTGTGCGGCTAGATTGCAATTGGGTGGCATCAAATTTTAATTTTGCTGCTTTGCGCTGGTAGAGGCCATCAAAATTTAAAAGTGGTTGTTGTACTTCAATTTTTGTGGTAAAATTTTGTACTTGATCTGGATCATTTAATAACACTGGATTAAAATCACTTGCTGTTAAAATTTCTTGATTTAATTTAGACCCAAATGCCATTAACGGATTATTAGTTATCATACCGGTATGAGAAAGCGTTATTTTAGGCAATACTACTGCGTTGGTTTGCCTATAATCACCTTTTGCCATCAACACATCTTGCTGTGATATTTTAATGGTGGCATTATTTTGTTGTACTGCCGCTATTACTTCTTGCTTTGTAATTTGCTTTGTTTCTTGGGCATTTCCTACAAATGGGAGGAACAATGCTAATACTGTTAAAATTTTATAACTCATCTCTCTACTTATTTTTAAGCAAAAATACAGGGGTTATATTTTACGCACAGTAACTTTTGATACAGTAAAGAGTAACCTTTGTTACACTAAAAAGCACCCTTGATGTTTCAAGGGTGCTTTTAACTTAAAATCAACACGTTAGCTCACTTATTAAAAGTTAAAAGCCAATCATTAAAATTAGATGATTTTATTCTTCTTTCTTTTTTCCTCCATTCATAAAAAGAAGTAGCATAACCACTAAACCTAAACATACTAATCCGAAAAAAGCTATCATATATACTCCATTGTTATGGTTGTATAGTGCTATATTTTGTGCTATCATAATCTTTGCTTTTATTTAAATAATACTACAAAAGTATAAAAAGGATTGCTTTTATAAACTGATAAAAATCAGTTTATAGTTGTTTTTCTCTTGTTCCTCCGTGTCCCATTGCTACAACACTCAATATTTTATAGTTTAACCAAATAAACTTAAAAAATTGAACGATAGGGTTTCTCATAATCCACGTTTTTTGAAATTTTGTTATTTTTTGTGCCATTTTTTTAATTTTAAACAATTTATATTATTCTGGTATTAACCACCAAAAAGGCTTCATTTTTGCTTTATATAAAAAAGCATAATGCAATGCTAATTTGACCCAATGTCCTGCCAAACCTAAATCTCCTATAGTTTTAGAATTAATTCTTCCTGTTTCTGGATATTTCACATAATCTGGTACTATTGGGTTTGTAGTAATGGTTACACCTCTACCATCTAACATTCCAAATCCTGTTGAAGCAATACAAGCAGCTCCCATATTACCCATAGAACCTAAATGATGTATTTCTTGGGTATTATTTTTTATCATATGCACAATATTGTCGGCTACTAATTTTGCCGAAATACCACTTGGCATACCTGTTCTTGGTGGTGTTGGTGATATTGGTGTTCCATTTTTACTTGTTCTTGGTTTTGATATTGCATGTGGTGGTGCAAATGCTATGCCTGGAGCAAAAATATTTTTATAGCTTGGATTTTGATAGGTTTCTGGCCAATCTTGCACCGTCCATTCTTCATATGGTCTTGGTGTATAATCTGCATCTACTACCATGAAACCTCTAAATAATTTTTCGGTGATATCTTGTCCTGCTTTATCATATGCTTTAAAACCGTGACCTGAGAATGCTGGAATTAACATTGCTAAGTCAAACTCTTCTACATGATGTTCCCCATCTAAAGTTTCATAGTGTGCTTTCCCTTCTTCAATTTTATGTACGCCTGCTCTTTTAATGACATTAATGCCTCTATCAGCAAAAACCATTTCAATTAAATCTTTTGAAGGCATAAGTTTACTTCCCATTTTTATGGTAAGTCCGTCCATACCAAAATCTCCTACTTCATACTCGTTAGAAATCCATGTTACGGTTGCTTTATCTCTTACTCCATGTCTATTCAACTCTTGCTCTACATTCATTATGTACTCAAAAGCCGCTCCTTGACAAGTTGATTTTGAATGCCCTGTACCAATTAATATTTTTACATGCTCGCCTTTTTTCATGCGATCAATTTGCACTTTTAAATCTTTCCAAGCGTGTTGTGCATGATCATACGTGCAAACAGATGTAGTGCCAAAAGTTCCTGGTTTTAACCCTTCTGTTGCTGCAAAATTTAATTTTGGTCCTGTAGCGTTAATTAAGTAATCATAATCAACTTTTACAACTTCTCCTTTTTTATCTCCAACTACATATTCTGCTTTTACAAACCCTTTATTTATTTCTGAATCTCCTTCTGGATGAAATGTGGTTACTTTTGCTTGTATGTAATTGATGTTTTTCTTTTTATACAATGGCGCCAACGGAAAAGTACACTGTTCTGCTTTCATTCTTCCAATACCTACCCAAATATTAGAAGGTACCCATTGGTAATTACTATTTGGGGAAACCACTACCACTTCATGCTCTGAAGATAAATCTTTTCTTAAATAAGATACCGCAGTATGACCTGAAATACCTGCTCCTAAAACTACTATTTTTGCCATTTTTACCTGTTTTTTTTTCAAATGTAAATTATATCTTACTCTATCACAGTAACTTTTATTACATTTAACTAGAATCTAATAGTAAATGGGAATTAATATTTTGCCATCATATTCGCAACAATTATACTCTAATAGATAACGCATACAAACAACAAAAGTATCCCTTAATAATATAAGGGATGCTTTTGTTATAATTAATCTTTTTAAAATATACTATGCCATCAACTGCTCTTCTTTCAGGGTTTGTAATTCCTGCTGTATTAAGCTTAAGGTTTCTTCTGCTTTTTTAAACTCTTTTAAAATTGCATTTTTAGATATTCGAAACGCAGTTGACATTTCTGAAAACAACTGATTGTAATATGCTACACCTGCTTCCATATTTTTCACAAATTTACCAAAATAACGCTCTTGTTTTTTATTCCAATCTACTTTAGATTCAGTTAATTTATTTTGAAGATAATCTAAATATAATTCTAATTCTTTTACAAAAAAGTTAGGGCGATCAGTTCTTTCCATGATATTATTTTTACCATAAATATGTCCTGCCATTTCTTGTAAAAAAACCGTTTTAGTAAAATATGCTAAGTTAGGTCCTGGGCAAATAGAAACGGCATCACCTTCTACTTTTCTATCCATATCATTTAAGTGCATTACTGAGGTACTCAGTCCTATACACAAGCATTCTTTTGCTGTTAAATCGTTGTATTTTTTTGTGTATTCTGCTTCAGAAATAGTATTTTTTTGAGCATCTAGTTCTTTCATTTTAGCATTCTGATATTTTCTTGATGCTGTACAAATTGTTTTACCATCATCCGCAGATGTTAATGCTAAAAACTTTTTAGGACAAGGACTTCCTGGTTTTCCTGCAGCCAAAGCAGCTTCTTTTTCTTGATGTTTACTACTATTTCTTATGTTATTAAATGGTATTCCTAACGGAGAAGCATCACTTAAAAACAAATCTTTTTCACGAGAAGCTACTAGTTGTTTTAAGGTTGCATCATCTACATTTGTTGCTTCTGGAACCAATAAAAAAGGTGTTCCCCATCCTACAGAATCTACTTTGTAATAATCTAATAAAAAGTTATGCTCTTCGGAAGTTCCTACACCACCTTGTGCTGTTATTTTTAAAGGCAGTTTTTCTTTGGGCACTGTTCTTCCTGATTGTTCTAATGCTGGAAGTAATATCTCCATTACAGAGGTTATCAAATTTTCTTTGTTGTTTTTAAATTCTTCTAAAATAGGACCCATTAAAAAACCATCAGTTGCAAAGGCGTGTCCGCCACAATTTAAACCAGACTCTATACGGTATTCTGAAACCCAAACTCCTTTTTTTGCTAAAAATTTACCTTGAATTAAAGCTGAACGATAATCACTTACTTTTAAAATTATTTTCTTTTTAATATAACCCTTTTCATCAGGAAAGAAATCAGGGAAATTTTCTATATAACTAAATAATCTTGGGTTCATACCTGCCGAAAAAACCATTGAAGACGCTAAATCACTATTAGCGAAACCTCTTAATGCTGCATGTGCATCATTATATTCTACTGGTAATTTTTCGTTTTTTACATAGTTATCTTTATCTAACTTAGTCATGATATTTACATTAATATCACCCATTTCTAAGTTTTCTTTTAACCACTTTTTAATTTCTGTAGTATCGGTTATTTTATCTGTAAAATCAATAAAATCTTGCTTTAAAGAAGCCGTATCTGGTAACATGCTAAAATACTTGGTTACTTCTTTTGAAGATGCTATTACTTCATCTAGCTTTCTCTCAGCTAGCTTTTTTACTAAATTTAAGTATGCTGTAATTCTATTGGCTCTTGAGTCTTCATCTTTTTCAGAAATTTCAGTATAGGGTAAACTAAATTTACTACTATACATTTTTCTTAATTTTTCTAGAAGAACATCATCGCTAATAAAAATCACAGAATTCATACCATATTTTGCTATTTTAACAGCAGTATCTACTGTAAAAGCAATTCCCATAACGGGAGTATGAAAAGTATGTGCTTTGCTCATATGTCTTTTATATTAAATGTATTTCTAATTTATTTTAAAAGGCGAAATATAGTTAGATTAACATATGTAAGTTATGATATTTATCAGTTTAGCATAAAACACAATAAACCCCATTACATAAATAATGGGTTTATAGTGTTTTGAAACAGTAATATCGTATTTATAGCTAAATTACTTGGCTAGAGGTAGACATTTAATTTATAAATATCATATTACTTCCTTTATTTCCTTTTTCACCTTTAAATTTTTTTACTTTATAAGTAAAACTTAACATGAAGTATTGCTTGAGAACTAAACTTTCGGTGTTTTCAATATAATCTTTGTTTGCGTATTGACTAACGCTTGTATTTTGGTTTAACAAATCAAATGCTTTTAATTTTAAGATTCCTTTATCTTTCCAAATTTTAAAACCTAAACTGGCATTCCACATATAAGAGGTGGCTGTAAAACCTGCTGCTACATCTGGATTATAATTGATAGAAAAATCATTAGCAAACTCTACCCATTTTGGCCAATAGGTTTCTAGGTTTATGGATAAGCTTGAACTGGCGTAGCTAGCTTCTCTTCCTAAATCAATACTGTATTTTGTTTTGTTAAAGTTATAGTTATATCGAGGTGTGATTTCAAACAAATCATCATAATTATAGGTTACTGATAATCCTGGTCCGTATGAATTGGTTTTTGAATTGTAAATTACTCCGTTGGAAAAACCTACTATTTTATTTGCTGTCAAAGATAAATCGCCATTAATAGAAGTGGCATGTTTATCTTTCTTAAACTTTTTATGATAACTACCACTAAAATAATGTGATTGATTTCCGTTTACATTGGTATATGTTGTGGTGCGTTTTAAGGTGCTTAAATTGGTTATTGTTTTAGAAACTATTTGATTATCGGTTAATGATGAGCTCATGTAAAAACTATAACCACTTTTTGTTTTCATGTTATTATTTCTAAAACTCAAATGCAATCTATTTGAAGAGGTTGCTGATAAATTAGGGTTCCCTACTATGGTGTTTAATGGATTTGAATTGTCTGGTATCGCCTGCAATTGACTAATAAGTGGTGCACTGTTACTTTTTCGATACATTACCCATATTGATTTTCCTTTACCGAAACGATTCCATATAGAAGCATTATAATTTACGTTGTTAAAATCATTACTGGTTTTGGTTTGTGTTAATAAATCATTATTTGAAATATTAATAAAATTATACCCAATATTAGCACGAATACTCAATTTATCTTTACTGTATTTTAACCCTACTTTTGGAATGTATTTTGCTGTTTTTGTTTTAAAATGTCTTGTTAAATTGGTATTTACAAGGGTATACTTTTGAGATGTTGCATCAAAATCAAATGCTTGATTGTTGTTGTTAGCTTTTTGAAAATTACTACGCATTCCTAATGTATAAAACCAGTTTCCTTTCAACACTCTATTATATCTTAAAGAAACATCAATATTATTGCTTTTTATGTTGCTTGATTTTAATTGATTGGTGTTTTCATTAGGCGTTACACCTCCGTCAAAATAGTTTACAGACGATTTAAAAATTGCATCAGAATCGTTATCATCAAAACTTGCTGTTGTCCATAAGCTAAGGTATTCTCCTTTTTTCTTAAATTTTCTGTTGATGCTAAAATTTATTCCTGAGTTTACATTTTCAAAATTAGAATCGGTTTGTGTTGTTGATTTGTTAATTAAACCATTGGTGTCATTTTCTCTTGCGCTATTGCCATTAGAATAATGGTCTCCTAAACTTTTTTTGATTCGGGGTTTTATTGAAATTCGAGTTAAGGTATCTGGTTTTATTTCAAATTCGAAATTTAAATTATGGTCTTTTGATAAACGCATTGCACTATTGCTATTGCTAGTACGATATGTTTCTGTTGGCAAATAAGTTTCTCTATTACTGGTTTCCCCTGTTTCGGTATCCGATTGGTTGTAAATATAATCAGTATTGATATCGGTTTTTTTATTCCACTCATTTGAGTAATGCATTCCTGCGGTACTGGTTTGCGTAATACCATCATTAAAACTTCCAGAAAGTGGGTTTGAAGACTGCCAAACTCCGTTTCTTCTTACCCAATTATTACCACCACCACCAATGTCTTTTACCTCATCGTTATTAAAGCCCGAAGTGTTTACATTGTTAGATCCTCCAAGTATACTTAAGCGTTCATCATTATTAAAGTAATTGAGCATTCCGCTTGTTGAATATCGATCATCGGTACCGTAACCTGCGGTTATCCTACCAAAAAAACCTTTATTCTTATCTTTTTTTATAGTGATATTGATGGTTTTATTTTCTTTATCCCCTTCTTCTCCTGTAAAGGCTTCGTCTTTTGTTTTGGTATCTACTACTTGAATTTTATCAATAATTTCTTTGGGTAAATTTTTAGTTGCAAGGGTTAAATCGCTACCAAAAAATTCTTTACCGTTTACCAATATTTTATTTACAGGTTTTCCGTTTACGGTAATTTTTCCGTTTTTATCAACCACCAAACCGGGTAGTTTTTTTAGTAAATCTTCCACATTTGCATCAGCACCGGTTTTAAAAGAAGCAGCATTAAACTGTAAGGTATCTTTTTTTATGGTTATGGGCGCTCTATCCGCTACAACAAGCACTTCGTTTAGCAACTCGTTATTTTCTTGCAAGGTAATGGTGTTTAAATTTATGTTTTTTGCAAGTGTTATCGTTTTTTTGTAGGTTTTTAGTCCTGTAAAAGAAACGTAAAAATTTACATCTTTTTGTTTCGTATTTCCTGCTAAACTAAAATTACCATCTTTGTCTGAAATGGTGTAGGTAATCATAGTTGAGTCTTTTACCGACTCTACAAATACTGTAGCGGACTCTACAGGTTGCTTATTTACACCTTGTAGTTTTCCTGAAATTTCAAAACTTTGAGCAAATAAATTGGCGGTACTTAAAAGTAAAAT
>JAJRPS010000019.1 GCA_024280635.1 Bacteroidota bacterium | reverse complement strand
GGTACATCAATAAATAGATTACGCAAATCGCTAATATCTTTTCTATTGGATTTATCCAAACGTAAAACTAAATCAAATTTCTTTTCTCCTTCAAAAATACTACCAGCACTATGCCCAGAAAACGCCATTGCAATCATTTCATTTACATCCGAAATATTTAAACCATAACGTGCAATTTTACTTCGATTAAATTTTACATTCATTTGTGGTAAACCAGCTGTTTTTTCAACCGTAATATCTGCGGCACCATTAACATTGGCAATAACACGTTTTATTTCGTTAGCTTTTTTATTGAGGATTTCTAAATCTTCGCCATAAATTTTAACGGCAATATCCGAACGTACTCCCGAAATTAATTCGTTAAAACGCATTTCGATGGGTTGTGTAAATTCTACTTCCATATTTGGAATAATAGCCAAGGCTTCTTTAAATTTATTTGCCAATTCATCTTTGGTTGTAGCAGAAGTCCATTCTCCTTTGGGCTTTAAAGTAATAATAACATCACTTTCTTCCATAGACATTGGATCTGTTGGCACTTCGGCAGCACCAATACGACTAACGATTTGTTTTACCTCAGGAAATTGCTTTAAAACTTTTTCGATTTTAGTAGTTACTTCAACGGTTTCAGCTAAAGATGTTCCTGTTTTTAGTACAGGTTGAATAACAAAATCGCCTTCATCTAAAGTAGGTACAAATTCAGCTCCCATTGTAGAGAAAATATAAAATGAAATACCTAAAATTACCAAAGCACCAATAACTACAGTGCGCTTTGCTTTAAGTGCCCAACGAATTGTAGGCTCATACATATTGGTTAAAAAACGCATTAAACGTACCGAAATATTTTTATCGGAAACATTACTTGGTTTAATGACTAAAGAAGCCATTGCAGGCACATAAGTAAGACCCAAAAGCATCGCTCCAATCAAGGCAAAACTAAAGGTTAATGCCATTGGTCTAAACATTTTTCCTTCGATACCTCCCAAAGTTAAAATAGGTATAAAAACGATTAAAATAATAAGCTGACCAAATATGGCAGAAGACATCATTTTTGATGCTGCTCCAAAGGTTAGATCGTCACGAACGTCTTGTGCTTGTATTTTATCTAGTGTAGCTAATTCATTTCTTTTGGAAGTTATTTGAAAGGCGACAAACTCTACAATAATGACGGCGCCATCAATGATAATACCAAAATCAATAGCACCCAAACTCATTAAATTAGCATCTACACCAAAAACGTACATCATACCTAAGGTAAATAGTAAGGCTAAGGGAATAACAGATGCCACAACCAAACCAGAACGCCAGTTTCCAAGTAGTAAAACCACCACAAAAATTACGATTAAACTTCCTAAAATTAAGTTTTCGTAAACTGTAAAGGTAGTTTTACCTATCAATTCACTTCGTTCTAAAAAACCGTTGATAAAAACACCTTCAGGCAAGGATTTTTCAATAGATTTTACACGCTCGTGAACGGCTTCAATGACTTTTTTAGAGTTCCCTCCTTTAAGCATCATTACTTGTCCTAAAACTTTTTCGCCCTCGCCATTAGCGGTAATTGCACCAAAACGCATTGCCGAACCAAAACCTACTTTGGCAATATCTTTAATGAGAATTGGTAATCCGTTTCTGTTGGTAACTACCGTATTTTCAATATCTGCTAGAGAAGTCATTAGCCCTTCTCCACGAATAAAATACGACTGATTTGTTTTTTCTATATATCCGCCACCAGCAACAGAATTATTCTTTTCTAAAGCTGTAAAAACATCGGCAGTAGTGATGCTCATTGCATTTAACTTGGCTGTATTTATGGCAACTTCGTATTGCTTTAAGAAACCGCCCCAAGTATTTACTTCTACAACTCCTTTAATACCAGAAAGTTGTCTTTTTACTATCCAGTCTTGAATGGTTCGTAGCTTGGTTGCGTCATATTGGTCTTTAAATTCAGGTTTTACATCCAGAATATATTGATAAATTTCACCCAAACCAGTGGTGATTGGTCCCATTTCGGGCGAGCCAAAACCTTCAGGAATACTTTCACGAACCGCAATAAGCTTTTCAGCGATGAGTTGTCGTGGTAGGTAGGTTCCCATATCTTCTTCAAAGACAATGGTAACTACCGATAGTCCGAATTTTGAAACAGAACGAATTTCTACCACACCCGGTAAATTTGACATTTCTAACTCTACAGGATAGGTTATGAATTGCTCAATATCTTGAGTGGATAAATTTTGCGAAGTTGTAATAACTTGCACTTGGTTATTGGTAACATCTGGTACAGCACCAATAGGTATTTGTGTTAGCGAATAAATTCCGAAACCTACTACAAACGATGTAAATAGGAATACCATAAATTTATTTTGTATGCTAAAGTTTATGATTTTAAACATTAGATATAAGTTATGAGTTATGATTTATAAGTGTAGCTTATAAATCATAAAATTATTTTAAATTTAATAAAACAGTAAAGGATAAAATGATAATAATAAACTTATCATTTATAACTCATAACTAAATTCGTGGTGGTTGAAAGATTTTTTGTTTTTCGAAGGTTGAAAATAAATCTTGGTAATAGAAATTTTGAGTAACTTCTATTTGATGATATATTACGTCTAAATACGGTATTTGAATTTGCCAAACAACAACAGGTTGTACTTGCGTGTGGCAATCACCACTTAGTGGCAGATGTTGGTGCTGCTGTTCTTCTTTTTCATGTTGTGCTTGATGACTGTCTTTTAAATCACCATAATGCTTGGAAAAGAATACAAAGATATCATCTCCATATGCTTCTTGATGAAAAGTAATATCTTCCAATAGCGCATCTACTCTTAAAAAATCCTCATGACATATCTGAGAACTTTGCAATAAGAATAAAACTGCGATGACTATGGAAATTACTTTTTTCATTAGACACAAAGATATACTTTTTATTTTAAAACACGTTTTGTTGAAGGTGGATATTTTTTAAAGTACTTTTCTAGCCTAGTGAGGTCTTTTTTCAAAATTACCATCACAATTTGGGCAAATATAGTCGTTACAATTTTCACAGTTTGGACGTATTTTAAGCATCCGTTTTATTTTTCTTTAAAAATAACTAAAGAAGCTTTTACTCCTGTTAGCAAGTTCCACTCTTGGGTAGTTACAATTTCGCCTTTATCATTTAATACTCTAAATTGTGCCGTATTAGGCCCTGATGTTCCTTGATTTAAAGCAACAAACTCTATTACATTCTTTCCTTTAACTAAGTCTGCACTAACACCTTTGTACCAGCCTACTAAGGTCATATTTTCCTCTGCTAAAACTCCGTTCACATAAATTTGTACGCGGTCACCATCTACATATTCATGATCTCTACATTCAATGCTTAAAAAACTACCAGTTATACCAAAAGTTCCTAAATATTGATCTTTTTGATAGCTGTCCGTTATTTTTTTGTCCCGCTTATCCCATTTTTTCTGTAACTCCTCACCTGCATCCATCAAACCATTATCATCAATCATACTAAATGGTTTTTGTATATGGTTTGGATTTTCATCTTGCGCTACTACTGCAGGTAATGGATCTTTTTTAGGTAAAATTATTTGTGGTGTATTTTTAGGATTATCTACTTTTGGTTGTATTTCTAGTGTGCCGTGTATGGATTTATTATCCAACTCAATTTGCGCAAAGGCTATGGTTAGCGTAGATATAAATAAAAGAAAAGTCAATAACGATTTCATACGGTTGCAATTTCATTGTAAAAATATCTAAAAAGTAACAAATACAATGCCAATTAACATTTTTTTATCTCGGGATAACAGCATTCAAAATTTAAAAGCGTTCTTCTTTATTATTTTCTGCTTGAAACAATTGGTGTGTATCATCCAGATGCACAATTTTTTTAGCTCCAAATTTCACTATTTTCCGATTCCAGAAACCACTTATAGGATGGTGCACTTGATGTTCTATTGGTACTATTGTAGATAATGCTCTGGATATAGAGGTTTTAAAAGCACGAGTACTAGCATTAATATAATAGTCGAATTTATGAAATTCTAAATAATTTTTAAATTCTTTTTGATATTTTAATTCATGCCAGCCGTAAAGCCAAAAATTCAATTTAGTGGTTTCTTTTACTGGTCTTTTTAATAAATAATGTAAGTCAATTAAAAAAGGCACAGCATTGTATAGCGTGATTTCATAGGCTGTATTGGTGTCTTCCGTTAATTCATTCATCAAATATTCAAAGGTATTGACAAAAGTATCTAGTTTTCCAAATAATGGCGATTTCCCTTTAAAACCTTGCAGGTAATCATATTCATTTTTATGAGGTGCTTCTAAAATAAAAAGCACTTTTTTGTATGTTATACCTGCTTTCTTTTTAAAATGTAAATCTTGTTGATATAAAAAAAATCTTCTGTGTTTTACCAAATGCTCGTGCCTAAAAAACTTACTTTTAACCACTATAAAACTTTCTTCTACAATAAAAAACTGTTCGTTTACATCTGCACGTTTTATAGCACTACATTCTGATGTTGTAATACTCGTTATTTTCTCACTTTTCCGATTATAGACGGGTATCGTTTCTATTATTTTCATTCTTTTATAGCTCTTTTGCTACGAATATACGAATGTTTTTTAAGCGATGTAGGTGAATTTTATAGAAGTATTACTTTACCTGATAATAGCCGCATTTTAAATACGCTCCTTCCGGAAAGCTTTCAATTATAGGATGATCAATATCATGAAAGGTTTTATCTAAAATAGTAAAAGCTTTAGAGGCGTTTTGTATTTCTGCTTCGCAAATATCAAAGAAATCGTCTGCCATAATCCGTGAAGAGCAAGATGCTAATACTAACAATCCGTTTTTGGCTACTAATTGTGCTCCTAAACGAGCTAAACGAGCATAACTGTGTTTGGCTTTATCAATTTCTTTAGCACTTTTTGCAAATGATGGTGGATCAATTACCACTACATCAAACTTTTTACGATCTCTAATTAATTGTTGCAAACCCAAAAAGGCATCAATTGCCATGGTTTTATGTGTACCTGTATAATTATTAAGTTTTCCGTTAGCTAATGCCATTTTTAAGGCTTGTGCACTAATATCTAAACTCACTACTTCTTTTGCTCCGTTTGATAATGCATGTACCGAAAAACCGCCTGCATACGAAAATACATCTAAAACACTTTTGTTTTTGGATAATGCACCTACTCGCCTTCTATTTTCACGATGGTCTAAAAAATAACCTGTTTTATGACCGTGAATTACATTGGCGGAAAAATGAATATCATGTTCTGTAAACAAAACAATTTCCTCTGCTAATTTTCCGAAAACGACTTGCCCATCTTTTAAACCTTGGTTTTCTTTAAGTTTCTGTAAATTTCTACTCAATCGTAATACTACGGTATCACATTGGCTAATTTTAACCAAATGTGCTACAATAACTTCTAAATACGGAAACCATATTGCGGAGTATATTTTAACGACTAAAACTTTTGCATATACATCTGCAATAAAACCAGGAAAACCATCTGCTTCACCATATAAAAAGCGATAACTATTGGTATTGGTTTCTAATAAAACAGCGCGTTTAGAAAATGCTTCTTCAATTTTAGATTGGAAAAAGGTAGCATCTAACTTTTGTGGCTTATGAAAGTGTAATAGTTTAATTTTTATAGGTGAGTAACTGTCATATAATCCACAAGCTAAGAACTTGTTTTTACGATTATCATATACTACCACAACATCACCAGCGTTTGCAGTATTGTTTTGTTTTATAATACTGTCTTCAAATACCCATGGATGTCTTTTTTTTACCATGCGCTCTGCTTTTGGGCGTAAACGTACGGATATGGTTTTTGTAATGATTGTGGACACTGTTTTCATTTAACGCTAAGCTAATACTTATTTAACATTCTAATATCACAATGAAGTCGTTTAATTTTCATCATATTTATACGACATTACAAAATTAAACTGGTCTAATAGTTTTTTTTTAAAATCTTTAAAGCACAAAACCAAAACCTTCTTAATTTTACACCTAAAATAATAAGTTGATTATTTATCCCATGCTTAAATGAAAACTTATTTTACTGATAATTTTGAAAAGCAACTATTTAATACGGTTTACATTTACTGCTGCTAAGCCTTTTTTAGTTTTTGTAACTTGAAAAGTAACTTTATCATTTTTACGTATTTGACCTGTTACATCACTTTTGTGTACAAAAACTTCATCTTTACCATTGTTGTAACTGATGAATCCAAATTTTTTATTTCTATTGAAGAACTTAACAACACCTTCCCTTACGGTGCTACTTGTGCTTTCTTTTTTGCTAAATAAATTAGCTATTTTTTGAAAAATATTCATTATATATAAGTATAAGTTGTGTGTAATACCAGTTTAATATAAAAACACTCGGTATAAATTGTTTTGAAATTAAATTGGTATAAAATAATTGAGTTTAAATTTCACTCGGCTAAAATAATACTTTATTTGTTCTAAAAAAATGCCTTTCGTTCCCGAAAGGCATTATATATATTATTAAGCAGTTTATTAAGCTTTTACCCCCATAACTTCTGCTACTTTTACTCCAATTTCAGCAGGAGAATCTACTACGTGAATTCCGCAAGATCTCATAATTGCTTTTTTAGCTTGTGCGGTATCATCAGATCCGCCAACAATTGCACCAGCGTGCCCCATTGTACGACCTGCAGGAGCCGTTTCACCCGCAATAAAACCAATAACTGGTTTTTTACTACCACTAGCTTTATACCAGTTTGCAGCATCAGCTTCTAATTGACCTCCAATTTCACCAATCATTACTACACATTCCGTTTCAGGATCATTAATCAACATTTCTACAGCTTCTTTGGTAGTTGTTCCTATGATTGGATCTCCACCAATACCAATAGCCGTTGTAATTCCCATACCTTCCGCTACAACTTGATCAGCAGCTTCATAGGTTAATGTTCCTGATTTAGAAACAATGCCTACATTACCTTTTTTAAATACAAACCCTGGCATGATACCAACTTTTGCTTCTCCTGGAGTAATTACACCTGGACAGTTAGGACCTACTAAACGTGCACCACTATTTTTAACATAAGCGTTTGCTTTAATCATATCAGCAACAGGAATACCTTCAGTAATTGTAATGATTACTTTAATACCTGCTTCAGCAGCTTCCATAATTGCATCTGCAGCAAATGCTGGTGGCACAAATATAATTGTAGTGTCTGCTCCTACTTTTTCAACTGCTTCCTTTACCGTATTGAATACTGGTTTCCCTAAATGCTCTTGACCACCCTTACCTGGAGTTACTCCACCAACAACGTTAGTACCGTAATCAATCATTTGACCTGCGTGAAAAGTACCTTCACCACCTGTAAAACCTTGAACTATTATTTTTGAATCTTTATTTACTAAAACACTCATTTTTTTCTTTATTTTTTGATTGCTACAAATTTAATTTTTTCTTTTGATAATCTACCCTTTTAAATAGATTATTTTAAAGCTATTTATTTATTTCGATAATCGCCTTAAAGTTGCTATTTCTTTTAAGCGTTGTCTGGATTCTGTAATTGGAGTTCCGAAATAAGACATTCCTCCTTTTACCGATTTTGTTACTCCTGTTTGCCCCATAACAACAGCTCCTTTACCTATTGTTATTCCGCTTGCGGTTCCTACTTGTCCCCATAGGGTTACTTCATCTTCAATGATACAACATCCTGCAATACCTACTTGAGAAGCTATTAAGCATTTTTTACCAATAATGGTATCGTGTCCTATTTGAATTTGATTATCAATTTTAGTACCTTCTCCTATAGTGGTATCTCCTGTAACACCTCTATCAATAGTACAAGCAGCTCCAATGTCTACATTATTATGAATTACAACTCGCCCTGATGATTTTAATTTATCTCTCAACTCGGGTCTGTTTTTATAATAAAAAGCATCTGCGCCTAAAATACTACCTGCATGAATGGTTACGTGATCACCAATTACGGTGTCATCATAAAGTGTCACATTTGCATGTATGATACATTCTTTACCGATAGAGACATTATTACCTACAAATGTACCAGGTTGAATAACAGTACCTTCTCCTATTGTTGCTGTTTCAGAAATTAACAATTGTGACTTTTGAAACGGCTTAAAATATTCTGCTAATTTATTAAAATCTCTAAAGGGATCATCTGAAATTAATAATGCTTTTCCTTTTGGACAAGCTACATCTTTATTGATAAGCACTACCGTTGCTGCCGATTTTAATGCGGCATCATAATATTTTGGATGATCTACAAATACAATATCTCCTGCTTCAACTACATGAATTTCATTCATACCCAAAACAGGAAAATTTTCATCTCCTACAAATTTGGTATTAATAATTGTAGCTATTTGTGCTAAGGTATGTGTTTGTGGGAATTTCATTATGAAAATGTTTATTATAAAATAGTTGAAAAAATAACCCACAATTTGTGAGTTATTCTAATACCAAACTTATGCTTTTACTCTTTCTTTATAGGTTCCTTTTGCTGTTTCTACTTTAATCAAATCCCCTTCATTAATAAATAAAGGTACGTTTACCGTAGCGCCACTTTCAACTGTTGCTGGTTTTGTAGCATTAGTTGCTGTATTTCCTTTTACTCCTGGTTCCGTATGTGTTACTTCTAAAATAACACTTGCAGGCATATCTACAGATAAAGGCATCTCATCTTCTGAGTTGATTAAAATGGTAACTACTTCACCTTCTTTTAATAACCCTGGAGCATCTAAAGAGGCTTTTTCTAATGTAATTTGATTGTAATCTTCTGTGTTCATAAAGTGAAACGTATCACCTTCTGGGTATAAAAATTGAAATTTGTGCGTTTCTACACGTACATCGTCTAACTTTCTCCCTGAAGGAAAGGTATTATCTACAACCTTACCTGTGGTTACACTTTTTAATTTTGTACGCACAAAAGCAGGTCCTTTTCCTGGTTTTACATGTAAAAATTCAATTATTTTATAAATGTCATTATTAAATCTAATGCACAATCCGTTTCTAATATCTGAAGTATCTGCCATAATTTATTTATTTTTAATTCTTAAAATAACCTTTCATAATTCCTCTTTTAGAGTTTCTTATGAACATTAATATTCTATCTCTTTCTGTTGTTGCTTCCATTTCTGCTTCTATAACAGCGGCTGCTTGTGTTGTATTGTTTTTTCCTTGGTATAAAATTCGGTATATATTCTGAATTTCTCTAATTTTTTCTGTAGTAAACCCTCTACGCCTTAAGCCTACAGAATTAATTCCTACATATGAAATAGGTTCACGCGCTGCTTTCACAAATGGTGGTACATCTTTACGAACTAAAGTTCCTCCTGTTACAAAAGCATGTTCTCCTACGCTACAAAATTGATGTACAGCTACCATACCCGCTAAAATAACATTATCCCCTACTGTAATGTGTCCTGCCAATGTGCTGTTGTTTGAAAAAATACAGTTTTCCCCTACAATACAGTCATGTGCAATATGACAATATGCCATTATTAAGCAATTATCACCAATAACGGTTTTCATTCGGTCTACAGTACCTCGATTGATGGTTACGCACTCTCTAATGGTTACATTATTTCCTATTTCTACAGTTGTATCTTCATCATTATATTTTAAATCTTGTGGTACTGCTGAAATTACTGCTCCTGGAAAAATATTACAATTTTTACCAATTCGAGCGCCTTCCATAATGGTAACATTAGATCCTATCCAAGTACCGTCGCCAATAACAACATTATTGTGTATGGTAGTGAAAGGCTCTATTACTACATTTTTAGCAATTTTTGCTCCTGGGTGTACGTATGCTAATGGTTGATTCATATTTTAATTTTAGTATCGAGTTGAAATGTAAATATCTCCCCAATGTTTGATTTAATTTGCTTCTGGTTTTCTTGCAATTTGTGCCATCATTTCTGCTTCACAAACTATTTTTCCGTTGGCGTATGCGTATGCTTGCATATGGCAAATACCACGTCTTATAGGTGTTATTAAACTGCACTTAAATACAAGTGTATCCCCTGGTAAAACTTTTTGTTTAAATTTTACCTTATCTATTTTCATAAAAAATGTTAGGTAATTTTCAGGGTCTGGAACCGTACTTAATACTAAAATACCTCCTGTTTGCGCCATTGCTTCTACTTGCAATACTCCAGGCATCACAGGGGCTCCTGGAAAATGTCCTACAAAAAAAGGCTCATTCATGGTTACATTTTTCATTCCCACAACATGAGTATCACTAAGTTCTAATATTCTATCTACCAATAAAAATGGTGGTCTATGTGGCAACATATCCATTACCTGATGAATATCCATAACTGGTTTTGCTGTTACGTCAAAAACAGGTACTTTATTTCGTTTTTCTTTTTTAATATGCGTTTCCATCATTTTTGCAAACTGAGTATTTACATAATGACCAGGTTTTGTTGCAATAACTTTTCCTCTAATACGTGTACCTATTAAGGCTAAATCTCCAATAACATCTAATAATTTATGACGAGCGGCTTCATTTTGATAATGTAGCGTCAAATTATCCAGTATACCATTTGGTTTTACTGAAATTTCTGTTTTATTGAATGCTTTTTTTAATTTATTCATAGTAGCTTCAGAAATTTCTTTATCTACATATATGATTGCATTATTTAAGTCACCACCTTTGATTAAACCGTTGTCTAATAAATATTCCAATTCATGCAAAAAACTAAAAGTTCTAGAACATGCAATTTCATGTTTAAAATCAGAAATTTTACATAAAGAAGCATTTTGTGTTCCTAAAACTTCTGTTTCATAATCTACCATTGCGGTAACTTGATATTCATTAGCAGGAATAACCATTATTTCGGCACCTGTTTTTTCATCTTTAAAAGATAAAATTTCAGTTACTACGTATTCTTCACGTGCTGCTTTTTGTTCTTCAATACCAGCTTTTTCTAAAGCCTCTATAAAAAACTTAGAAGACCCGTCCATTATTGGTGGTTCAGATGCGTTTAACTCAATTAAACAGTTGTCTATTTCTAGTCCAACTAAAGCTGCTAAAACATGCTCTGAAGTGTTTATGGTAACCTCTCCTTTTACCATGTTGGTTCCTCTTTGTGTTTCTGTTACAAAAGAAGCTTTTGCTTGTATGGTAGGGTTTCCTTCTAAATCGGTTCTTGAAAATACATATCCGTGATTTTCAGGAGCGGGTTTAAAGGTTAATGTTACGTTTTTACCTGTATGAAGACCAACACCTGTAAGGGTTACTTCATTTTTAATAGTTCTTTGATTTACAACGGTACTACTCATTGTTGTTTATTTTTTTTTCTAATTGATTTATTTTTTTTACAATATCTGGTAAATTTTTAAAATGCACGTATGATTTTACATAATTACCATAATCTATTGCTGGTGAGCCGTATAGTTTTTCACCATCTTTTGCACGATGACCAATGCCTGTTTGTGCTTGCACTTTTAAATGATTTCCTAATGTTAAGTGACCTGCAATACCTACTTGCCCGCCAATCATACAGTATTTTCCCATTTTTGTAGAACCTGCAATACCCGTTTGTGCGGCAATTACAGTATGACTGTCAATTTCTACATTATGTGCAATTTGTACTTGATTGTCTATTTTTACGCCTTTACGCAATATGGTAGATCCTAAAGTAGCTCTATCAATAGTTGCTGCTGCACCAACATCTACATTATCTTCTAAAATAACATTACCTATTTGAGGTACTTTTTGAAATTCACCATTTTCATCTGGTGCATATCCAAATCCATCAGCCCCAATAATTGCCCCACTATTAATGGTGCAATTTTTACCGATTACAGTTTCAGAATATAGCTTTGCTCCAGAAAATATAGTTGTATTATCAGCAATGGTTACATTATCACTAATATAAACATGTGGATAAATTTTAACATTATCACCTAAAATCACATTATCACCTAAATAAGAGAATGCTCCTAAATATACGTTTTCACCATGTTTTGATGAAGTTGATTGAAAACTAGGTTGCTCTACCCCTTCTTTATTGTTTTTTACTTCATTGTAAAAATTTAACAATTTAGCAAAAGCTATTTGTGCATCGTCTACTTTTATTAATGTTGATGTAATTTCCTTTTCGGATACAAAATCTTTATTAACAATAGTGATAGTCGCTTTTGTAGTATAAATAAAGTCGGTGTATTTTTTATTAGCTAAAAAGGTTAAAGCTCCTGCTTCTCCTTCTTCTATTTTTGCTAATTTGGATACTTTAGCTTCAGGATTTCCTACAATTTCCCCTGCTAAAATATCTGCTATTTGTGTTGCTGTAAATTCCATTATCTGCAAATATAAAAAAAGCTTACATCACTTTAGGGTAACACACAAAGTATTTTTTAACAGTTTTTGTTAACACCTTCAAATTCAAGTGATCAGAAGCTTCTGAAACATCAACTACTGCATCATTTTTTAATAAAATTTTTATTCCTGATTCTACATCACTATATGCGGTATTGGATACCGATGATTGAAATACAAAGTAATTTACTTCTTCATCTGATAAATTATATTTTTGTTTTGCTTGTTCTTGAAGTGCTTTAAATTCGGTGTCTGAGACAGGATTACTACTTAATTTAATTTTCAATAAATCTCTATTAATTATCATCGTGCTTAAATTTGACAACACCACGTCATCATGATTCATCCATGATTTCATTGCAGAAACAATATCATAATCATCTAACTTTGCAAATGTTTTTAATGCTACTGCATCAAAATTAGTATCGTTAATTTTATGTTGCAAAAAATATTGAAAAGGATTGCTAGCAGGTATTTTAGCACCACTATTAACAAGCTCTTTTGCTCTTTTTAACACCCGAACCAACAATTGTTCTGCTCCTACTCCTGTTTTATGTAAATATACTTGCCAATACATTAAACGGCGTGCTAAAAGAAATTTTTCGACAGAATAAATTCCTTTTTCTTCTACTACCAATTCATCATTAACTACATTTAGCATGGTAATTAAGCGTTCGGAATTGATATTTCCTTCTGCCACACCGGTATAAAAACTATCTCGCTTTAAGTAGTCTGATCTATCCATATCTAACTGACTACTAATCAATTGATAAAAAAATGTACGTGGATGTTTTCCTTCAAAAATTAGTATTGCTAGTGCTAATTTACCGTCAAACTCTTCATTTAACGCTTTCATAAAGGCTAATGAAATTTCTTCATGGGTAATTTTTTCTACAATACTATGCTCCATAGCATGTGAAAATGGACCGTGACCAATGTCATGCAATAAAATAGCTATTTGCAATGCTGTAGCTTCATCTTCAGAAATTAAAACACCTTTAAAACGCAATACCTGTATAGCCTTACTCATCAAGTGCATGCAACCCAATGCATGGTGAAATCTTGTATGATGCGCTCCTGGGTACACTAAATAAGTTAATCCCATTTGCGATACTCGCCTTAACCTTTGAAAGTAAGGGTGTTGTATAATATCGAAAATAAGTTCGTTCGGAATAGTAATAAATCCGTAAATTGGGTCGTTTAATATCTTAAGTTTGTTGCTGGTATTCAAAAAAGTACTGATTTTAATTACTGAATAAGCACAAACTTAATAATTTTAACTTTGATAAAACCACTTTTAAATGAATAACATCAAGATTCTTTGGGCAGATGACGAAATAGATTTATTGAAACCGCACATTATTTTCTTAGAAAAAAAGAATTGTGTAGTAACCAGTTGCTTAAGTGGTACGGAGGCCTTGGAACTACTTAAAGAAGAAAATTTTGATATTATTTTTTTAGATGAAAACATGCCTGGATTAACAGGTTTAGAAACATTAACTGAAATTGCGACCAAAAAAGCGCATATTCCTGTGGTAATGATTACCAAAAGTGAAGAGGAATATATTATGGAAGAAGCTATTGGCTCTAAAATTGCCGACTACCTTATTAAACCAGTAAACCCAAATCAAATACTCCTTAGCATCAAGAAAAACTTGGATTATTCTAGGTTAATCTCTGAAAAAACCACTTCAAATTATCAACAAGAATTCAGGAAAATAGCCATGGATTTAGCAATGGTGAATACTTGGGAAGAATGGGTTACCCTATATCAAAAACTCATTTATTGGGAAATTGAGCTAGAAAGCATTGAGGATAGTGGTATGCAAGAAATTTTAACTTCACAAAAAGAAGAAGCTAATTTGCAATTTGGTAAATTTATAGATAAAAATTATCCCAATTGGTTTAGCAATCATGATGCACCAATGCTATCTCATGAACTTTTTAAAAATTGGGTAGTACCGCAATTGAGTGATAGTCAACCTACGCTGTTAATTGTAGTAGACAACTTGCGTTATGACCAATGGAAAGCCTTTGAGCCTATTGTTGCCAATCATTACAAAAAAATTGAAGAAAAACCATTTTGCAGTATTTTACCTACCGCTACACAATATGCAAGAAATGCTATCTTTTCAGGATTGATGCCTTCAGAAATGGAAAAACAACATCCTGATTTTTGGAAAAATGATACCGATGAAGGCGGCAAAAACATGCATGAAAATGATTTTTTAAAAGTGCAATTGAAACGATTACGATTAAATATTAAGCATGAATATTATAAAATCACCAATTTAACCAAAGGAAAAAAATTAGCAAACAACTTTAAGTCATGTGCTCCAAATGACTTAACAGTAGTGGTTTATAATTTTGTAGACATGCTTTCGCATTCTAAAACAGACATGAATATCATACAAGAGTTAGCTAATGATGATAAAGCTTATCGGTCATTAACATTAAGTTGGTTTAAAAATTCGCCTTTATTAGAGATTATCATACAAGCGCAAAGTTTAGGTATGAAATTAATCATCACTACCGATCACGGAACCATCAACGTAACCAAACCCACCAAGGTCATTGGTCAAAAAAATATTAGTGATAATTTACGCTATAAAACGGGGCGCAGCATGAGTTATGAAGAAAAAGATGTTTTGGTTGCAAAAGACCCTAAAACCATACATTTACCACGCTTAAACATGAATAGTTCCTTTATCTTTGCTAAAAGTGATTTGTTTTTTGCCTACCCTAATAACTTTAATCATTATGTGAGTTACTATAAAAACACCTATCAACACGGAGGGGTTTCTTTGGAGGAAATGATTATTCCATTTGTTGTATTAGAACCTAAATAGAAAAAACACGCACTACCGTAACTAAAATAAAGACATTATTCTTCTTGTTATTATTTTATTTACCAATGCGTTGTATCTTTGCTTTATAAGATATTACTTTTATGAAAATAACCTACCCATTATCTGAAATTAAAGATGTTGCAAAACAGCTTATTTCATCGTTTAGCACACCCAAAACACTTTTGTTTTATGGACAAATGGGTGTTGGTAAAACAACTTTAATAAAAGAATTAGCTTTACTATTAGGTGTTACAGAACCAACAACTAGCCCTACATTTTCATTGGTAAACGAATACCAAGGCACTGCAAATACTATTTTTCATTTTGATTTTTATCGTATTGAAGATGAAATTGAAGTTTATGATATTGGAATTGAAGATTATTTTTATCAAAATGCTTGGTGTTTTGTAGAATGGCCTGAGAAAACCCCTACTATCATTCCAGATGATGCGGTGTCAATACATCTTCATAAAATTGAAAATGAGCATCGTGTTTTAGAAATTATGGATATTTCATAAATTATTCGTAATTTGGCATAAAACCAATTCAAATTACAATGAGTAACGCACTAACACCTTTCTCAAAATTTCAACTCCTTCCGCAAGAAGAAACTTTAGAAATACAACGTAAAAAAGGATCCCTTTTTATAGGTGTACCAAAAGAAAGTTGTTACCAAGAAAAACGTGTATGCTTAACCCCTGACGCCATTACCGCCCTAGTGTCACAAGGTAATCGAGTAATGATTGAATCAAATGCTGGGGCTGCATCAAACTTTACAGATAGTGATTATAGCGAAGCAGGCGCAACTATTACAACAGACACTAAAAAGGTATTCTCCTGCCCTATTATTTTAAAGGTAGAACCACCTTCTGTTGATGAATTGAAAATGATTAACCCGAAATCGCTGTTAATTTCAGCATTACAAATTAAAACACAATCAAAGCAATATTTTGAAACCTTATCTAAAAAAAAGATTACTGCATTGGCTTTTGAATTTATAAAAGACGAAGAGGGTACTTTTCCTGCGGTACGTGTATTGAGTGAAATAGCAGGTGCAGCTTCTGTTTTAATTGCAGGAGATCTACTTGCCAACACAAATAAAGGCAACGGATTACTTTTGGGTAATATTTGCGGAGTCCCTCCTACTGAAATTGTAATTATTGGCGCAGGAACAGTAGGTGAAAATGCTGCTCGAGCAGCAATAGGATTAGGAGCCAATATAAAAGTATTTGATAATTCTCTTGAAAAATTACGAAGCTTACAACGCAATTTAGGGCAAACAATTTACACATCTACCTTACAGCCTAAAAACTTATTTAAAGCCTTAAAACGATGTGATATTGCAATTGGCTGTGTAAGAGGGAAAAGTAGAGCACCTATTTTAGTTACTCAAGAAATGGTAGAACAAATGAAATCAGGTGCCGTTATTATTGATGTGAGCATTGATATGGGTGGGTGTTTTGAAACCTCAAATATTACATCACATGATAAACCTACTTTTATACAACACGATGTAATACATTATTGTGTACCCAATATTCCTTCTAGGTATGCACGAACAGCATCAAATGCTATTAGTAATATTTTTACACCTTATTTGTTGAAAATTGCTAAAGATGGTGGTATTGAAAATGCCATTAGATTTGATAAGGGCTTAAAAAATGGATTGTATTTTTATCATGGTATTTTAACCAGTAAATCCGTTTCAAACTGGTTTGACTTACCGTATAGCGACCCTAACTTATTGATTTTTTAATCTGGAGGTGATAATCCAATAAATTTAACGCTTAAATTTCATGCCAAAAGTTATTGAAAATAAATACTTCATACTCTTGTGAGTCGAATAAAATTATAGCAATAAAAAAGCGAACAAATTAACATTTGTTCGCTTTTTAAATATAGTACTAATTGACTATTTATAAATAGACTCTTTTTTAAAGTGTTTTGTTAACAAATAATAAACTACGGCTCTATATTTATTACGGTTACTACGACCGTATTTTTCCATAATAGCATCAATACCTTTGTCTAAATCAGCACTATCTTTCAATCCTAATTTTTTAATTAAGAAATTATTTTTCACAGTTGCTAATTCCTTTTCATCACTACCAGAAACGGTAGACGCATCTTTGTTATAAATTGATGGCCCGCAACCAATAGTTACCTTTGTTAGCAAATCCATATCTGCAGTTACACCGCATTTATCTTTTAAATCTGCTACGTATTTTACGATTAAATCATCTCTTTTACTCATAATTCAAGTGGTTTTAATTTTTTTATTGATTAATTATAATATTATGTTTCCCAAATATATGAAATTTCTTCTATTTATGAAAATATTAAAGCAAAAATCAAGTGATAGCTAAATTTTTAAAATAATCCGCTAAAACGCTATCATTTACCGTTCTGGGTGTAAAAACTTCCAATAATTTAGGCTTATCTCCTCCTTCAAAAAAGGTTATCAATTTATTATTTAAATTTTCACTTTCACAAACCGATTGATAATCAATCGCATACATTTTGCACAAGTGTGAAGCATTTAACTGATGATTGGTTTCAAAATAAGTTTTAAAATCTTCCGAATTTTTATCTCCTGGAAGAATTCTAAATATCCCTCCTCCCGTATTATTGATTAAAATAATTCGAAAATTATTAGGGATATAATTATTCCATAACCCATTGGAATCATATAAAAAACTTAAATCACCTGTAATGAGTACGTTTTGTTTACCTGAAACTACCGCATGCCCAATAGCAGTGCTTGTGCTACCATCAATACCACTAGTACCCCTATTACAATATTGATGTATGCTACTGTTTTGTTTTAACAGTTGTACATAACGAATTGTAGTGCTATTACTTAAATGTAAATTAATATTACTAGGGAAACGATTCAGAATAGCTTCAAAGACTTTAAAGTCACTAAAAGGAGTGTTCTCTAAATAGTTTTGATGCTTTTGTAATCGGTCTTTTTGTATTGCCAGCCATTTTTGCTGATAAGCCGTATTTTGCACGATATTTTGCTCTTGCAATTTTTCTAAAAAAGCATTAGATGTTGTTTTAAAATGGTATGCTAGTTTAAAATAAGTATCCCAACCTGAATTTAAATCGATATGAAAATGTACTTTAGGCGGATATTTACGTAAAAATTGTTTTATTTTTTTAGAAACCACCATTCCTCCAAATGTCAACAATATATCGGGTTGTAACCCCATAAACCCTTCATTATCTAGAGGTGCCAATATTTGGTCAATACTTGATAAGAAATTAGGGTGATGTATATTGGATGTTGTTTCTGTAAAAACTAGCGTAGCATTGTCCTCTCCTAAAAAATCAACATGTTTTTGAGTAATGCTATTGGGCGCAAGTACTCCAGACAATACCATTCGTTTTGAAGCTGTATTCCAATGTTTTATAAATACTTCAAATGCTTCTTCATTAATTACTGTTGTTTGATATTGAGGAGTTATCAGCTGTATTTTTTCTGTAAACGTATCTTGTGTTTCATATAAGGGTTCGGCTAGCGGAACATTGATGTGTACGGGTGTGCTTTTTGTTATCGCAATGTTTAAAGCTTTGTTAATTTCTTGCTGATTGATGTCAATGCGTACTTTATCTAAATGCAATAATTTGTCCAATATAAAACCTGGAATGTCATTTTGTGTCGAAAATCGTTCTGAATTATCTCCTAAATCCTGTTTTAAATTTGCGGTATAGCCAATATGTTTTTTAAAAATATTTTCTTGGTTAATAGTTTGTCCATCTCCTATATTTATTAAATGCTTCGGACGATCTGCAGATATAATCACCAACGGTACATGGCTATAAAAAGCTTCTGCTACTGCGGGATAATAATTTAACACTGCCGACCCTGACGTGCATACAACTGCAACTGGCTCCTGCATTTGTTGAGCCATACCCATTGCAAAAAAAGCTGCACAACGCTCGTCTACAATACTATACGTTTTAATTTTGGAGTGCGACATAAACCCTTGTGTTAAGGGAGCATTTCTACTTCCTGGAGAAATCACTACGTGCTGTATTTTTTTAGCGGCACACAATTGTACTAATTGTTGT
>JAJRPS010000018.1 GCA_024280635.1 Bacteroidota bacterium | reverse complement strand
TTTAAAACCATCCCTTAATTGGGATGGTTTTTTTATGCACTAAATTCAAGCAATTTACAAACTTCAAAACAATACATTTAAAATTCATTTGGTATTACTACCTTTGCACTAGTAAACTTTACTTATGAAAACAAACGAAATTTTTGGATCAAGAGCTATAATAGAAGCTATTAATGCCAATACACAAATAGAAAAAGTATATATTGTAAAAGAGGCTCAAAATGAGCTAAGCAAAGAGTTATTTGATTTGCTAAAAAAATCAAACACTCCATACCAATACGTACCCATACAAAAGTTCAGGAAATACGAAGACAAAAACCATCAAGGGGTTTTTGCTAAAATTGCTTTAGTAGAAACCATCAGTATTGAAACACTTACTGAAAACTTAGTGCTATCAGACAATCCAATGCTATTAATGTTAGATGGCGTGAATGACGTTCGTAACTTCGGAGCCATTGCACGTACAGCGGTTTGCACCAATGTAAAAGGAATTATCATTTTAGAAAAAGGTGCTGCACCCATTAATGCTGATGCTATCAAAACCTCTGCAGGTGCTTTGTTTAACATCCCTGTTTGTAGAGTAAACCATTTAAAAGATGCCATTTACTTTTTACAAGGTAGCGGATTTCAAATAGTAGCCGCATCAGAAAAAACAGATGCTTTAGTATATGACATCGACTTTAAAAAACCAACAGCTATCATTATGGGTTCTGAAGGACGTGGCGTAAACCCATCTACCCTCAAAATTTGCGATTTTAAAGCTAAGTTACCCATGTATGGCACTATTGAGTCTTTAAATGTTTCTGTTGCTTGTGGCGCATTTTTATATGAAGCCGTAAGACAGAAAATAGTTGTTAGTGAGTAGTGAAATTAAGATTGATTTTTAATTTTGAGTATAAAAAAACCTGAACGATTAGTTCAGGTTTTTTTATGCTTTTTAATTTTGATTATTTCTTACTACTAGCCTTCTTTTGCTGCTAAATAGCGCTCTGCATCTAAGGCAGCCATACAACCCGTACCTGCTGCTGTTATTGCCTGACGATATACATGATCTGCTGCATCTCCACACACAAAAACTCCCTCAACATTTGTTTTAGCAGTACCGCAAACATTTACAATATACCCCGTTTCATCTAAAGTTAAGTACTCTTTAAAAATATCGGTATTGGGTTTGTGTCCAATGGCTACAAAGAAACCTGTTGCAGGAATGTCTTTTTCTTCTCCTGTAACTTTATTTTTTACTCGTGCTCCTGTAACGCCATAATCATCACCTAATACTTCTACTGTTTCCGTATTAAATAAAATCTCAATATTTTCGGTATTTTGAACTCTTGTAGCCATAATTTTAGACGCTCTAAACTCATCACGACGTACTAACATGGTTACTTTTTTACATATTTTAGACAAATAATGCGCTTCCTCACAAGCAGAATCTCCTGCTCCTACTAAAATAACTTCTTGATTTTTATAAAAGAAACCATCACAAACAGCACAAGCAGAAACTCCACCACCCATTTTTAAGTATTTTTGCTCTGACGGTAAACCTAAATATTTAGCCGATGCTCCTGTAGATACAATTACGGTTTCACAATGAATTTCTTTATCATCATTAATCCACACTTTATGCACATCTCCTGAAAAGTCAACTTTAGTTACCCAACCTTCACGAACATCGGTTTCAAAACGCTCTGCTTGTGCTTTCAATTCTTCCATCATTGCTGGACCTGTAATCCCTTCTGGATATCCTGGAAAGTTTTCAACTTCATTGGTTGTTGTTAATTGCCCTCCCGGTTGAGACCCCATATACATTACTGGATTCATGTTTGCTCTTGCTGCATATATTGCTGCTGTATAACCGGCTGGTCCTGAACCTATGATTAGACATTTTACTTTTTCTATTGCTACTGACATTTTTATTTTATTTTCTAATTTTTATTGATGCTTTACTAAGCATTTTCTGTTTTACAAATGTAAAAAATTATCCTATTTTAAGACCTTTTATCATTATAAAAAATACTAATTATTACATCATTCTTTCTTATGCTAAAATGAGTTCTTTTACTACTTCTTTTCGCAAATACTCATTGATATTAGTAATTATTTTTGATTTACCATAACTCAATTCTTCTCTTAATGTAGAGGAAGACAATCGTACTATCAACGTACTGTTTTGCAATTCCACACTTTTCGTATATGCTTCTATTGCTTGCCCCATAATGGCAAACCATGCATTTTGAGCATCTATTTTTTCTATTCCCTTATCCAAATTATTAGCTTTCATAAAGCCTTTTAATGCATCACCTATGGTTACATTTTTTTGGAATCTATCGTAATCTTTACTACTCATTTGAAATTGTATTTTAGGTGTTTTTTGTAATGAAATAAAATTCCTCTATCATTTTTTAAAATGAGTTTATCATCGGTTAATTTTATAATCGTTTCTTCCCAACTATCATAAGGAGTACGGGTTTGCAATACAAATTGTTTATTTTTAAAGACAATATGCAACGTATCCTTTACCTTATTTGTTTTATACTTTCCTGAAAAATCGGGTTTGGTTTTTATTCTAAAGCCATTTCCGTTTTTATCCACATTAAAATAATCAATCGTAGTATTCAGTCCGTATTTTTTTATCTTTTTAGTAGCCGATTCTACCAACTCAATTTCCCAATAACCATTTATTTTTTGCAAATCTTCTTGTTTTACAGGGGTATTACATCCTACAAATACAACTAACACCGTTATAATAATTACTTTATAATTTAAATATTTCATAAGATTGGTTGGTTTTTTCTAATACGGCTTCTGTGCGTTTAGCATGCGTGTCGGAAATAAATATTTGCCCAAAAGCATCTTCATTTACCAATGCAATTAATTGCGCCACACGGGTTTCGTCTAATTTATCAAAAATATCATCTAACAACAATATGGGTTTTACTTGTGTTTGTTTTGATAAGAAATCAAATTGTGCGAGTTTTAAAGCTATTAAAAATGTTTTTTGTTGCCCTTGACTTCCAAATTTTTTAATAGGATACCCATTAATGGTAAACACAAAATCATCCTTATGTACCCCAACGGATGTATATTGCAATACCCTATCTTTCTGTAAATTTTGAATAAACAATTCTGCTAAACCTGTATCGTTTAACTGACTTTTATAGGTCAATTTTACGATTTCTACATCATTACTGAGTGTTTTGTATCGCTTTAAAAAGATAGGAATAAAATCTGTAATAAATGTTTTTCTTTTATCGTTAATTTGAGTTCCTAACACTACTAACTGCTCATTATAAACGGCTAGTGTATCGGTATTAAAAGTACTGTTTAATGCAAAATATTTCAATAATGCATTTCGCTGCGCTAGTGTTTTGGTATATTTTATAAGAGTAGTTAAATAGTGTTTGTCTAATTGCGAAATGATACTATCTACAAATTTTCGGCGTACCTCACTCCCACTACTAATCAAATCGGTATCTGAGGGCGAAATGATTACTAATGGTAAAAAACCAATATGATCAGAAAAACGTTCATATATTTTTCCGTTACGTTTTATAATTTTTTTTTGACCTTTTTTAAGGCTTACAATAATTTTCTCATCCCTATCTTCTTTTTTATATTGTCCATCAATCACGAAAAAATCGGCTTCATGATTAATATTTTGGCTAGAAATGGAGTTAAAATAACTTTTACTGTATGATAAATGGTAAATAGCATCCAACACATTGGTTTTTCCCACACCGTTATGCCCAATAAAACAGTTTATTTTTTGGTTAAACTGAAAAGATTCCGATTTAAAATTTTTATAATTAACTAACGAAATGTGTTCTAAAATCATATTCTATCCCCTTACAAGTACTTCTATTTGATTAAGCATTGCAAATTATTGAAAATTATCAAAACAATAGCCTAAAAATTAAAAGAAAAATTATATTTTTGCTCGACTTATTATAATAAATAACAATTATGGCTACATATAAAAAACGAGGATATCGAAAACCAAAAGTAAAAGAAGTTACTTTTGATGACAACTTAAATGAAGTAGAGGGTTATGTTGAAGGAGATAGTACTACTGAGGAAATTTTCGAGAACCTAGACGAGAGTGCAAATAAAATTGAAGAATGGGTAGCTGAAAATCAAAAAATGATTTTTACCGTTATTGGTGCTATTGCTTTTTGTGTTTTAGCATACATGGGATACTCTAAATTTATTCAAGAACCTAAAGAGGCAGAAGCTTCTAATGCAGCTTACGTAGCGCAAGATTATTTTGCAAAAGCAGTAAATGCTTCTGGAAAAGAACAAGATTCTTTATTTACATTAGCTTTAAACGGTGTAAACGGAAAAAGAGGTTTAGTGCAAATTGCTAGTGACTATAGCGGAACAAAAGCAGGAAACTTAGCTAATTACGCAGCAGGCACTGCATTTTTAAACATGAACGATTACAAAAATGCAGTTTCGTATTTAGATAATTTTACAAGTGAGGATGAAATTTTTGGAGCAACTGCTAAAGGAGCTATTGGTGATGCCTTTGTGCAATTAAATCAATTAGAAGATGCTTTAACAGCATACAAAAAAGCATTAGAAATTACAACAAACAGCTACACTACTCCTAAGTTTTTATATAAAGCAGCAATTGTTGCCTTAGATTTAGGAAAAAATGATGAAGCCGCAAAATACTTAATACAAATTAAGGAAAGCTACGCAACCTCTTTAGAAGCAAATAAAGTAGATGCTTTATTAGGTAAAGCGCAAGCAAAATAAAATATGGCAACCATACATAAAAATTTATCAAATTATGATAAGGCGACAATCCCAAATGCGAAAAATTTTCGGTTTGGGATTGTTGTTTCTGAATGGAACGCCAATATCACACAAGGTTTATTAAACGGTGCTACTGATACCCTTTTAGAAAACGGTGTGCTCCCTCAAAACATTATTACTTGGGATGTTCCAGGTACTTTTGAACTTACTTTTGGTAGCAAACACATGGCAAACACTCAAGAAGTAGATGCTATCATTGCTATTGGCAGTGTGATACAAGGCGAAACCAAACATTTTGATTTTGTTTGTAGCGCTGCTGCACAAGGTATTAAAGACCTAAATGTATTGGGTGAAACCCCTGTTATTTTTTGTGTATTGACCGATAATAATATGCAACAAGCTATTGATCGCTCTGGCGGAAAACACGGTAATAAAGGTACCGAAGCTGCTATTGCCGCTATTAAAATGGCTACTTTAAAACAGTAACATTTTTTACCACACACATACAAGTCTCACTATAAAGTGGGACTTTTTTATTTTATAGTCATAAAAATAACAGCTCATCTGCAAAAAAACGCAACTCGGTAACTTCTATTTTTAAATAACGTAAAAGAAGCTAATATTTGTCTAACATTAATCATAAGGGCTACTATTGCTCTTTAAAAAAACAATTATTATGAAAACAATCGTATTATTAATTACCATTTTATGCAGCAGCCTACTTACTGCTCAATCAACAACTCAAACAGGTGTAAACATTACTGTAACTATCAATAATGCTACAAATGACAACGGCACCATGCTTTTTGGGTTACACAACATTGATACCTTTATGAAAACAGATGCCATCCAAAAGCAAAAAAGTAAAATCATTAATGGTAAAGCAAGCATAACCTTTACTAACGTAACCCCAGGTGATTACGGAGTAATGGTGTTACATGATGAAAACGATAATAAAAAGATGGATTTTGAACTAAATGGCATACCTAAAGAAGCGTACGGAATGTCCAATAACCCTATGAGTTATGGTCCTCCTCAATTTGAGAATGCTAAATTTACGGTGAAAAACGAAAATTTAAATTTAGAAATTAGATTGTAATACTACTTTTAAAAAATGGTGTAACAGATAGTAACAATAATGCCTTTATTATCAGGTAAAATAGTTGATAACAATTGCTTTTCTTCTTTTACTAAAAAATTAAATGGAGCCACTAGTATGTTTAAACCACTTTGTTTTTTTAACCGAATTCCCTGCCCTGAAATGATATCTTTATTAGATTCAAAACTACCATTAGGAAGGTGCTCGGTTAAAATAACATATCTAAATTTCTTTAATTTTTGGAGTACTTGCGCTACTTCTTTATTAGATAAATGTTGCAATACTTGCCTTAAAATAGCACAATTTCCTGATGGTAAATTATCATTTGCAATGTCCAAACAATTGAAATCAACTTTTTTATTTTGAAATACTTTTTTATTGCGTTCTATTAAGGCTTCTACAATATCTATTGCATTGTATTTTTGGGTGTATTTTACCAATTGGCTACCCACATTAAAATCACCACAACCCAAATCACAAACTGTAAGCGGTGTTTTAAACGATTGTAAAAAAGTTTGTAGAACATTTACATATGGAGTTACTATATTAGTATGATGTGACCCATCACCTGAATAGAAATCAAATTGAGCACCTCCCCAAAGTTTATTTTCATAAATTTGAATCATTGCATCTTTAGTAGACCAAGGTTTCTTTTTGCTTTGTATCTCAATTGTCTTATTCATTTTTCTCATGTCTTATCTGATACCAATTTAACACTCATGAGCTAATTGGTACTATTAGGTTTTTCTTGTATCCTAAAGCAACGTTCTTCTCCTAAAAACAAGGGATTACCCTGTTTTTCTGACCAAAATCCGTCTAGTATATCATTGGTAATACAACGATAAACTACAACTCCTTTGTAAAGAGCTGCATCATCACCTTGATAATTAAAGTTTATGACTAAAATATTATCTTTAAAAAAACCAGTACCCAATTGCAATTGCTCCTCATTAATCAACCATTTAGCTAGTATCCTGTTGTTTTTATCCAAACGAAGTGTTAGTGTTCCTGTATAATTAATTTGCGTGTCTTCTTGGTTTTTACCTATTACAGTAAAATTTCCTACTAATTTTTGTATTGTCATCTTCTATAAAAAATGCAATGTATTGTTTATTTTTACCCCAACCAAGATTGCATCATCCATATTGTTTTTTCTTGTTGGGTAATTAGATCACTCATTAAAGCATTTGTACCTTCGTCATTAGCGTTAGCTGCCAATTCTAAAATATTACGCTCTAAAGTGAGTAAGCTTGACAATGAACTTACTATCAATTGTACCGCATCTGCATCGTTCGAAACATTTTTACCCACAGCTACTTTTGATGTTTTTTGGTAATCTTCAAAAGTATGCAAAGGCACTTCGCCTAAAGTTAAAATACGTTCCGCTATTTCATCAACTTTCATATTAGCATCATCATATAGTTCTTCAAATTTTACATGCAATTCAAAAAATTGTTTTCCTTTTATATTCCAATGAATACCTCTTAAGTTTTGATAATAGGTTTGAAAACTTGACAATAATTCGTTTAAATTATTACTAATTTCTACCGTTTTTTGTGGATTTAATCCTAAAATATTTGTTTTCATAATTTTACTTTTTTTTGTTTACACAAAGATATTGTCTATTTTAAATTAAATTATCATAATTTTTATTGATAGTTTTTATATCTTTATCATCAAAATTGATACTATCATGACCATTACCCAACTACACTATGTTTTGGCAGTAGCCGAATATCAAAATTTCACCAAAGCAGCTAAAACTTGTTTTGTGACGCAACCTACTTTAAGTATGCAAATACAAAAACTTGAAGATGAACTAGAAGTTCAAATATTTGATAGAACCAAAAAACCGATTGAACTAACTGAAGTGGGTAAAAAAATTGTTTCGCAAGCTAAAAATATTGTTAATGAGTCAGAACGCATTCAAGATATTATTGATCAAGATAAAGGTTTTATTGGTGGCGAATATAAGTTAGGAATTATCCCTACCGTTATGCCAACATTATTACCCATGTTTTTAAAAACATTCATTACAAAATACCCTAAAGTGCAGCTAAAAATTTTAGAATTGACCACTCCTCAAATTATAAAACAACTTAAAGAAGGACATATTGATGCGGCAATTGCTGTAACCCCTTTAGCTGAAGAAAATATTATTGAACGCCCTTTGTTTTATGAACCTTTTGTGGCATATATTCCTAAAAATCATCGATTATCAAATGAGGAAAAAATAGAAACTACTGATTTAGACATCAATGACATCCTCCTTTTGGAAGATGGTCATTGCTTTAGAGATGGTATTTTAAACCTATGTAGTGCCTCAAAAAACAATCTGCATCAAAAATTTCAATTGGAAAGCGGCAGTTTTGAAACTTTGGTAAAATTAGCGAATGAAGGTTTAGGTATGACTTTACTCCCTTACTTACACAGTAAAGAATTAAATACTGAAAATTTCGAAAATTGCAAACATTTTACAGACCCAAAACCTGCAAGAGAGGTAAGTTTGTTATACCCTAAAAACGAATTAAAAATACAAATTACAACCGCCCTAAAAGATATTATAGATAGTGTTGTTAGCGGTGCAATAGCCTTCCTAAATGTACAAATTATTAATCCTAAAAAAAGGTAAACAAAAAACGGCAACTTTTTAAGTTGCCGTTTTTTGTTTATTTTAAATAGATTAAACATTCATTTAAGTTAGGTTTTTGTAAAGTAAATTGTTTCAGCCATATTCTTAGCTCATCAATTTCATATGGTAATAGACGATCTACTGCCTTTTGAAGTTCTTTACAAAAAAGATCTACATCAAAACTTACACGTTCTAGTATTGTTTTGGTGTAATCAAACATTGCTCTTGCCATATCATTGGGTGTTAGAGTTTAACTATATAAATAAACGAAATATTTACTCAAAAAGTATTTATAAAATGTTAAAGTTTTAAACAAGGCTACTAACGCCCCCTAAATTCCGCTACTCAGTTGCAAGATATTTTTTATAAACAAACATTTTTAGTTTGCTACGCAATTAAAAGCTATTATCTCCATCTAACAAATTACCTAAACCACCTAACAAACTACCTTCCCCTTTACTACTTCCCCCTGTACGTGGTATTGAAGCTATTACTCGTGATGCTAAACGACTAAATGGTAAAGATTGTATATATACTGTACCTGGACCTTGTAGGGTTGCAAAAAATAATCCTTCACCTCCAAAAACAGTATTTTTAATACCGCCAACAAATTCAATATCATAATTTACATTTTGAGTAAAACCAACCAAACAACCCGTATCTACTTTTAATTTTTCGCCCACTTTTAATTCTCGCTTACAAATACTACCACCTGCATGTACAAATGCCATACCATCACCTTCTAGTTTTTGCATGATAAATCCTTCTCCTCCAAAAAAACCTCTTCCTAATTTTTTAGAAAACTCAATACCAATGGCAACTCCTTTTGCTGCACATAAAAAAGCGTCTTTTTGGCAAATAAATTTACCGTCTTTTTTTGATAAATCAATTGGAATAATACTACCTGGATAAGGAGAAGCAAAACTTACTTTTCTTTTTTGACCTGATGTATTTGAAAAAACAGTCATAAACAAACTTTCTCCTGTTAGCAAACGCTTTCCTGCTGAAAACAATTTTCCTAAAACTCCTTTTTCTTGGTTGGATCCGTCACCAAAAATAGTACTCATTTGCAATCCGTCATCCATCATCATAAAGGATCCTGATTCTGCCACTACACCTTCTTGTGGGTCTAGTTCTATTTCCACATATTGCATTTCTTCTCCGTGAATTTCGTAATCTATTACATCTGCCATAATTGTATTTTTTATTTGTGATAAGCTAATACTAAACACTAGCTACATTTATTTTAATTAAATTTTACTCTTTTAATTAATTTTTCACCTTCACACTCCATTCATAGGTAAATTTTGCTACTTCATCACCAGCTTCATCTGTTGCGGTTACGGCTAATGTCATTTTTTGCCCCTCTTTAGTTTCAAATGCTTTTTGTAAGGTTTCACTAATAAAAACACCGTCATTACAAGTAAAATGAACTCTTCCCTTTACTTTCTTAAAGTAGCTTCCTGTATTATGAGTAACCAACATGGATACTTTGTTACCACTTTCTTGTATTTTTTTTAATACCAATGCTCCCGTTGCAAGTTCAGACGCCATTGCTTGCACTGCAAAATACATGGACCCAAATGGGTTTTGATTTATCCATTTATATTTAGCGGTAGTTACACATTTTGCATCGGTAATTGATTTTAATCGCACACCACTTATAAATGCTGATGGTAATTTTGCTAATAAAAACAGGTTTATTTTACGAGGAGAAAGTGTCATTTTTATTTTTTCATCTAAGATAAAAATAAATTTCAACTTATCACACATTTCACTGTAATCCTTCACAAAATAGCTTAAAAACCAATGGTAGAAACACTTTACAGATGGTTTTAAGTTAATACAAAAAACATTTTAAATGTTAATATTATGTTAAATTACAGTACTTTGTATTACATAATACTATTTAAAAGACATATCTTTGTAGTAACTAATACTATATCAATCAAATTATGTTCACTCAACATCACAAAAACATCGCAAGTTTTATCCACATAGGTGCTTTTGGAAAATATTTTCTCCCTTTCGGAAACTTTATTTTTCCACTCATTCTATGGACTGTTAATAAAGATAGATCGGAATTTATTGACCAAAACGGAAAGCAAGTACTTAATTTTCAACTGAGTATTTTACTATACTTCATTGCATTAGTACTATTATGCGTACCCTTTGCTATTTATTTTGGCATCAACATATCCGAAATAGAAAACATAAAAGGAGAGGTTACCGCTTTTGATATTAGACAATTTTCAGGTAGCTTAATCAGCATTCTATTATTAGGATTTTCAGCTATTGCCCTGTTGATTATTGAATTGATAACTACTATTATTGGCGCTTTAAAAGCCAATGAAGGCGAAGTTTATAAATACCCCATCAGTATCCCTTTTATTAAATAAGAATCATCAAAAATCAATCAAAAAATGAACAATTTACAACACCTTAAAAAATTACTTCTATGAAATTAGAAAACACTAAAGCACAAATGCGAAAAGGAGTATTAGAATACTGCATCCTGTCCGTACTACAAGGCAAAGACGCCTATGTTGCAGAAATACTTGGTACCTTAAAAGACGCCAAACTATTAGTTGTGGAAGGCACCATTTATCCGCTACTCACCCGTTTAAAAAATTCAGGACTACTTAACTATAGATGGGAAGAGTCTACATCTGGACCGCCACGAAAATATTATGCATTAACAGAAAACGGAGAAACATTTTTAAAAGAACTAACCAAAACTTGGGATAACTTACAACAAGCTGTAACCATAGTAACGCTTAAAAAAACTAATCATGAATAAAACAGTAAATATAAACTTAGGAGGATTCATTTTTCACATAGATGAAAACACATATAAAAAATTACAAAATTATTTGAATGCCGTTAAGCGATCTTTTCAAGGAGCATCTGGAGAAGAAGAAATCATATCTGATATTGAAGGGCGTATTGCTGAGTTGTTTTCGGAAAAAATGCAAAATGAACGTCAAGTTATTGGCGATAAAGATGTTGAAAACATTATTGAAGTTATGGGACAGCCTGAAGATTATCAGGTTGACGAAGATATTTTTGACGATGAACCACAAGCTAAAAAATCAACTTCAAATACCGTTAGAAAACTTTATAGAGATCGTAACAACAGGTATGTTTCAGGTGTTAGTGCTGGCTTAGGATATTATTTAGGATTAGATGCCCTTTGGGTACGCATCTTTTTTGTTGTATTAACTTTTCCTACAGGTGGCGCAACACTTTTAGTCTATATTTTGTTTTGGATATTAGTGCCAGAAGCACATACTACTGCCGAAAAAATTGCAATGACGGGAGATCCCATCAATATTTCTAATATTGAAAAGAAAATAAAAGAAGGTTTTGATAGCGCTACCCAAACGGTAAAAAATGCCGACTATGAAAAAATGAGTAATAGCGCTCAAAGTGGAATATCCAGCTTTTTTGATGGTGTAGGGCGTGTATTTATGACACTCTTTAAAATATTTGGGAAGTTTATTGGAGTCCTGTTAGTTATTTTTGGTGTAATGACACTAATTGGTTTATTAATTAGTGCTTTTACCGTAACCTCTTTTGATCTTTTTAATTTTGGCTTCACTAATCAACTAGCACTTTATGATTATGCACCAACTTCAATTTGGTTATTATCCATACTCGGTTTCTTTGCTATTGGTATTCCATTTTTCTTTTTAGCTTATTTAGGATTAAAAATATTGGTAACCAATTTAAAATCCATCGGCAATATCGCTAAATTTAGCTTGTTAGGACTATGGTTGTTTTCTGTAGTATTTACTGCTTTTTTCGGTATTAAAACCGCTATAAAAACAAATAACAAAGCACAGGTAGTACTAAAAGAACAACTTCCTTTTACTGTAAATGACACATTACACATTAAAATGATAGCCAATGAGTTATACTCTACAGAAATGGATAGAGATGATAACGTTCAGTTTGTATATGATGAGCAGAATGAAAAACAAATTTTTATGCAAGACGTACGCTTAATTGTAAAATCAACTACTGATAGTATTGCTATCCTGAAAATTAAAAAAACAGCAAATGGCTTGTCTCATGAAGCTGCAAAAATAAGAGCAGAAGATATTCGATATGCTTTTGAAATAAAAAACAATCAGCTTTTATTAAACAATTACTTATTGGCTAGTACCACTCAAAAATACAACAGCCAAGAAATTGAATTGACCCTTTATTTACCAGAAGGAATGGTTATTGTTGCAGATGAAAACACCTACTCGTTTCATAGAAATAATGAACGATACAACGACATTCTAGACAATGGTGATGAAGCGCATTACTTGCGTATTTTATCTAACAAAACCGAATGTTTAGATTGTACGTCAATAGAAGTTAATAATGAAGATGATGAAGTTTTTAATATTGATGAAGACGGAATTAACATAGACATTAACAGTGATGATGAAATAGGAAAAGTGATTATTGATGAAAACGGAATTGACATCAACATTAACAGTAAAGATGGAAAAAAAGTTATTTTAAAAATTGATAAAAACGGAATTAAAATCAATAACAAAACTGATTAAAATCAAATTAAAAAACACTAACTAATAAATCAAATATTATGAAAACAATTGTAAAATACGCCATCGTAATCATCACTACCCTTGTACTAATGAGTTGCAAAACTGATTTTAATTTTACAGGAGTAAAAGGAAATCGTGATGTAACTACTACTACCCGCGTCAACGGAAAAAGCTTTTCAAGCATTAAAGCTTCTGAAGGTTTAGAAGTAGTACTTACACAAAGCAATAATACTTTAGTAAAAGTACAAGCGGACAGCAACCTACAAGATCTTATTATAACCGAAATTATAGACGGTGTACTCATATTACATACCGAAGAGCAAATTGGTAACGCTGCAGCTAAAAAAATAATGGTACACTTTACAACACTTGAAGGTTTAAAAACCAGCAGTGGTGCAGATGTGCACAATACCAAAACCATACAAACAAAAAACCTGAAAATTAGTACCTCAAGTGGGAGTACTATTACTTTAAATGTAAATATTGCAAATCTAACTTGTAAATCCTCTAGTGGAGCAAATATTAACCTTGCAGGAAACACCAATAGTTTTACCGCAACAGCTTCTAGCGGAAGTGTTATTGATGCCGATAAGCTTATTGCTAAACAATGTGATGCAAAAGCATCTAGCGGAGCAAATATTGACATAAATTGTGTTGAAAAAATTGAAGTAAGCGCGTCTAGTGGCGCAAACATTGACTATTATGGAAATCCAACCCAAGTAAATAAAAACAAAAGTTCTGGAGGTAGTGTTTCTAACAGTTCTAAGTAAAAATCCTATTCCCCAAAAATTACTCAACAACCCCAAAGTTTCTATACACTTTGGAGTTTTTATTTTTATAAAATTCGCTATCTTGCAAAATAAACATATCATTTTTTATAAATGGCAATGTTTTTGATTTACACAATCTAAACTCAAACGATATACCCATGAAATTAAAAATCACAATCCTATTTTTATCTTTAATTAGTATTACTGCTTTTTCTCAAAAAAAAGAAAAAATAAAAGGTAACAAAATTGTAAAATTACAGCAATATCCAATTAGCCCGTTTACAACCTTAAATTTAAATGAAAATATTGAAGTTTATCTGTTAAAAGGAGAAACTCCACTGCTAGAAATTGAAGCCGATGAAAATTTACACGATGTTTTCAAATATACTGTAAGTGAAAATGGGAGTTTAACCATACACACTACTCATAGAATTATTGCTAAAAAGAAATTGAAAATTCGCATTACATTTACAGATGAACTTACAACTATTATTGCGTCTGATAAAGCTAAAGTAAACTCTTTAATGGATTTTGATATGAAAACATTAAACATTAAAGCGAAAGATAATGCTAAAATTTACATTACCGCAAAAACGACAAATTTCACTTTAACAACTAGCAACCATGCTAAAGTAGAACTAAACTTAGAAGCTGAAAAAGCAGTGGTTTTAATGAATGAATCTAGTAATATCAAAGCGCTTATAAATGCTAGCGAACTAAAAATTGATTTGTATCAAAAAGCAACTGCAAAAATTGAAGGAGATGCCAATCAATTGGATTTAAGGTTAGATAACACCACCTTTTTTAAAGGTCAAAAAATGACCGTAGAAAACTGCAACTTAATCACCGAAGGTAACAGTGATTGTTATATAGAAGTTAAAAATGGTTTAACAGTAGAAGCTTCAGGATCATCTAAGGTTTTTGTTTATGGCACTCCTAAAATTACGCTAAATAAATTTTCAGATAGCGCTGCAATTTACAAAAAGTAAGTTCACATATCATGTACCAATTTGTGTAATACCCATAAAAAAACCTTCAATTGCATTTGCAATTGAAGGTTTTTTATATCGTCAAAATTTGTTATTCTACATAACCCATTTCTCGCATCCAATCGTCATTAAACATTTTACCTACATAACGACTACCGTGGTCATGAAACAATACCACAACAACATCATCTTTAGTAAAATGCTCTTTTAATTGCAACAATCCTTTTATAGCAGCCCCTGCACTATTACCCAAAAACATTCCTTCTTCTTTTGCCAAACGCTGTGTGTATATTGCAGCATTTTTATCGGTTACCTTGGTAAAACCATCAATAATATCAAAATCTACATTTTTAGGTAAAATATCTTCACCTATACCTTCTGTTACGTATGGGTAAATTTCATTTTCGTCAAAAATTCCCGTTTCATGATATTTTTTAAATACACTACCGTAAGTATCTATCCCCCAAATTTTAACATTCGGATTTTGTTCTTTTAAGTATTTACCCACTCCGCTAATTGTACCACCGGTACCTACACCTACTACAAAATGAGTAATTTTACCTTCTGTTTGTTTCCAAATTTCTGGTCCGGTACTTAAATAGTGTGCTTTTGCATTACTAGGGTTATCATATTGATTTACATACCAAGCGTTTGGTGTTTCTGCCGCTAAACGCTTTGAAACCGAATAATAACTACGAGGATCATCTGGCTCTACCGCGGTTGGACACACCACTACTTCTGCTCCATGAGCACGCATAATATCTACTTTTTCTTTGCTTTGCTTATCTGCCATTACAAAAATACATTTGTATCCTTTTACAATAGCAGCTAGCGCTAATCCCATTCCTGTATTTCCTGAAGTTCCTTCAATTATGGTCCCTCCTGGTTTTAGGCGTCCATCAGCTTCTGCATCTTCAATCATCTGCAATGCCATACGGTCTTTTACAGAGTTCCCTGGATTAAAGGTTTCATATTTTGCTAATACCAAACATGGTAAGCTTTCAACTAATTTATTTATTTTAACCATTGGTGTGTTACCAATAGTTTCAAGTATATTTTTTGCGTATTTCATTGTACCATTTTTTCTAACAGCAAAAGTAATCTTTATTCTTTTAAAATAATACTATTTTATATTGATTCCTTTTTTTAATAAATACTTTTGCGTTAGCGATTGCAGCGGCATCCTTTTTACGTGAGTAGTAGTGCTCTATTTTTTATTGAAATGTATTTTGGTTACGTAAAAAGATATAGCGGAAAGCGCGCCCCGAGACTGATGAGGATTCGGGGAACGCCCAAATAATTAGTTACTCAAACCGAATGGCTTTTACGGGCGATATTTTAGTGATGATTGCTGAAGGTATTAACAACAACAAAAAACAGATGACAAATGTACCTACATTAAGCGCTACAATGTACCCTAAATTCAAATACACAGGGACTTCCGTTACATAATAGGTTGCTGGATTTAACGGAAATAATTTGAAATACTTTTGTGTGAAAAGCAAACCTAAACCTATTAAATTACCCCAAAACAAACCTATTAATACAATGTAAGAGGCGTTGAATAAAAATATTTTACGAATACTCCAATTGCTACTTCCTAATGCCTTTAATATACCAATGAGTTTTGTTTTTTCTAAAATTAAAACCAACAACATCACACTCATATTAATGACCGAAATGAAAATCATAATGGCAATAATAGCGTAGGTATTAAAGTCAAATATTTTTATCCATTCAAAAATAGTGTAATACTTTTCGGCAATGGTTTGTACGTTTAAAAAGGAGTTGGTTTGCTCATAAATTTCTTGTCCTTTTTGTTCTAAATCGTCAAAATTATTTAAAAAAACTTCAAAATCACCTACTTGAATATAATTTCCATTTTTATCTTTTTGCCATTTATTCATGCGTTGTATGTGCCTAATATCTGCTACAATAATGGTTTTATCAAAGTCCTGAAACCCCGAATTATACAAGCCTACAATTTTAAAATTACGCCTATTAGGCATTTTATTTAAATCCTGTTTCGGAAAATGAACTGTTACTTTATCTCCCAATTTAAACCTCAACCGTTCTGCTAAATATGTTGACATAAGCAGTTCCTTATTTTCTTTCTTTTGGGAAACATTGGGTAATTTTCCTACCACTAAAAATTCTTGAAAATACTCCCAATTATAATCGGCTCCTACTCCTTTTAAATTGACGCCTTCAAAGTCGGTTTTTGTACGTATTACTCCACCTTTATTTGCAACTGCTTGCACGTGTTTGATGCCTGAAACAGTTTTAAATTCTGGATAAAAATCTTGTTTTATAGATATGGGCTGTGCTGACAGATCAGACGTATTGTTATCATATTTAGAGATGATTACGTGCCCGTTAAAAGCCGCTACTTTTTCTCTAATTTTATGTTGTAATCCAATACTTGTAGCTACGGAAATTAACATCATAACCATACCAATAGCAATTGCTAGCACTGCAATTTTTATTATTGGCGAAGATATACTACTTTTATACTGTTTAGCAGCAATAATGCGTTTGGCTATAAATAACTCTACATTCAATGGATATATTTCTTTTAATGAACTTCAAAAATACATTTTTAATCGTTTTACTAAGCACTTTTTCTATAGTAAGTTGTCAAACAAAACAAAAAACGGTAACTGATAATAAAAAAGATGTAATAATAACTCGCATAAAGGATGCTATTATTGAGGTAAAAAGCACCACAAAAGACACTCCTATAATTGTAGGTGCTAATCAAACAGAAAAGTATTTGCCTTTTTTAAAAGAAAAAAACGTGGGCGTTGTTGCCAATCAGACTTCGGTAATTTTTAAAAAATTAAAAAATGAATCCGTTAACTATACACATTTGGTAGATAGTCTACTTTCTTTAAACATTAATATTAAAAAAGTATTTGCCCCTGAACATGGTTTTAGGGGTAAAGCTGATGCAGGCGAGCACATTAAAAACGGTAAGGATGCCAAAACGGGAATCGATATTATTTCCATCTACGGAAAAAATAAAAAACCTTACCCTAAGCAACTTGTTGATATTGATATCATGATTTTTGATATTCAAGATGTGGGCGCGCGTTTTTATACTTACATATCGTCTTTACACTATGTGATGGAAGCATGTGCGGAGCAAAACATCCCATTACTTATTTTAGACCGCCCAAACCCAAACGGACATTATATTGACGGCCCTATTTTAGAAGCGCAACACAAAAGTTTTGTAGGTATGCATCCTATTCCTGTTGTTCATGGCATGACGATTGCCGAATATGCACAAATGATTAATAGTCAAAAATGGTTGAAAAATGGTGTGCAATGTGAGTTGGAAATCGTGAAATGTAAAAACTACACGAAAAATGTTACTTATAACTTACCTATAAAACCATCTCCTAATTTACCCAATGCAAAAGCAATAAACTTATACCCAAGCTTATGCTTTTTTGAAGGGACAACCGTTAGTATTGGTAGGGGTACGAAAATGCAGTTTCAAATTTATGGAGCACCATTTTTACCAAAAACCGACTTTAACTTTACTCCAAAACCCAATGAAGGTGCTAAATATCCTAAACACAAAAACAAAGTATGTTATGGTGAAGATTTACGAAACACCCCTAACCTGAAACAATTACATTTAAAATGGTTACTTAAAACGTATCAAAATACAGAAGATAAAACTACTTTTTTCAATTCCTTTTTTACCACTTTAGCAGGTACAAAAAAACTACAACAACAAATTGAAAATGGGGTTTCTGAAAAAGAAATTAAGCAATCTTGGCAAGAGGGTTTGAAGGATTATGAGAAGATGCGAAAAGATTATTTATTGTATTAATCACGGAGCGATAGTCTAAAACTATCTCACCTTAATTTGCTTTTTCATTGCTTCAACAATATTATATACTGCAGGACAAATTTCTACATTATGATGCGTAACATCTAATATGGTTTGAAATTTACGACGATTGGTATGCGGGTATTCTTTACATGCTTTTGGTCGAACATCATAAATTAAGCAATAATTATCTGACGCTAAAAATTCACAAGGTGCTTGTTGTAATACATGAAAATTATCTTCATCTACATGCAAGTATTTTTCAATAAAAGCAGCTTCCTTCATTTTTAAATGCTTGGAAATTCTAAAAATATCCTTGTCTGTAAAAATAGGACTTGTAGTTTTACAGCAGTTAGCACACTCCAAACAATCGGTACGTGAAAACTCATCACCATGCAATTCCTGCATGGTATAATCCAAATTTTTAGGAGGATGTTTTTTTAGCTTTACAAAATATTTTTTTGTCTCTAAATATGTATCTTTGTATTGTTTTGGCAATGCTTTTAATCTTTCTTCCATAACACAAAGATAACACTATGACAGATATATTAGGTACTGCTTTATTAGATTATTATGAGGATAATTATACGGAAGATATTATTACCGAATCCACCATTAGTGAAGCAGATGAAATGCCACTCCCTTATTTGTTCAGATCTTTTGATGAAATGCCTAAGTTAGAACAAAAAGCATTGCAATTAGCAAAAGGGAAAGTACTGGATGTGGGTTGTGGCGCAGGAAACCATGCGTTGTACTTGCAAGAAAAAGGATTTGATGTTGATGCTATTGATATATCAAAAGGAGCGGTTAAAGTAAGTACTTTACGCGGTGTACAAAACGTCACACAACAAAACTTATTTGAGGTAACTCAAAAATACGATACCATTTTATTATTGATGAATGGTATTGGAATTTGTGGTAAACTGAATAAAATTAATCATTTTTTACAACACTTAAAAAGTTTACTAAACCCAAACGGACAAATTTTATTAGACTCGTCTGATATTAAATACATGTTTGATACTGATGACGATGGTGGCTTTTGGGTAAATACTGATGATTACTATGGAGAAGTGGAGTTTACCATGAGCTATAAAGGAAAAACTTCAACAAAATTTGATTGGCTATATCTTGACTTTAACACCTTACAAAATGCATGTACTAAAAATGGTTTACAATGTAAATTGACACAAAAAGGAGAGCATTATGACTTTTTAGTAAGAATATCACGTTAAACACTTGCTTATTATTATTATTATTATTATTATTGAATATTATTTTAATCAAAAACACTATCATGAAAAAAATACTCTACATTACTATATTCTTTCTATTATTCATTAGTTCTAATTTATTTGCACAACAAACTGAAATTTGCACTTCAATAAATGATAAAATTGTTTTAAAAAATAAAAAAGAGCTTGTTAAATCATGGGAAAAAAGACTAAAAAAGGAAGGCTTTGACGTGAAAATAACCACTATTGAAATGATTTCTACAAATAATAATCAAATTACTATAGTAGGTACAAATAGCGACAGAACCATTAAAACTGCCATCGCAATTATAGAAAAAAACGGTAAGTATTATCAAAACACTAACATTCCAAACATTACCTGTTTAGGTACTTCTAACGGATGTTATCCTGAATTAAATGAAGGCAATTGGATATGCACTCCTGCAAATGTAAGTGCAACTAGCAATGCCTGCACAAAAATAACCTCTATAGAAATTTTATAAACCAAACCCTCTATCGGCTAATTTCTCTATTTGCTTTTGGTATAGTTCCTTACTCCAAGTTTCAGAAATTTCACCTATAATTTTGGTTAGGCTCGCTTGACTTTCCATCATTTTTTGCCCTGTTGTGGTGTGAAAAAAATCTTTGATTACCTTACGCTCATCATTATTTAAGTTTGCGCTATCAGTAATCATTTTCTTCCCTTCATCAGATAAATAAAAAGACAACATTTGATTCATATCGTCATCATTAAAATGCGCACGATACGCCTGCACCATTCTAATTTCTATATTTTGCAATGCAATAGGCTTCACTACTTCCAAATCTTCCCAAACACTATTGGGTACATTTTTATTAGCAAATTGTTGCTTCATCATTACAAACATTTGATTGGTTGCACGCTCGTATTGATCATGAATACCGTTTACTTTCAAACATTGCAACACGGTTTTACCAAAAGCATCAGTAGGTAAATCTAATTTTTCTTGTGCACTTGTGTTACTTGTAAAAAATACCGTTACTATCGCTATTAAAAAAAGTGCCTTTTTCATATTTATCATTTTTTTTGAATTCATTTTTATAGTAACAAAAACCAAACCATTTTATGGTATGTTCATGTATTTATGAGTTTGTAATGACATTTTCCATTTTGGATTTTTCATCACATAATCAACCATTAGCGGTATCATTTCATCACGCTTACTCCATTCGGGCTGTATGAAAAGCATACAATCCTTACCTACACGTTTAGCCTGTTCTTCTGCAAATTGAAAATCATTTTTATTAAAAATAATCATTTTCAACTCATGAGCAGCATCACACACCTCTTGCAACGGTAATTTTGTTTTTTTAGGCGATAGGCAAATCCAATCCCAATCACCCGATAATTTGTATGCTCCAGAAGTTTCAATATGTGTTTTAGCGCCGTTATTTTTTAGCGCCGTAGTAAGCGGTTTCATATTCCACATTAATGGTTCCCCTCCTGTTACCACAACTGTATTAGAGTATTTTAAAGCGCTCTCCGCTATTTGCATCGTACGTGTTGGCGGATGCAAGCTAGCGTCCCAACTTTCCTTTACATCACACCAATGGCAACCTACATCACAGCCTCCAATACGTATAAAATAAGCAGCGGTGCCCTTATAATATCCTTCACCCTGAATGGTATAAAATTCTTCCATTAACGGAAGCATTTCTCCTATATTTACTAATTCTTGAATTTCTTTTTGCATAATTATATGCAAAGATAATGTTTCATAATGATTAATTCAGATACTTTTAATTTTTTAGTTATTGACATAAATAGTATTTTTATCAAAATTTAAAACCACAGATGAGTACAAAAGACATTTTTTTCGACCATATAAATTCAGGGTACACTACAAAAGGAGATTCAATAACCGTTGGAGCCGCTATGTTAGATGGTGAAACACTAACCAATGCATTGGTTAAAATCCCTTTAAAAACCTTAAATAGACATGGATTAATTGCAGGTGCTACCGGTACCGGTAAAACCAAAACATTACAAGTTTTAGCTGAAAACTTATCTGAAAAAGGAATTCCTGTTTTATTAATGGACATGAAAGGTGATTTATCTGGTTTGGCACAATCCAGTCCTGGTCATTCAAAAATTGATGAACGCCATAAAAAAATTGGAATCCCATTTAACGCTAAAAAGTTTCCGATAGAAATATTAACCTTGTCGGAACAAAAAGGTGTGCGCATGCGGGCTACGGTATCGGAGTTTGGACCTGTATTATTATCCCGAATTTTAGACTTAACCAACACACAATCTGGTATTGTTTCCGTTATTTTTAAATATTGTGATGACAATCAATTGGGACTTTTAGACTTAAAAGATTTCAAAAAAGTATTGCAATTTGCAACTGGCGAAGGAAAACAAGAATTTCAAGAAGAATACGGACGCATTTCTACCGCATCAACTGGTTCTATTTTGCGTAAAATTATAGAAATTGAACAACAAGGTGGTGATTTATTCTTTGGAGAAAAATCTTTTGACGTAAACGATTTAACAAGAATTAATGAAGAAGGAAAAGGATATATCAATATTTTACGTTTAACAGATATTCAAGATCGTCCGAAGTTATTTTCCACCTTTATGCTAAGCCTATTAGCCGAAATTTATGAAACGTTTCCAGAGCAAGGAGATTCTGATCAACCAGAGCTCATTTTATTTATTGACGAAGCGCATTTGATTTTCAAAAATGCTTCAAAACCCTTATTAGAACAACTTGAAAGCATTGTAAAACTAATCCGATCCAAAGGTATTGGCTTGTATTTTGTAACACAAAATCCTACGGATGTACCAGAAGGAATTTTAAGTCAGTTAGGATTAAAAATTCAGCATGCCTTACGTGCGTTTACTGCAAAAGATAGAAAAGCAATAAAATTGACCGCCCAAAATTACCCTGACACCGATTATTACGATACCGCAGAAGTATTAACATCATTAGGTATTGGAGAAGCGTTGGTTTCTGCCTTAGATGAAAAAGGCCGTCCTACTCCTCTTGCCGCGACGATGATGCGAGCTCCTATGAGTAGAATGGATATTTTAACTGATAAAGAATTAAAAGAAGTCATTGACGCATCTGAATTAGTAGGGAAATACGAAGAAAATATTGACCGTGAAAGTGCTTATGAAATTTTAGAAGATAAAATAAAAGATATCAAAGAAGACAAAGAAGAAGCGGCAGAACGCAAAGCAAAAGCAAAAAGCAAACGAGCAACTTCAAGAAGGCGCAGTACGCGCCAAAACCCTGTAATTAAAGTACTCACCAGCGCCACTTTTATCCGTAGTGCTTTGGGTATTTTAAAGAAATTTTTATAGACTATAAAACGAATAATATTTTGCATAAAATGTTGATATTAAAACATCAACCCAAAAAACTCGTTTAATTAAAAAAGCTACCCGCCTTATCGGGATAATAAATATGAAAAAAATAATTATAATCACAATCGCATCCTTTGCATTGTTACAATGCACAAAAAAAGAAAATCCGTTTTTACTAGAAAATGGTAAAGTTGGAAATTTAAAAAAAGGTTTTACCTTAACACAAATTGACTCGGTTTTTGCAAAAGATTCTATTGTAAAACCCGTAACTGATGATGAATTTACTGGTAATATTAACGATATTGAAATTTATGAAAAAGGAGGCAAACACTTACTTTCTTTATCACCAAACGATAATAAAACCATTAGCATTATTACCCTACATGATAACCGTTATCAAACCAAAGGGGGTGTTGGACTTAATAATACTTTTAAAGATTTTAGAGCGCATTATACCGTTTCTAAAATTGACCGAATGCTAAACAATATTATCATCGATTTTAAAGATCAAGATTTTTATATTACTATCGATATAAAAGAATTACCTAGCGAATATTGGTTTGATTTTGATACTAAAATAGAAGTTGCAAGTATTCCTGGTACCGCAAAAATTAAAAACATACAGTTAGATTGGATGTAATTACAACGCAATAATAATTGCAAAAACGAAAACAATGAAAACTTTTTTTACATTTTTATTTATTTTTGCAATTATTATTTCTTGTAGTAATACCACATCACAACAAACAATGGAAAATACTCAAAATCAAAATTTAAAAACCGCCTATTTTGCTAGCGGATGTTTTTGGTGCGTAGAAGCTATTTATGAAAGTTTAGATGGCGTAACAAATGTTGTAAGTGGTTACGCGGGTGGTCATACGCAAAACCCCACTTATGAAAGTAGCAACACTGGGACAACAGGACACGCTGAAGCGATAAAGGTAATTTACAATCCTAAAAAAATAAGTTTTTCAGATTTGATTGACGTCTATTTTGCATCACAAGACCCCACACAAGTAAACGGTCAAGGCAATGATAAGGGTTCACAATACCGTTCTATACTCTTTTACCAAAATGAAACCGAAAGAGAAATTATGCTCACTAAAAAAGATGCCTTATCAAAAAACATAAACGCACCAATAGCTGCCGAAATTCAAAAATTTAAAGGTTTTTGGGAGGCAGAGGCATATCATCAAAACTATGTGAAACTACACCCCAATCAACCTTATGTAAAAGGTGTTTCATTACCTCGTTTAAACAGGTTTAAAAAAACATGTCCGTTAAATCTTAAACAAAAATTAAAATAGCAATTACTCAAAATAATTTACACTATTTTATAAAACCGAAAGCTAAAAAAAATGCTTTCGGTTTTTTGTTTTTTTATCCTATCTTTGAAAACATTAGAAAACGACACATAATGACATATCAAAATACACTAACTTTTGCTAAGGAATTAGATACAAAAGACCCTTTAAAAGCATACCAAGATCAATTTCATATCCCTAAAGACAAAGACGGAAATAATTGGTTATACTTTACCGGTAACTCATTAGGGCTACAACCAAAAGCTACTCAAGAATACATCAATCAAGAATTGAAAGATTGGGCTAATTTTGGAGTAGAAGGTCATTTTGAAGCTAAAAACCCATGGATGCCGTATCATGAGTTCCTAACCCAAAACATGGCAACAATTGTAGGTGCAAAACCTATTGAAGTGGTAATTATGAACACTTTAACTACCAATTTACATTTATTAATGGTATCTTTTTACCAACCTACAAAAACAAAATACAAAATTGTTATTGAAAGTGATGCCTTCCCTTCGGATAGATATGCTGTACAGTCACAATTAAAATTTCATGGCTTTGATGTCAATAAAGGTTTAATAGAATGGAAGCCTCGTAAAGGAGAAGATTTATTAAATATAGAAGATTTAGAAACCATCCTGGATGATCAAGGAGATGAAATTGCTTTATTGCTAATTGGTGGCGTAAACTATTATACAGGACAATCATTAAATTTAAAACGCATTGCCGAAATTGGTCATGCTAAAAACTGTATGGTAGGTATTGATTTAGCTCATGGTGTTGGAAATATAAAACCAGAACTACACAATAGTGGTGTTGATTTTGCTGCTTGGTGTACCTACAAATACTTAAATTCAGGACCAGGAAGTTTAGGCGGATTATTTGTTCATGAAAAGCACGCACATAATAAAGATTTAAATCGCTTTGCAGGTTGGTGGAGTCATAACAAAAGTACTCGTTTTAACATGCGTCAAGATTTTGATGTTATGGCAGGTGCAGAAGGATATCAATTGAGCAACCCTCCTATTTTATCTATGGCGGCCATAAAAGCATCTTTAGATATGTTTGCCGAAGTAGGCATGGATGCCCTTAGAGAAAAATCAGAATTACTAACGGGTTATTTTGAATTTCTATTGAATACAATTGATAGTGATGCTATTAAAATAATTACACCTACCAACCCAAAAGAGCGTGGTTGTCAATTATCCATACAAGTAAAAAATGCCGATAAAAATTTACATACAAAATTAACCGAAGCACATATTATTACCGATTGGCGAGAACCAGATGTAATTCGTTGTGCACCCGTACCTTTATACAACAGTTTTCAAGACGTATATTTAATGGTAGAAAAATTAAAAGAATTGGTGTGTTAAATACAAAACACTAAATCGAAAAAAATTAAATATAAAAGTACTTTTTTATTTTACACTTATAATCTACAATATGAACAAAGGAAAATTAATACAACATAAAGCAACACCAAGAGGTAAATTCCCACATGTAAAACGTGTAGGCGATTTTATTTTTGTTTCAGGAACCAGCTCACGCAAAACTGACAATACTTTTGAAGGTGTTGAAGTAGATGAATTTGGAACTACCAAACTCGATATTAAAGCACAAACAAAAGCTGTTTTAGAAAACATCAACGATATTTTAAAAGAAGAAGGAGCCAGCTTAAAAGACATTGTAGATGTGTCTACATTTTTAGTAAACATGAACGATTTTGGAGGGTATAATGATGTATACGCACAGTATTTTGATTATGACGGACCTACACGCACAACCGTTGCCGTACATCAATTACCGCATCCACATTTACTAATTGAAATTAAGGTAATTGCGTATAAAAAACTATAAAGATTGTCAATTTAAACATCATTAAAAATGAAATTAAAATTATATAAAACAGCAGTTAACCTTAGTAATAAAAGAGAAAGAAATGCATTTATTTTTACTTTTTTATTCTTTATGTTTTTTTATGCAATTTGCGCAACTGCTGTATTTTATTTTTTTAATCAAAATTACTTTATTGCCTCCATAATCATTCCTTTTGTTACTATATATTTTGCCTATTTAGGTCCTAAAAATCAAGTATGAATTCACAAAACTAAACCTCGCCGATTTTTAAAACATTTCTCAATCTATGAAAAAAATACAAAATTACATCAACGGAGCGTTTGAAAACCCCATTCAAAACGGGTGGATGGACAATTACAACCCCTCAACAGGTGAAGTTTATAGCCAAATACCCAACTCTACTCAAGAAGATGTAGAAATTGCCTATCAATCAGCTGCAAAAGCATTTAAAACGTGGAGCAACACTACTATTGACGAGCGCAGTAAAATAATCAGTAAAATTGCACAGTTAATTGAAGAAAAATTAGATAAACTCGCACTTGCAGAAAGCATTGACAACGGAAAACCGTTATCCTTAGCCAAAACAATTGACATACCCAGAGCGTCTAGTAACTTCCAGTTTTTCGCCAATGCCATTACTCAATTTTCAAGTGAAGCACATGAAAGTGTCGGCTTAAACGCTTTCAACTTTACCTTGCGTCATCCCATTGGTGTTGTAGGTTGCATCTCTCCTTGGAATTTACCCTTATATTTATTTACTTGGAAAATTGCACCCGCATTAGTAACAGGTAATACCGTTGTTGCAAAACCTAGTGAAGTTACACCAATGACCGCTTATTTATTAGGCAAAATTTGTAACGAAGCAGGTTTGCCAAAAGGCGTATTAAACATCGTTCACGGTTTAGGACACACCACAGGACAAGCTATTGTAGCACATCCAAATATTAAAGCCATTTCATTTACTGGAGGCACCACCACAGGAGCACATATTGCAAGAGTTGCCGCTCCCATGTTTAAAAAATTGTCGTTAGAATTGGGTGGTAAGAACCCCAATTTAATTTTTGCCGATTGTGATTATGATAAAATGTTAGCCGTAACCCTAAAATCTAGTTTTGCCAATCAAGGACAAATTTGCCTCTGCGGAAGTCGTATTTTTGTAGAACGCAGTATCTATGAAAAATTTAAAACCGATTTTATCGCCAAAACAAAAGCCTTAAAAATAGGAAACCCCTTAGCGGAAGACACTAATATAGGCGCATTGGTTTCCAAAGCACATTTAGAAAAAGTAAAATCGTATATTGATATTGCTGAACAAGAAGGCGGTACTATTTTAGCAGGAGGAAATTACGTTACCATAAAAGGTTTTGAAAACGGATATTATTTAGAACCCACTATCATTGAAATAAAAAACTCCAATTGCCGATTAAACCAAGAAGAAATTTTTGGACCCGTAGTTACCATCATGCCTTTTGATACCGATGAAGAAGCATTACAATTAGCAAACGGAGTACGTTACGGACTATCCAGTACCGTTTGGACCAACAACCTAAACCGAAGCATGCATTTAGCAAAATACCTTGAAGCAGGTATTGTATGGATAAATACTTGGTTAATGCGCGATTTACGCACACCATTTGGTGGCATGAAAGATTCTGGCGTAGGACGTGAAGGCGGTTTTGAAGCCCTTCGCTTTTTTACCGAACCTAAAAACGTGTGCATCAAATATTAAAAATCCCACCCCAACCCTCCCAAAGGAAGGGAGTAAGCTGGTGGAAATAAAAATAATCATAAAAAACTAAAAAAATAATCTCCTTCACTCTAAGAAGGATTTAAGAATAGGCTTATGAACTTAAATTTAAACAACAAACACGCATTAGTTTGCGGTAGTACACAAGGAATAGGAAGAGCAACAGCAATTGCACTAGCAAATGAAGGTGTTAGAGTAACCCTATTATCACGTAATGAAGAAAAACTAAAAGCCGTTTTAGCCGAGTTACCGCAACAACGCAACAACGATTACATTGTTGCCGATTTTACCAATCCCGACAATTTAAAAGAAAAATTAACGGATTACATCCGTAAAAACCAAGGGTTTCATATTCTAATAAACAACACCGGAGGTCCAAAAGGAGGATTATTACATGAAGCCTCTGTAGAAGAGTTTACCAATGCCTTTAGCATGCACATTGTATGCAATCAAATATTGGTGCAAGCCTGTTTACCTTTCATGAAAAAAAAGCAGTACGGTCGTGTTATTAATGTAATTTCAACTTCAGTAAAAGAGCCCATTCCTGGTTTAGGTGTTAGTAACACCATCCGCAATGCAGTAGCAAATTGGAGTAAAACCTTAGCTGGTGAGCTAGGTCAATATGGCATAACCGTTAACAATGTATTACCAGGTTTCACCAATACCGCGCGTTTGGATGCTATTATAACAGCTAAAGCAACTAAAGCCAATTGTAGCGAACCTGAAATAGTAAAACTATTAAAAAGTTTTGTTCCTACAGGTCGTTTTGCAAAACCCGAAGAAACTGCTGCTGCCATTACTTTTTTAACCAGTGAAAGCGCAAGTTATATTAACGGTATTAATTTACCAGTTGACGGAGGAAGAACTAAAAGCTTATAATAAATATAATTTGGGTGTGCCCTAAAAAATTCGTGCTATTCGCTATATCTTTTTTTTTGCATTTATGCAACAAAAAAAGGATGCCGCTACTATCACTCACGCAAAAAAAACTTCATTCCTTTCCGAAACGGATGAGGTCTTTTTATTAATAATATCATAAATCACAAAACTATTCATTATATTAGCTCTAATTCAAAATATAAACTATGAAAACATACACCATTATTAAAATTAGTGAAATGTGGTCTACTGATAATTTAAGACTAAAAGTAGAACAATTATAAATGATAAAACCAAAGACGGTTACAATATTGAATCCGTTTCTTTTGGAACCAATTTATGGTACATGCCAACAGCTTTCGTTACACTTTCAAAATAAATGATTTTATTTTCTGAAACCTTAAAACTTTAGTCCTTTAAACAATTTTTACCATATGAAAAGAAAACTTCGCATTAACGGTCATTCGCATTTATTACCTTACCCTGAACAAATTCCTCAGTTTATGAAGGATAAAGAAATTTTTTGGGTTGATGATGAGCGCAAATACATGTTACAAAAAGACTGGAAACGTCCTGTAACCGATTCTAGCTTTTTCTTAAATGAAAAACTAGAATGGATGGAACGCAACCAAATTGATCATGCGGTAGTTTTAAATTTATCTCAATTATACGGTAATGGATTGCGCTTGGAAGAAATGAAACATGCCTTACGTTTTCAAAACGATTTTAACGCAAAGGTACAACTAGACAACCCCAGTAAATTTACCTGTGGTTTTGTTGTTCACCCTGGTTTTATAAATGGTGCGTTATGGGAAATTGAACGCTGCGTAGAAGAACTCAATATGAAAGTTTTGTGTTTACCTACACATTATATGGATTCTATTGGGCAATGGCGTTGTATTTTTGATGAAGAAAACGACCCCATTTTTGAACTAGCAAACAAATACAAACTAGCCATTGAAGTGCACCCTTATGATGGTGATAAAATGATAAAACTAGCCAATACCGCATGGAGATTTCACTTGGTTTGGATGCTTGCACAATGTGGTGATGCCTATCACTTTTACACCTTAAACGGTATGCAAGAACGTTTCCCAAACATTAGAACCTGTTTTGCTCATGGCGGACAATTGGCGCAAATGAATTTAGGAAGGCGTATACAAGGTTTTGATGGACGTCCTGATTTATTTGAAGGTAAATACCACCCACGTAAGGCAGTAGGACATAAAAACATTTATTTTGACACACTAGTACACGATACTGATTCCTTAAAACTAACTTTTGAACGCCAAGGAACCAAACAAGTAATTATGGGTCTTGATGACCCTTACCCGTTAGGAGAAATGGAAAGTGATGCTCAATCTTCTTACCCAGGTAAAATATTAGATTTAGCCAAAGAACGTCATTTAATTAATGAGCAAGAATTTGATGATATTTGGGAACACAATGTACTCAATTGGTTGTTTGGAGAAGATGAAAAAGCAAAAGAAGAACTGATTCGAAAAATTATGAGCGGAATCAAATAACATCATGAACATACTATTAAAAAGAAAAAAACACTGGGAAGCTGTTTACGAAACCAAAGAACCTCATGAGGTAAGTTGGACACAAGAAGTACCCAAAACAGCTCTTAATTTCATTCATTCTCTTGCTGTTTCTAAAGACGCTAAAATTATTGATATTGGCGGTGGAGATAGTAATTTAGCAGACCACCTTCTTAATGAAGGCTATACTAATATTACCGTTTTAGACATTTCAGAAAAGGCTATAGCAAAAGCTAAAAAAAGATTGGGAGCTAAAGCAAATCTAATTACGTGGATTGTTTGTGATATTACCAATTTCAAACCCAACACCACCTATGACGTATGGCATGATCGTGCTACTCTTCATTTTTTAACTAAAGGAAATGATATCAAAAAATATATTCAATTGGTCATTGACAATGTCAATTCACACTTAGTAATAGGTACTTTCTCAGAAAACGGACCTAAAAAATGTAGTGGATTAAACATTAAACAATACAGTATTTTAAAATTATCAAACTTATTTGCTCCACAATTTAAAAAAACTGCATGTATTACCAAAGACCACATTACTCCTTTTAAAACTGTACAGAATTTTACTTTTTGCACTCTAAAAAAACAATAAAAATTGTAGCTTACACCAATTATAATATTAAATTGGTATTACTTATTTTTCAAAATCCAAAGTTCCACTTCCTCTAAGACACGCCAATGTTGATCTCGTTTAGTTTTATTAGAGGCCTTTTTTACACGCTTTTTAAAGCATTTTTCTAATTGAAATCTTCCGCCTTCTAATAGTTCTTTTGCTATAGGATGTTCTTTTGTTACACCTGTAATTTCAGCTAAGTTAGAAAATATTACCACTAATTTCCCTTCAGGTAAAAGTCTTTCTTTTGCTACTTTAAAAAAATCAGGAAACAACTTTTCATCATAATAAATGGCTTCATCAAGACTATCTAAATCATGTGTTTTTGGTAACCACGGAGGATTAAAAACAATTAATTCAGTTTGCTTATCCCACTTACCAAAAAGATGACCAAAATCTAACATTATCTTTCTAGATAATTTAGTATTACCCATAAATTCTGCTAAACCTACAATTACGTTAGGGTTTGTATCCGTACCAAAAACTTTTTGAAAACCATGTTTTACCATTTGTAGAGAAAGTACTCCACTACCTATACCTACATCTATTGCTGTTTTTTTAGCCCCTTCATAATGTTTCAGCCAATTATCAAAAAGCTCTAAATGCTCAAAACGTGTTGGAAAATAAGTACCGTAATAAGGATGTATTTTGTTACGAAGTACTGGGGTTGTAATTCCTTTTAAATACCATTGCCAAGAACTGTTTAATCCTTGCACCTGAGGAAAAGGTAATAAAAAAGTACTGGTATTTGGGTATAACTTCTCAAACCAACCAATTGTAGGTGATTTTTTTACCACCAATTTATAATCTACAATTTCTATAACAATAGCATTAGATAACTTTTGATATTCCTGTCTGTATTTTCGCTGTTCTTGAAAAGTTTTTTTTTGGAAATTTTTTCTTTAAGTACAATTTTAATTCTTGCAAAAGCAACAAACCATTATTAAAAAATGCTGTTACCAATACCTGCTCACCCAATTCTAATATTTTTATTACCTCTTGGATATTATCACCTCGTTTAAATGCTGTTATATCATTTATAGGTTCTATGGGTTTTGGCTTGTTTATTTTGATATCCATAAATTCAATTCATTTTTCTTTTTCACAAAGATAAGAGAATTCATGCTAGTAAACATTAAACCACACCTATAATGAGTTTTATTATAAAATACATAATAACCATTCAAAAAAACACTACCTTTCTCTAGTTTTAAATGCTAAATTAGCACTAAAAAAAGTATCATGACTAAATTACTAATTTTATTTTATGCCAGTTTATGTTTACTGAGTTGCGGAAGTCATAAAGAAACTCAAGATCCAATTCCGGCACACGAAACTTTTAATCTATACTCAAAAAAAGTTGAAGAAACAAGAGTAATAAATGTTTGGATGCCGTCATCATACCAAAATAGCGAAAAAAAATATCCTGTATTATATATGGCTGACGGGGGAGTAAAAGAAGATTTTCCTCACATTGCAAATACCCTTTCTAAATTAATAGCAGAAAAAAATATTCCTCCTATTATTCTTGTTGGTATTGAAAACACTAAAAGAGGACGTGATTTAACAGGATATTCTGAATCAGAATATGACGCTCAATACTGCCCATTAACAGACGGCGCAAAAAACTTTAGAGCATTTATTACTCAAGAATTAATACCCGAAATTAATAACAAGTATCGCACTTCAAAAAAGAAAGGAATTATTGGTGAATCACTTTCTGGACTTTTTGTAATGGAAACTTTTATGCAACACCCTGAAACTTTTGATTTCTATATCGCCTTTGACCCATCATTATGGTGGAATGATCATTATTTGACAAAGAATGCTAAGAACCTTTTTCAAAAATTTCCTGATAAAGAAGTTAAACTTTGGTTTGCAGGTTCAAGTGCAGCAGATATTTCGGAATATACGAATCAATTGAATAAGATTTTAAAAAATAATGCGCCAAATAAATTAAAGTGGAAGTACTCAAACGAACCAAATGAAAAGCATCACACTATTTTTAGAGCAACAAAAGTAAAGGCTTTAATGTGGACACTAAACAACCACAAATAATACTTCAAAAATAAATTAAAAACCCTCTCAATTGTTTTACTATTGAGAGGGTTTTCTATATTTAAAACGGTGTGTTTATATAATTAACATTGCATCACCATAAGAGTAAAACTGATACCCTTCTTTTATGGCTTCTTTGTACGCTTTCATAACAAAATCATGATCTGCAAAGGCAGAAATCATCATTAATAATGTTGATTTTGGGGTATGAAAATTAGTAATCATACAATTTGCTATACTAAATTTATACGGAGGATGTATGTATTTATTTGTCCAACCTTTATATGGGTTTAAGGTACTATTTGTTGAAACCGAACTCTCTAAAGCACGCATTGCCGTAGTACCAACTGCACAAATTCGTTGTTTTCTCTTTAGCGCATAATTAATAATTTCTACTGCATCTTCTTTTATTTCAATTTTCTCAGAATCCATTTTATGTTTGGTAATATCTTCTACCTCAACAGAATCAAATGTACCTAAACCAATATGTAAGGTAACTTCCGCTTTCTTTACTCCTTTAATTTCCAAGCGTTTTAATAAATGTTTGGAAAAATGCAATCCTGCCGTTGGTGCTGCTACTGATCCTTCATGCTTAGCATAAATAGTTTGGTAACGCTCCTTATCATTTGCTTCTACTTCTCTTTTTATGTATTTTGGTAATGGGGTTTCACCTAACTCTTTTAATTTTTTTCTAAACTCTTCATAGCTTCCATCATATAAAAAACGAAGAGTTCTACCACGAGAAGTGGTATTATCAATTACCTCAGCAACTAATTTTTGATCTTCTCCAAAATATAACTTATTACCAATACGTATTTTACGTGCTGGATCTACTAAAACATCCCATAAGCGTTGTTCTTCACTTAATTCACGTAACAAAAACACTTCAATACGTGCTCCTGTTTTTTCTTTATTACCAAATAAACGTGCTGGAAAAACTTTTGAATTGTTTAATACCATCACATCACCTTCATCAAAATAATCAATTAAATCTTTAAATTGCTTGTGCTCTATTGTTTTATCCTTCCTATTCAAAACCATTAAACGTGACTCATCCCTATGTTCTGATGGATATTCAGCTAATAATTCTTCTGGAAGTTCAAAATTGAACTGCGTTAATTTCATTTTCATAATTGCGATGATATAAATTTATAGTCGACAAAGATACAATTTGGAGATAGGGGTTGTCAAGTAAAACGAGGTTTATTTTTACAAAAAAAAAGAAAAAAGAAAAAGAAAAAAGAAAATACCCCCTTAAGCACCTAATAAACAATATATTAGTAAACTAAATCTTATCGAAATTTTATTTATTTACAACGTACTTATTCCTAGATATTTTAAATCTCCCCAAAAATTGGGATATGATTTTGAAACTACCTCCGTATCTTCTATAATAAGATTCACTTTAAGTGCTAAAGGGGCAAATGCCATTGCCATTCGATGGTCTTGATAGGTGGCAATTGAAACATTATTTGTTATCTTTTTTGAAGCTGATAATTGCAAGGAATTGTTAGTTATTACTATTGAAGCACCTAGTTTTTCTAATTCGGCTTTTAATGCTAATAACCTATCGGTTTCTTTTATTTTCAAGGTGTGCAATCCTGTTAACTCACATGCAATTTCTAATCCAAAACAAGTAATAGCTATGGTTTGTGCTATATCTGGAGCGTCTTGCAATTGACAATTGATAATTGATAATTCACAATTATTTGTTTTTTTTATCAGAATACAATCATCTTTAAAAGTAGTATTTACTCCAAACTGCTTATAAATTTCAACTAAAACCGAATCTCCTTGTAGTGAGTTTTTGAAATAAGATGATAACTGTATTTGCGTGCCTACTTTTGACAAAGCCACTAAACTGTAATGATAGGAAGCTGAACTCCAATCCGACTCAACTACCAATTGACGATTGACGATTGACGATTGATGATTGACTGTTATAACATTACCCTCAAAATTAGTTTTTACACCAATATTATCCAATAGCGAAAGTGTCATCTTTATGTAAGGCATAGATGTTATCTCCCCTTTTAACGTAAGCTGTAGTCCATTTTTAAGTGCGGGAGCAATCAATAACAATGCAGAAACATACTGACTAGAAACATTTGCTTTCAAACAAACTTCATTATTAATCAACTCTTTCCCTTTTATTAATAATGGCGGATACCCTTCATTTTTTAAATATGTGATATCGGCTCCTAACGCTCGCAATGCATCTACTAAAACAGCAATGGGTCTTTGTTGCATTCGCACTGAACCTGTTAATGTAATTTCTTTATTTTTTTGAATGGAATAGTATGCGGTTAAAAAACGCATTGCAGTACCTGCATGGTGTACATCAATTATTTTTGAAGTAGACACTAATGCTTTTTGCAATACTTGAGTATCATCAGAATTTGATACATTTCTAATTTTAATACCTTCAAATAACGCCTGTAAAATCAATAATCTATTCGTTTCTGACTTAGAACCTGTAATCTTAATTTTTGATTGTTGATTTTCAATTACTGACTTTTGCAGGTGCAAATTCATTTTATTTAGTCTTTTTTAAGGTCAAATAAAAACTGTATAATAAACTCATTACTGCTTTAAACCCGAAGAATTTTTCCCATTTACCATCAGCAAAATTTAAGGCATTTATTTTTTCAAAGTCGAAAGAAAAAAATGCTCCTGCATCACTTAACACCAAAGAAACTAAGGTTACCATTGCAAAAAACACTAGTGCTGTGAGTAAAAAATTTTTAAAGAATCCTGGTGATTTTATTTTTTCTTGAAAAGTCATAATTATTTTAATTTTGGATTGTTATGGTGTCTGTTGTGATCACGTTTGGTTTTAAAATCTAGCTTTTTATCAAAAGCTTCTTGTAAATTGATACCTGTTTGATTGGCTAAGCAGAGTACTACAAACATAACGTCTGCTAATTCCTCTCCTAAATCTTTATTTTTATCGCTTTCTTTTTCACTTTGCTCTCCATAACGACGCGCAATAATACGGGCTACCTCTCCTACTTCTTCTGTAAGTTGTGCCATATTGGTTAGTTCATTAAAATAGCGAACACCGTGTGCTTGAATCCAGTTATCTACTTCTTGTTGTGCATTTTTAATGTTCATGATGTTTTATTGAAAAAATGAATGATTCAAAATTAAAGAATTTTATTCAATCTATATGTCTTTAAAATAACTATTAGTAGCTACTCTTTATTTTTAGAATCTATAGTAATGGTTACTGGACCATCATTAATTAAAGAAACTTGCATATCGGCTCCAAATTGACCTGTTTGTATTGTTTTTTTGATTTGTTCTTGTAAAATTTTTACAAAATCTTCATACAATGGAATGGATATTTCTGGTTTTGCAGAACGAGTAAAACCAGGTCGATTTCCTTTTTTGGTACTGGCAAATAAGGTAAACTGACTTACTACTAAAAGTTCACCACCTACATCTTGTACAGATTTGTTCATGAGTCCGTTTTCATCACTAAAAATACGCATATTGGCAATTTTTTTAGTCAACCAATCAATATCTTCTTGGGTATCTTCATTTTCGACACCTAACAAAACCAATAAGCCTCCTTTTATTTCAGAATGTATTTTTCTGTCTATTCTTACAGATGCTTCGGTTACCCTTTGTATGACTACTCTCATGCTATTTATAAATAATTAAAAGATTGAAAAAACTAAATTAACATGAGCATTTACATCTTTGCTAATTTAAAATTTTACATTTAGTGTTTTTTGGTTTTACATTTTACTCTTGCTTGTAATCGTCTACACGATAATGCTCATCATCACCAGCAACAATTTGCACATAACTTTTATAACGTGATGCCGATATTTCATCTTTCTCCAACGCTTCTTTTACTGCACATTTAGGTTCTTCAATATGCAAACAATTATGAAATTTACAATCTTGTTTTAATTTGAAAAACTCTGGAAAATAATCGGT
>JAJRPS010000017.1 GCA_024280635.1 Bacteroidota bacterium | reverse complement strand
TTGTCCTTCTTTCATTTTACCTAACAGTTCTTCTTGTTTTTGAATAATGTCTGGTAAACTAAAACTTTCTCCTTTTCCTCCTGGTTTATCACAACTGCCCATTCCTGGAGATTTTGCTGCATTTTCCATACTATCCAATACTGAACTCAAAAAGTTTGCTAGATTATTAGCTGCTGTTAAAGCATATTGTTGATTGGTTACTCCTAAATAGTTTTTAACATCTGCAAAATGTTTTAATGCTTTATTTATATTAAAATGTACATCTGTTACTTCTTTGTTTATCATTTCAGAAATTTTAGGTTGACGCAAAGAGAGTTCAAATAAACTGTCGTCAATATGTTTAAAATGATCTTTTAAAAGGTATTGTTTTTTTAATTTTTCGGGCATTGAAAAATTAGATTCTAAGTTTTTAACTTCCTTCATTAAACTTTCTTGATTAAAGGAATAGTTTAATAAATTATCTAAAATTTGACGTAACATTTTAATATCCTCCTCTATTTCTTCTTCTGAAGATGAGGATTGTTGTTTACGCATACTCATGCTCATTTGTTTCATTTTTTTAGCAGCTTCTTTTTGTTTCTTTTTAGCTGATTTTTTATCTTTTTTTTCTAATTTTTCTGATGCTGCTTCTTGATCTTTTTTAATACTATTTTGTTCTTCTTTTTTTTCATCCAATTTCATTGGTTTTTTTAAATCTTGATTATCTTTTTTAATATCTTCTAAATCTTTTTGTATTTTATCAAATTCCTTATTTAAAGCATCTTGTTTTTCTTTAGTATTTTCATTTCCTTCTTTTTTAGATAAGGCTTCTTGTTTTTTAGCTAATTCTTCTAAATCGTTTACTATTTTTTCAAATTTCTTTTTAATGTAATAGCGTTTAGTTAACTCTAAAACTTGTTCTAACGATTTTTCTTTGGTTTGCTGATCCTTTGTTAATTTTTCTATTTTTTCAAACAATTCTTCATCAGTAATTTTATCTTTTAACTTCTTTAATTCTTCTAAAAGTTTTTCATTTTTTTCTAATGCTTTTTCTTGTTCCTTTAAACGTTCTTGTAATTGTTTTTTAAAAGTATCGTCTGTTTTATCTTTTTGAAACTCCTTTAAATTACGTTGCAAATCCTTATTAAATTTTTGCATCATTTGTGTTTGTTGCTGCTCTTTTTTAAATAAATTTTTAACTTTTAATTTATCCATCCAAGAAAGTTCTTTTTTCTCTTTCTGAATGTTTTTAATATCTTGTAAATCTTTTTCTTGTGCTGCTAATTTTTTAAGTGAATTGGATAAATTACCGATGTTTTGTTTTTGTTCTTTTAATTTTTGATGTTCTAACTCTGCATCTGTTAATTTATGGTATGTAAATACTTCACTTTTTATTTTTTTATAATGATGCAGTATATCATTATCAAATACTTCAAAATAATACTCGTAACTTTTTCCTTTTTCTAAAGGTAAATTACCAGGAAAAGTATATGTAAATTGCTGATAATTGCTTGTTTGAATAGGAATTTTTATAATTTGTTTATTATTATTATCTATTTGATTATAAACTAATTGTAATTTTTTTAATCCGTAATCATCACTAATTTTACCTAAAAAATAAACAATTTGATTATCCAAAGTATCACGTTTGGTTTGCATGTTAATTTCTGGGTATAAATCCTTTATTGTTTGAATAGTATAGTTTAAATTTTCATAATTTTTTACAGCAGTATTTGAGGTAGTTATTTTATAATTTACTGTATTAAAAACACTTTTTTTGAATTGAAAAATAGTAGTTAATTTTTGAAAAGAAAACTTATTTTTTGTACTAATCCAATCAATAGCAGTAGTCTTTTTTGTTTCTAATTTCCAGGTAACTAGCGTACCTTCTGGTACTGTATAATTTCCTGTATTTTGTATTACTTCATCTTTTTTACGAGTATAAGAAGGGTATTTTAAATGCATTTTAAAATTAGTAATACTAGGTACTTTTACTACTTTAATTTTATATTTTTCAGAAACTTGGTTATTAGCTGATAAGGTAAATACTACATCATCTTGTATTTTTTTAAAATGATATTGGTAGGTGTTAAAATTAGTTTTGGTAGCAAAATAAGTTTCATTATTAAAATTAATTTTAATAGCAGTTGGTACTACTTTTCCTTTAGTAGTAATTTCTACTACAAAATCATCATTTTCAATAGTTTCTAAAGTATTATTTTTGACTATAAAATGAAAAGGAGCAGGAGGAGTGTAGGCAATATCATGATTTACTACACGGTTATAACTGTTTTGTATTACCGTTTGATTACCTGTAAACTGAAAGCCTAAAAATATTAAAATAGGGATGGCTACATATTTTAAATATTTTTTGTTTTTAGTAAAATTTATAGCAAATTTAAAAGGAATTGGAGATAACTCTGCTGCTTTTTGATCAATACTTGCTAATAATAATTCTGATTGAAAACTACCTTCTTTTAGTTGTAATAAATTAGTTAATTTATCATTTACAGTATTAAAATGTGTTCCTATTATTGCAGAAGCTTCTTTTTGAGTGATTCCTTTTTGTAAACCTATTAATTTTAAAAGAGGTATACCTATAAAAAATATTAGTAAAGCCATTTCTACAGCTATAAACAACCAAAATAAGCCCGTACGGTATGTTGGTGATAACCATAAAAAGGTTTCAATTAAAAGTGTAAAAATAAAATACAAACAACCAATACTAATAAAAAGTAAACCTCCTTTTATTAATTCGTTTATATAATATCTTTTTATAAATACTTTTAATTTATCTTCTATGTTTTGGTACGTACTCAATGTGTTATCCTTTATTTTTTTTATAAAAATACATCTTTTTTAAATACTTCTTTTCTATAACAACCTTATTAACACTTTTCAACATATAATATATTATATTTCTTTTTTTAGATATTTTTAAAATTGAAATTATGATTATTATGGTGTGTGAATAGCGGTATATCTTTTTGGTTTATATTTAGTAAATATCAATTTTTAAAAGTAATAAACAATAAAATAGAAGTTATGAATATTTTAACTACTTGATTTTAAAGGATAACACTTAATTATTAAACATGTTGTTAATAACGCTATTCACTACTAAATGTTAATTAGTATTTTTTTAAAGCTTGTCAATAATCCACTTTTTTATATTCATAACTTTTATAAAAATAAAGTTTAAATAAGATGCTTTTTTGAATCCACTTTTTGATTGTTAAATTTATTAGATTTACAAAATTTAGTTTTATAAAACAGTTGTTTAGTTATGAACAAAAAAAATAAAAAACACCCCCTTTAAAATCAGGTAGTTAAAATTTAATTAACAATTTAATAAATAAGTATATTTGCACTTCAAAAAATAGATACAATCACTTCCTTATATAAGGAATTTTAAATATAAATATATGTCACAAGAAGTTAGAGTCCGTTTTGCACCAAGTCCAACAGGACCTTTACATATTGGTGGTGTCCGCACCGCATTATTCAATTACTTATTTGCTAAAAAAAACAAAGGTACTTTTATATTACGTATTGAAGATACCGATCAAAATCGTTTTGTACCGGAAGCAGAAAGTTATATTAACAATAGCTTAAATTGGTGTAATATACCGTATGATGAAGGACCTCAAAAACCCGGTAAATACGGACCTTACAAGCAAAGTGAACGTAAAGAAATATATGCAAATCATTGTGAAAAACTAATTAATAGTGGACATGCTTACTATGCTTTTGATACTCCAGAAAGTTTAGATGCACACCGTAAAGACCATGAAGTAAAAGGTAAAACTTTTATATATAATTGGCACAATCGTTTAAAATTAGATAATAGTTTAGTTTTATCTGAGGATGAAGTACAAAATCGTATTACTAATGGTGATAAATATGTAGTACGTTTTAAAAGTCCGCAAAATAAAATTTTAATTTTACAAGATGAAATCCGTGGAAAAATTAAAATAGATACTAATGTATTAGACGATAAAATTTTATTTAAAAGTGATGGTATGCCAACCTATCATTTAGCTAATATTGTAGATGATCATTTAATGAAAATAAGCCATGTTATTCGTGGTGAAGAGTGGTTACCCTCAATGGCATTACATATCTTATTATATAAAGCATTTGGTTGGGAAGCACCAAAATTTGCACATTTACCGTTGATATTAAAGCCAACAGGTAAAGGTAAATTAAGCAAGCGTGATGGTGATAAAGGTGGTTTTCCAGTATTTCCATTAGAGTGGAAAACTACTGATACTATCTCTAGAGGTTTTAAAGAAGATGGCTATTTACCAGAAGCAGTAGTTAATTTTTTAGCTTTTTTAGGATGGAATCCAGGTACCGAGCAAGAATTATTTACATTACAAGAACTGGTAGAAGCTTTTAGTTTAAAACGTGTAAATAAAGCAGGTGCAAAATTTGATCCAGAAAAAGCAAAATGGTTTAATCAACAATACTTTGTAAAACAAGATGATGCAAAAATAGCAGCAGATTTTTTAGATTTTAATGCAGATAAAAAAGATATTATTTTGAGTGCAGTTGAAAAATCTAACCACAATAATTACATTCAACAAGTAGTGGCATTAGTAAAAGAACGAGCCGTTTTTGTAAATGATTTATGGGAGTTGAGTAATTTCTTTTTTGAAGCACCAACATCATATGATAAAAAAGCATTTAAAAAAGCAATAAAAGAAGACACCCCCACTTTAATACAAGAACTAATAACTGTTTTAGAAGGAATAACTGATTTTACTACGGATAATATTCAAACAATAGTAAAAGAATGGATTACCACTAAAGAAATTGGTTTTGGAAAAGTAATGCAACCCTTACGTTTAAGTTTAGTAGGAGCAATGAAAGGACCAGATGTTTTTGAAATCATTAACCTTTTAGGAAAACAAGAAACCATAAAGAGATTACAAGCCATTATAAAATAATAAATATATTAAGTTTTAAAAAAATGTCTTCTTTAATGAGAAGACATTTTTTTATGGCTATTATTTAAAAAATGATTAGCTTTACAGAATAGCTTAAAAAACAATTAAAATGTTAGATAAAACAGGTATTGCACAACGTATTGCACAAGAATTACAAGATAAATATTATGTAAATTTAGGAATCGGTATTCCTACTTTAGTGGCTAATTACATACCACAAGGAATTGAAGTGGAATTTCAAAGTGAAAATGGCGTATTGGGTATGGGACCTTTTCCTTTTGAAGGAGAAGAAGATGCTGACATTATCAATGCAGGAAAACAAACCATAACCACCTTACCTGGAGCTAGCTTTTTTGATTCGGCAACCAGTTTTGCAATGATACGTGGTAAACATGTTGATTTAACTATTTTAGGCGCAATGGAAGTTGCTGAAAATGGAGATATTGCTAATTGGAAAATACCCGGTAAAATGGTAAAAGGTATGGGAGGTGCTATGGATTTAGTAGCTTCTGCTGAAAACATTATAGTAGCCATGATGCACACCAACCGTAAAGGAGCTTCAAAATTATTAAAAAAATGTTCTTTACCACTTACAGGCGTTGGATGTGTAAAAAAAATAGTAACCAATTTAGCCGTTTTAGAAGTAACCGATAAAGGTTTTAAACTATTAGAACGCGCTCCAGGAGTAAGTGTTCAAGAAATTAAAAATGCTACTGAAGGTACTTTGATTATTGATGGTGATATACCAGAAATGAAGTTGTAATTCTTTATAAAAAATATTTTATTGCCACGAATACACAAATAATTAGTGTATCGTGGCTTTTGTTTTTCTATCGTCCAGTAATTAAATTCCTTTCGGAATAGCATCTATTAATGCTTTAGTATAGGGTTTTTGAGGGTTTTTATAAATACTATCAGCATCGCCAATTTCTTCTATTTTTCCTTTATTCATTACTATTAATTGATCACTCATGTATTTTACAACCGCTAAATCATGTGAAATAAAAATATAACTGAATCCAAAGTTTTCTTTCAGTTCATTTAATAAATTCAATACCTGTGCTTGTACAGAAATATCTAATGCAGAAACCGACTCATCACAAATAATTAACTTCGGATTTACAGCAACGGTACGTGCAATACCAATACGTTGGCGTTGTCCTCCTGAAAATTCATGTGGATAACGGTAAAAATGACTTTCTTCTAGACCAACACGTTTTAAGAGTTCCATGGTTTTAGCTTTCCTTTCCGCTTTATTTTTATATAATTTATGCACCCTCATAGGTTCCATAATAGCTTGACCCACAGGAATCCGTGGGTTTAAAGAAGAATAAGGATCTTGAAAAATGAGTTGTATTTCTTTACGAAGGGTTCTTAATTCTCGTTTTAAAATTTTAGTAATGTCTTGCCCTTTATAATAAATTTGTCCTCGGGTGGCTTTATCTAGTTGTAAAATAGCATTTCCTAAAGTAGATTTC
>JAJRPS010000016.1 GCA_024280635.1 Bacteroidota bacterium | reverse complement strand
TTCTGGGGTGAAATTTTCGTTACTAGGGTCTAAGTTTTCATTCATGCTCATGGCGTAAAGATACAAACTTAAAGGTTATTATTTTCCTGTAAAGGTTGCTTTTCTTTTTTCTAAAAAGGCAGTAGTACCTTCTTTGAAATCATCTGTTCCAAAGCAAATTCCAAATTGGGTAATTTCGCTTTCAAATCCGTTTGTACCATCAGTATAGTTGTCATTAATGGCTTTTATGGCGTGTGCAATGGCTACGGGCGAATTGCGCATAATTTTACTGGCTATTTTTTGAGCAAGCGGCAATAAATCTTCTTGTGAAACGGCGTAGTTTACTAAACCACAAGCCAATGCTTCATCTGCACCAATCATACCTGCTGTCATTACCATTTCCATAGCTTTTCCTTTACCTACTAATTGCGGTAAGCGTTGCGTGCCACCATAACCAGGTATTACGCCTAAAGACACTTCTGGTAAGCCCATTTTTGCATTGTCACTAGCAATACGAAAATGTGCTGCCATGGCAAGCTCTAATCCGCCACCTAAAGCAAAACCGTTTATGGCTGCAATTACTGGGGTAGATAAATTGGCTACAAAATCAAACAAAATGGCTTGTCCGTTACGGGCTAACTCTTCTCCTTGTGTTACGTTAAAATGCGCAAACTCACTAATATCAGCACCTGCAACAAATGCTTTTTCACCACTTCCTGTAATAATAATTACTTTGGTATTTGCATCATCATTTAAGCTTTTAAAAGCTTCGTGAAGTTCTTGTATGGTCGCTTTGTTTAAAGCGTTTAATTTTTTTGGGCGGTTAATAGTAATGGTAGCTAAACCGTTTTCTTGTGTGATTAAAATGTTTTCGTAGTTCATTGTTTATGTCGTTTGTTTTATTTTGGTAAGGTTATTATAAAAATAGCACCTTCATTTTTTGTTGAGGTAAAGGTAATACTTCCTTTATAAGTTTCAATAATATTTTTTACCATGGCTAAACCGAGCCCCATACCACTATTTTTGGTGGTAAATTTAGGTTCAAATATTTTATCTTGATTTTCAGGGTCAATACCCTCTCCGTTGTCTGTAATTTTAATTACTACATGATTATCTCTTTCACTTACTTGTACGTCAATTTTAGTAGCTTCTGCTTGTTTAGCGTTTTTAATAAGATTAGTAATGATACGGATGAGTTGTGTGCGGTCAAATAAAATATTAATTTTTGATGTGTTTGCTGTAAAATTGATGGTGTTACTGTTAAAAATATCAAGGGCAAGTTTGACCACTTCAACTACATTTAAAGATTCGTTTTTTTGAACAGGCATTTTTGCAAAGTTTGAAAACGCATTGGCAATGGCGCTCATGGTATCAATTTGCTGAATAAGTGTTTTGGAGTAATCGTCTAATTTTTGATGAATTTCAGGATCTTCAGGGTCAAAACGTCTTTGAAAACTCTGTATAGTTAGGCGCATTGGAGTAAGTGGGTTTTTAATTTCATGTGCTACTTGTTTTGCCATTTCTCTCCATGCTTGTTCACGCTCGCTAGTGGCTAGTTTTACTGCAGATGCTTGCAACTCATCAATCATACTGTTATACGCAATAATTAAGGTATTTATTTCTTGACTAGCATTATTTATTTCTATTTTCGTGTTGCGTTTATTTAAACGTGTTTGGGTAATTTTATCACTAATTAATTGTAAAGATTTGGTGATGTATTTGGATAAAAAATAGGCTAAACTGATGGCTATTAATAAGATGATGATGTAAACAATGCCCATACGCTTTAGGTATTCTTTTAATTCGCGCGACATGAATTGGTTGTCCTGAATATAAGGTAATGCTAAAATAGCCAAGGGTTTAAATTGAGGGTCTACAATATAACTGTAAGAGGATTGTGATATTTTACCATCTTTTAAGGTAGTAGTTACGTGGCGTTTGTCAATACTATTTTCTAATGCATTTAAGATTTCTTTAGGTAGTTTTTCAGGTTCAATATCCGTTTGATCAGCGATAGAGGAAGCACTGGAAGCAATTAAAAATTCACCTTTAAAATTATAGAGTTTTACCTCTAAATTATGTACATCTGCCAATTCGTAAATGAAGTTTTTTTCTTTAAAAATTAACGAAATATTTTTAGTGGTAATTGGGTAAGTCGTTTTTGCTTTTAACTGATATTTTATTTGTTCTTTTAAGGTGTTTTCTTTACGCAATAATCGATCTTGATGATATTCTTGCGCTTCTTCGTTGTATTGGTAAATGGTAACTGCAGCCATTAAAACAGAAGCTAGTAGCACCAAAAATAGCATAGATAAAAATATGCGAAGTCGTAAAGATAGTTTTTTGATATTCATAAAGTAAAGATAACAATAATCTAACCAATTATTTTTTTTCTCGATAGCGTTTGTAAATTTTCACCAGAATCATTAGAATTACGGATAATGAAACAATTCCGATTACTCCAAAAATCCAGTTAACCTCATGCCGAACGATAACTAAGAAAATGATTGCAAATAAAAGGATGGTGGCTACTTCATTAAATAACCGCATGTAATTGGAGCTGTATTTTACTTCATCACGTTGTAGTTGTTTGTAAATTTGATGACATTTTAATTGGTATAGATACAGCAATACCACAAAACCTAATTTAATGTGCATCCAAGGCATTTGTAACCACGCAGGATTTATGATTAAAAGTGTAGTAGCAAAAATTAAGGTCAATATTGCTGATGGCCATGTAATTATGACCCATAATCTGTTTGCCATTATTTTTAGTTGCGCTCCTAAAATTTCTTTATCTGGAGATGGTTTTTGGCTAGCTTCTATTTGATAAATAAACAAGCGTACAATATAAAATAAACCTGCAAACCAAGTGATTACAAAAATTAAATGTAATGCTTTAATATAGTTATAATATTCAGCCATAATTAATTGTTTTTACTCCAGTTGTTTATCCAGTTGCCAATCAAATTCACCCAGTTTTCATCGTCATTTAAGCAAGAAAGTGCGGTTAGGTTTTCACCACCAACTTCTTGAAAAAGAGCTTTACCTTCCATGGCAATTTCTTCCAAGGTTTCTAGACAGTCAGAAACAAAGGCAGGACACACAACTGCTATTTTTTTAGTGCCGTTTAAGCCTATGCGCTCAATAGTTCTGTCGGTATAGGGTAGTAGCCATTGATCCATTCCTAAGCGAGATTGGAAAGATGTACTATAAGTGTCTTCTTTTAATTTTAATTTTTCAGCAACTTTTTTAGTCACTTCAAAACATTGGTGTCGGTAGCATGTTTTGTGCGCTACGGATGGTGTGTTGCAACAACTACCGTCTATTTTACAATGACTTTTTGTGGTGTCTTGTTTTCTGATATGACGTTCTGGTATGCCGTGATACGAAAATAATAAGTGGTCATAATCAACACTTTTTAATTGTTTCTGTATCGAATTAGAAAGTACCTCAATATAATTTTCATCGTTGTAAAAAGCAGGGAAATGTGTTAATTTGATATTCAGGAAATGTTCTTTCTGAATCTTATCTGCCAAAACGGTAATGGTTTCCGTAGTAGCCATAGCAAATTGAGGGTATAGCGGAATGAGTAAAATATCATTCACCCCTTTATCGGCTAATTCTTGCATTCCTTTCTGAATGGTCATGTTGCCATAACGCATTGCTAAACTAACAGGTATGTTTGTTTTTTGTTGTACTTTATCTTGTAGTTTTTCTGAAATTACAATTAAAGGAGAGCCTTCTTTCCACCATATTTTTTGATATGCAGCAGCCGATTTTTTAGGTCTGGTATGTAAAACAATTCCCTTTACAATAAAGGCTCGCAATAACCAATTGACATCAATTACACGAGGATCCATTAAAAATTCGTCTAGATATTTTTTCACATCTTTAGGACTGGTGCTTTCTGGAGAACCTAAATTAACTAATAATACGCCTTTCATTATGTGTTTTTTTGTAAAGATTGAATGTATTTTTTTGGAGTAATGTCGTATTTTTTCTTGTATGCTGCAATAAAATGACTAGAAGTGCTGTAGCCAATTTGCATGCCTACTTCTGTAACATTGTGGTTGCCTGTTTCTAGTAATTTTTTAGCAAAATCCATTTTGTAATTTAATAAAAAGTTAAAAACAGTATCGCCGTATATCTTTTTAAACTCTTCCTTTAATTTCTTTAAAGATAACCCCACTTCTGTTGCTAATTCTTGTAAAGTAGGAGGTTCTGCAACACGATCAATAATAATATCTTTTGCCTTTCTAATTTTAATAACGTAGTCATCCTCAACTAAAAAAGGGCATTTTTCATTTTCAGTAGCGTTAGTGTTAAAATACAAGCTCAATAATTCATATATTTTCCCTTTTACATATAAATTTTTGATGGAACTATTAATGCTAGAATTGAAAATTTGATTGAGTACAATGGCCATTTGCGGTGTAGTTATACCATCATCATAATGCTTTTTAATACTATTATCAGTACTTAAAAACGGAATGTAAGCTGCTTCTTTAGAAAAAAGCGCATGAAATTTTTCAATTGAAATATAAAAAGAAAGTATCCATGATGTGGAACGTAATTCTAAATGCAAAGGCAATTCTTTTTCGGTATTGTACAGTAACATGTGTTTGCCGTCAATAATATCAAAGCCATAACTTTTTTGGTTAAAATGAAAACGACTACTCCCTTTTAAACAGAAATGAAACTGAATATAATCTTTGGTTATCTCTTTTGTAAACTCTTGAATATCATTTGTTTCGTTTTTAAAAAGTAACACAAAAAAACCATTTTCTATTTGAATTTCTTCAAAAGAGCCTTCATCGTTGTTTTTATTATTTAGAATCATACAAAATAAGACATTTTAAGATTGTTGTAGGTGGCAAATGTAGCTATTTTTAGCTATTTTAAGGCGAAAAAGTAAAAAAAACCATTGCTCGACATTAAAAGAACTTTTAGCGTTGTTTTTTGTCAATTTATAACAATAGTTTTGTTTCGTAATCATAAATGAGATATGGAAAACATCGAAATTAAAAAGAAAGATACTTTTTATGCTATCGGATTAAGCTATAAAAAAGCAGACGCTACTGTAAGAGGGTTGTTTAGTTTGGATGCCACTCAAAAAGAAAAATTACTTCAAGAAGCAAAAGCAGCCGGCATTACTAATTTACTAGTAACATCTACCTGTAATAGGACTGAATTGTACGGTTTTGCACAACACCCTTTTAAATTAATTCAGCATTTATGTAACAATACAAAAGGAACTGTTGAAGATTTTCAAAAAGTTGCGTATGTATACAAGAGTAAAGAAGCTATTGCGCACATATTTAAAGTAGGTACCGGATTAGATAGTCAGATTTTAGGTGATTTTGAAATAATAAGTCAGTTAAAAACAGGTTTTGCACTTTCTAAAAAAATGGAAATGACCAATGCTTTTTCAGAACGTTTGGTAAATGATGTTATTAGGGCGAGTAAAAAGGTGAAAAATGAAACCGAAATTAGTTCTGGTGCAACATCAGTATCTTTTGCATCGGTACAATATATTTTAAAAAATGTAGAAGATGTTTCTAATAAAAATATCTTACTTTTTGGTACGGGTAAAATTGGGCGTAATACCTGTGAAAATTTAGTAAAACATATTGATAATAAACACATACATCTTATTAATAGAACAAAATCAAAGGCTGAAAAAATTGCTGGAAAATTTCATTTGGTAGTGAAAGATTATGCTAATTTACAATCAGAAATAGCACAATCAGATGTTGTAATTGTGGCAACCGGAGCACAACAGCCCACCATTGATAAAGAAGTCCTTTCAGTAACAGATACAGATAAAAAATTATTAATTTTAGACTTGTCAATACCTAAAAACGTAGCAGAAGACGTTAAAGGGTTGCCTAACGTAACCTTAGTACACTTGGATGATTTGTCAAAAATTACCGATGAAACCTTAGCAAAAAGAAAAGAATTTATACCCAAAGCAGAAGCGATTATTGATGAGGTAAAAGGAGAGTTTTTGGTATGGTTGGGTACGCGTAAATTTGCACCAACAATAAAAGCTTTAAAAACAAAATTACAAGAAATTAAGACTGAAGAAATCAATTACCAACGTCGTAAAATTTCTAATTTTGATGAAGATCAAGCAGAAGTTTTATCAAACAGAATTATTCAAAAAATAACCAAACATTTCGCCAATCATTTAAAAGATGAAAATACGGTAATGACTGAAAGTATTTCAATGATTTCAAAGGTATTCCAATTAGAGGAAGTTTAAATTCCCATATTCTAAATTCACAAAATAACTTTTCTTTTAAGATAAAACAATTATGAAAGTCATCAAAATAGGAACTCGTGATAGTGAGTTAGCCTTATATCAAGCCAAAACGGTACAGCAAAAACTAAATGATTTAGGATATAAAACCGAGTTGATTCCTGTAAAATCTACAGGAGACCTTGTTTTAAACAAACCTTTGTATGAGTTGGGTATCACCGGAATTTTCACCAAAACCTTAGATGTTGCCATGTTAAACGGTACGGTAGATATTGCAGTGCACTCTATGAAAGATGTACCAACTTTATTGCCAATAGGAATTCGTCAGACAGCAGTTTTGGAACGAGCGAATACCAATGATATTTTAGTATATAAAAATCTTGATTTTTTAGAAGCAAAAAAAGGAACGATAGCAACAGGTAGTTTACGCCGTAAAGCACAATGGTTGAACAAATACCCTAACCATGAAGTAGTGGACTTACGTGGAAATGTAAATTTGCGTTTACAAAAATTAGAAAACAGTAATTGGGATGGCGCTATTTTTGCAAAAGCAGGATTACAGCGTATTGAAGTATTACCTAAAAACTACATCGACTTAAATTGGATGATTCCAGCCCCTGCACAAGGAGCAATGGTAGTACATACCATGCAAAATGACGACTATTGCACGAAAGCACTTTTGAAATTGAATCATCAAGAAACCGATATTTGCACCCAAATAGAACGTGATTTTTTACGCACATTGGAAGGTGGTTGTTCTGCACCAATAGGAGCTTTAGCAATAGTAGAAAATAAAAATATTGTATTTAAAGGAGTTTTATTTTCTTTAGACGGCACGCAAAAAATAGCAGTTAATCAAACAATTGCATTAACAGATATTGCTGATTTCGGAAAAAAATGTGCAAAAGAAGTTTTACAAAATGGAGGTGCAGCATTAATGCAGCAAATAAAAGTTAATTTGAAAAAGTAATTTTGAATACGCAAATTAAAATACTATCCACAAAAAAACTCAGCTCAAAACAAGAAGCGTTATTTGTAAATAAAGGATTTGAAATCACATCTTATGACGCCATAAAAATAGCGTTTTCACCCAACTTAAATTTCCAAAATACTACAAATGCAATTGTAACCAGTCAAAACGGAGCAAGAGCAATAATTGAGCAAAATATTACTATTGAAAAGGTGTTTTGTGTAGGAGAAAAAACAAAATCACTTTTGCTAAATAATAACTACAATGTGGTTGAAATGGCTAAAAACGCATCAAAATTAGCGAAAATCATTGTAAAAAACTATAAAAAGGAATCTTTTGTGTTTTTCTGTAGCAACAAAAGAAGAGCAGAATTACCTACTATTTTACAACAAAATAATATCCGTTTTACGGAACAGATTGCCTATAAAACCATTTTAAATCCACAGCAATTTGAAAACGATTTCAATGCGATTTTATTTTTTAGTCCTACAGGAATACAAAGCTATGTACAAGAAAATTCATTACAAAATACAGTAGCTTTATGTATTGGTAAAACCACAGCAAAAGAGGCTCAAAAACACACGCAAAATATTCAAATTTCCAAAGAAACTTCAGTAGAAAGTTTAATTGCAGCTACAATTGCTTATTTCCGTAGCTAAATCATTTACATATTAACATAAATTCCTTATTTTCGCATACTTATACAAAATGACAAAAAATGAGTACGAAATTTACGGAATATAAAGGGCTTAACTTGCCAAATGTT
>JAJRPS010000015.1 GCA_024280635.1 Bacteroidota bacterium | reverse complement strand
TTTTTTACGTATGGTAGTTAAGGATGTAAAAGATTGTTTGTGTATTTTTTTTACCCAAAAATACAAGGCTATCAATCCTACTACAAACGGAATTAACATTAATAATAAAGTGGTGTTGGATTCCAATATGGAGTACATGGAATTCATGTCTGACAAATTCGGAATTTCTCCATTTTCTGCTGATTTAGCAACTATTGCAGCCATTAACGGTATTGCCCCTATTATTTGTGAAGCAAATACAAAGACTACTAAAAAACCAACGATGTATTTCCATCCTTCATATTTACCCGTATGCGCTTGTTCTATAAACATCTTTTAAAAATTTAATTGCCATTTTAAGGCGTTATTGTAATGTAATTTACCGCTTTTAATTTGCAACGGACTTTCAATATTATTGGTATATAGTCCACCTGTACCCAAACCTTGTGGCATGGTTGTTTGTAAAGTGTGTGTAAATTGAGCAATGGCATTTAAACCAATATTACTTTCCAAAGCACTGGTAATCCAATACTTAGTGTTTTGTTTTTTAGCGAGGGCAATCCACTCCAAACTGCTTTTAAAACCACCTATTAAACTGGGTTTTAAAATAATATATTGTGGTTGTATGGTTTGTAGTATTTTTTCTTTTGCTTCGGATGAAAATACACCTATTAATTCTTCATCTAAAGCAATAGCTAATGGCGATTGCTCACATAACATTGCCATTTGGTCAAACTGCTTTACGGCAATGGGTTGCTCAATGGAATGTAAATTAAGCTCCGATAATATTTTTAATTTTTCTAATGCTTCTTCTGGAGTAAATGCTCCATTGGCGTCTACCCGAAGTTCAATATCTTGTTGTGTATATTCTTTTCGAATTGCTTTTAGCAAATCCAATTCCGTTTCAAAATCAATCGCTCCAATTTTAAGTTTGATACAAGAAAACCCTTGGCTAATTTTATCTTGAATTTGCTGTTTCATAAAAGCCTTATCGCCCATCCAAACCAAACCGTTTATAGTAATCCCTACATTATTGTTGGTAAATTCAGAAGGAAATAGTTTGAACGAATCTTGACTATTTAAAGACAAAAAGGCTTGCTCCAATCCGAATTGAATAGACGGAAATTTCATCAACTCTTGATATAAAACATCTAACCCCAAGTCAATGTTTTCACATGCCCATTTTAGTTTTTCTTCATATCCTGGGACATCATCAACGGATAGTGTGCGCAAAATTCCACATTCACCATAGCCTACTGCATTTTCTTTTTCTAATTTTATAAACCACGTTTCTTTGGTTTTTAAAACTCCACGTGAGGTGCCACTGGGACGTTTAAAATTTAGAATGTGTTTTTTATAGCTTGCTACAATCATTATTAATATTTATAGATTAATAGCTTTTCCTATTGCTAGTAAAATCAAGTCTTTATTTTTTGCGTTACATTTCGCTTTTGCTTCTTCTTTATTTATTTCAATTGGCGGAAAGGTATCATAATGACAACCCAATATGGTATTACATTCCACAAAATCAGAGGCAATTATAGCATCATCAATACCCATTGTAAAATTATCTCCAATAGGCAAAATTGCTAAATCTAGTTTTGTTTGCATGGGTATGAGTTTCATATCAAAGGTAAGAGCAGTATCTCCCGCTACATAAACCGATTTATCTTGAAATGAAATCACGAAACCACCTGGTTGCCCACCGTAACTACCATCAGGAAAAGATGAAGTATGAATAGCATTTACATATTTTATAGCAATATCATTAAAAACACAAGTACCACCATGATTTACAGGATGCCCATCAAAACCTTTTGCTTGGTAATACATGATAATTTCATAATTGGAAATTAATTTTGCTTTTGTCCGCTTTGCAATAACATCAACATCTAAAATATGATCTTGATGCGCATGGGTTACTAAAATATAATCCGCTTTTAACTCATCTATATCAATATGTTTGGCTAGTGGATTTGCGCTTATAAACGGGTCAACTAATAGTGTTTTATGGTTGACTTCTATGGAAATACATCCGTGTCCTAAATATGTAATTTGCATTTAAATTTGTTTTTTTTACTGATAGCAATTTAAGAAAAAATCCCTTGAAAATAAATTCAAGGGATTTAATATGGTTATTTCTTTTACGCTTACTTCATGGTTTTACTCCATAAATTATAACCGTCTTTTAAATCATATACTTCTTTAAAGCCCATTTGTTTTAACATTTTGGCTGCTTTACCACTACGTCCACCACTTCTGCAATAAATTGCTAATGGTAAATCTTTATTTAAAGTATTCATTTTTTCTTTAAAATCACCGTCATAAAAGTTTATGTTTTTAGCCGCATTTATATTTCCTGCACTATATTCTTCTGGAGTTCTTACATCTATCAGTTGTACATTTTCTTTTGCAATAATGTTTTTAAATTCTTCTGGTGAAACCACCTTAGAAATTACCGCTTCTTGTTTAGCCGCTACATGAGTAGCTTCTTTTGTCGTAACTACTTCTGTTTTATTTGTTTGTTGTGCACAAGATAAACTTGCCATTGATAATAATAGTATAAAATATTTCATTTTAATTTTATTTTAAAAGGTTAATTTACGCAAATATAATGTATTCCTACTAATAATTATATGTATAATGTAACCCATTTTATTTTCAATTGATTACTTTTACTTCTGTTTTACCATTTTACTTGTTATGAAAATATTGATTATTGATAATTATGATAGTTTTACCTATAATTTAGTACATTATTTAGAAGCTCTAGATTGTAGCGTTACAGTAAAAAGAAACGATCAATTATTTTTAGATGATATTAACCATTTTGACAAAATAGTTCTTTCTCCAGGACCTGGATTACCTGATGAAGCAGGTTTACTTAAAGATATCATTAAAGCCTATGCCAGTAAAAAACCAATTTTAGGCATTTGTTTAGGGCAACAAGCTATTGCAGAAGTTTTTGGAGGGAGTCTGTTAAATTTATCTGAAGTTTATCATGGTGTTTCAAGCAATATAACACAATGCGTAAATAATGAACCTTTATTTAAAGATGTTCCTAAAAGTTTTGATGTGGGCCGATATCACTCATGGGTAGTTACTAACTTACCCAATTCCTTAATTGCAACTTCTTATGATGAAAACGGACAAATCATGTCACTCCGCCATACCGAGTTTGATGTATGTGGCGTGCAATTTCACCCAGAAAGTATATTAACGCCATTTGGAAAGAAAATATTAGAAAATTGGATTAAAAATTAATTACACAAAAATAAAAAAATTATGAAAAAAATAATCACATTTTTAAGCTTCCTTATTTTATGTAGTGCCACTTTTGCTCAAAAAAAAGCATATGTAATTTACAATGCAAAAGGAAAAAAGGTATCCTATAAAAAAATGCTAAAAAAGATAAGCAAAAAAGATATTATCCTTTTTGGAGAACAACACAACAACCCAATAGCACATTGGCTACAATATGAAGTTACTGCTGACCTTAACAAAACCAAAAAGCTTATTTTAGGAGCTGAAATGATTGAAGCTGATAATCAAACGGCTTTAAATGACTACTTATCTGGAAAAATAAATAAAAAGGGGTTGGATACCTTAGCACGTTTATGGCCTAATTACAAAACCGATTATAAACCTTTAGTGGACTTTGCTAAAAAAAACAAATTACCTTTTATTGCTACAAATATACCGCGTAGGTTTGCTAATAAAGTTTATAAAAAAGGGTGGAGTGCTTTGGATAGTTTATCACCTCAAGAAAAAAAATGGGTAGCTCCTTTGCCAATCACTTTTGATGCAAATTTACCTACTTACAAAGAAATTTTAGTAATGATGGGCAAGCACGGTAGCCCAAAATTAGTAATGGCTCAAGCGAGTAAAGATGCTACTATGGCATATTTTATCTTAAAAAATTACAAAAAAAATCATACATTTATTCATTACAACGGTGCTTTTCATTCCGATAAATATGAAGGCATTTTATGGTACTTAAAAAGCCAAAACAAAAACTTAAATTACGGCACTATTTCTACCGTAGTGCAAGACAATGTAAATGCATTAGAAAAAGAAAATAAACATATTGCCGATTTTATTATTTGCGTAAATAACAATATGACTACCACTTATTAATCGTAAAACAATTGCTTAATGTTTTAATTCTTTAAAAAGTTTAAAAAAAATCAACACCTCTACATTTTGAGTTGAGTGAATTTATTAGCCTATCAATCATGAAAAAAATAATTTTAGTTCTTAGTATTATTGCCTTTAATGCATCATCATTTAGTCAAACCCCCAAACAACTTGAACATCTAGATGCGTATTACCAAAAAGCATTGTCCCAATGGCATGTTCCAGGTATGGCAATTGCCATTACAAAAGGTGATCGTATTATTTTTAGTAAAGGTTATGGATATGCCAATATTGAAAATAAAACAAGGGTAAATGCTAACACCTTATTTGCAATAGCCTCCAACTCAAAAGCATTTACCGCTACCGCAATAGCGCAATTAGTTGATGCAAAAAAAATAAAATGGAGCGATAAAGTGATTGATTATTTACCGTATTATAAATTATATGATGAGTACACTACGCAAAACATGACTATTGAAGATTTATTATGCCACCGCAACGGATTAAAAACGTTTTCTGGCGATTTGTTATGGTACGGTTCTACACTATCTGCAAAACAAGTGCTTGCTGCGCAACAATATTTAAAACCAACTTCTGCTTTTCGTACAACGTTTGGCTACAGTAACATTTCCTATTTAGCCGCTGGTAAAATTATTGAAAAAGTAACCGATTCTACTTGGGCAGAGTACATTGGCGCTCATTTTTTAAAACCCTTAAAAATGAACCGAACCTTAACCTCTACCACACAATTAAAAAACACATACAATGTAGCAACCCCTTATTTTTATGAAGATGGAAAAACGCATGCTTTAAATTGGTTAAATTGGGATAATATTGCCCCCGCAGGAGCATTAATATCTTCCGTAAACGACTATGCAAATTGGTTGATTTTGAATGCGAACAAAGGAAAATTTCAAGACAAAAAATTCTATACACCACAAAGTTTTACAAACATCACTACTCCACACATAAATTTTAAAGTTCAAGAAAATGATGTAAAAAACAACTTTAAAGCGTACGGTTTGGGTTGGAGTATTCAAGATAATTATGGCTATAAAATTATGGGACATGGAGGCGGTTATGACGGAATGATATCTAAATCGACGTTTGTGCCTGAAAAAAAAATAGGAATCATTATTTTAACCAACAGCTTGAGTTGGGCTCCTAGTGCCTTAACCAACAAAACCATTGATGTTTTATTAGGAGACAAATTAGATGGTAAAGATTGGAGTACTAATTGGCTAGTTTATAAAGAAAATCAAGAAAAAGCAGACGTTAAAAAAAGATTGAAAAATGAAAAATTACGACAAAAGCTAAGCAAACACCATCAAAAATTAGAAAACTATGTAGGTACATATCACGATAAAATGTATGGTAATGTAAGTGTTCGTATAAAAGATAAAGCATTGTATTTTTCAATGGATAATACTCCAATATTTAAAGCACAATTACAACATTGGAACGGCAATATTTTCACTTTCCGATTTGATACACAAGTATCTTCATTGCCTGAAGGTAAATTATGGTTTGATACCGATAAAAACAACAACATCAATAAATTACATATTAACATTCCAAATCCTGATTTTTACTTTGATGAATTTGAATTTAAAAAGTTATAGTAATGAAGCAAATTTTATATTTCGTTCTATTTTGCTCTTTTACTAGTTTTGCACAAAAACCACTATTTAAATTCACGCAAAAATTTACACATAAAGACAGTCTGCGAGGAAGTAACACACCACAACGCGCTTGGTGGGACGTTAAACATTACAATTTAAATGTTGCTATTTATCCTGAAACCAAAACCATACAAGGCTACAATTACATTCGTTTTACAGTAGTAAAAGAAAGTCAGAAAATGCAGTTGGATTTGCAGCAACCCATGCAAATTACCAAAATATTATATAAAAACAAACCGTTAAATTTTACGAGAGAAGGTGCTGTTTTTTGGGTTGATTTCCCAATCGCTCTACCGCTACACACCACACACACCATTATTGTATATTTTAAAGGAAAACCCAAAGAAGCTAAAAATGCCCCTTGGGATGGCGGTATTACATGGAAAAAAGATGTTAATGGAAATGATTTTATAGCGTCTGCAAATCAAGGAATTGGAGCAAGTGCTTGGTGGCCTAATAAAGATTTTGATACCGATGAACCTGATGATGGCGCTATCATTTTGCTTAATGTTCCTTCAAATTTAACAGGAGTGTCTAACGGTAAATTAATATACGAGCACACCTATCGGCATAAAAAAAGAAAAGAATATGCTTGGGAAGTTAAAAACCCTATAAACAATTACTCCATGACTATTAATGTTGGGAATTATGCTCATTTTTCAGAAATCTACAAAGGAGAAAAGGGAATTTTAAACTGTGAATATTGGGTACTTAAAAAAAACCTAGAAAAAGCTAAAAAACAATTTCAACAAGTGCCCAAAATGCTGGAGGCTTTTGAATATTGGTTTGGTCCGTATCCATTTTATGAAGACGATTATAAATTGGTAGAAACACCCTATTTAGGCATGGAACATCAAAGCTGTATTGCTTATGGTAATCATTATTTAAACGGATATTTAGGTAGTGATTTAAGCGGTACGGGTATCGGATTATTATTTGATTTTATCATTGTTCATGAAAGCGGACACGAGTGGTTTGCCAACAGCATTACCAATAAAGATGTTGCCGATATGTGGATACATGAAAGCTTTACCTGCTACTCAGAAAGTTTATATATTGATTATCATTTTGGTACTGAAAAAGCAAATGCGTATGTACAAGGAATTAGGAAAAACATCCTAAATAACAAACCCATCATTGGACAATACAAGGTTAACAATAGTGGCTCTGGAGACATGTATTACAAAGGTGCAAACATGCTACATACCTTACGTCAAATAGTTAATAATGATAAAAAATGGCGAAGTATTTTACGTAATTTAAATACTACTTTTTATCATCAAACCGTAACCACACAGCAAATAGAAAATTACTTAATTTCACAAACACAGTTGGATTTAAAAGGCTTTTTTGATCAATATTTACGAACCGTTAATATTCCGATTCTTAAAATTAAAAAAAGAGGAAATAAAATAAAATTTAAATTTAAAAAAAGTGTGAAAAACTTAAATTTTCCTGTAAAAATATACCTTAACAATCAAGAAACTTGGATACACCCCAGTACCAATAGAAAAACATACAATGCTCCTTTTAAAATTAAAACCGTAAAAGTAGATGAAAATTTTTATATCAAAACAATTAAAAAATAATCGTAAAACAGGAGTGCTACTCAATCTGTTTCTTATCTTTGCAGTATAATATATTATTTTATGAAACTTTTTTTATTAACAATAGGATTATTATTATTAGCCGTTGCTGGTATTGCCATTAAACTTTGGGCAAAAAAAGATGGAAAATTTGCAGGCACATGTGCTAGTCAAAATCCAGTATTAAATAAAACAGGAGAACCTTGTGGCTTTTGTGGCAAACCCGCAGAAGATTTTGGCACCTGTGACAAACCAGAACACAAAGCATAATTTTTTAATCCTTTTTTATGCTACTACCCTTTTTACTGTATGGCTTTATTGCTTTTAGCAGTATTTTAATTGTGTATTACCTTTTTGTTTTTAGTCAGTTTTCCTTTGCAAAAAAAAATGAAAAAAAAGCACAAAAACTACCCATTTCTGTCATTATTTGCGCCAAAAATGAAGCCGAAAACTTAACACATTTTCTACCACATATCATCCAGCAAGAATATGAAAATTTTGAAATTGTTTTAATTAATGATGCCTCTATTGACAATACCTTAACCGTTATGGAACGTTTTGCTAGTCAACACCCTAACATTAAAATTGTAGATGTTGCTAATAACGAAGCTTTTTGGGGAAATAAAAAGTATGCACTCACATTAGGTATTAAAGCAGCTACTAATGATTATCTCTTATTTATTGATGCCGATTGCAAACCCGTTTCTAATAAATGGATACAGAAAATGTCACGACACTTTAGCGCTAAAAATAAATTTGTTTTAGGTTACGGTGGATATCAAAAAACAAAAAACTCATTACTCAATGCTCTGGTTCGTTTTGAAACCATACAAACAGCTATTCAATACTTTTCATACGCAAAATGTGGCAATCCATATATGGGAGTAGGCAGAAATTTAGCTTATCATAAAAGTGAGTTTTTTAATGCAAATGGTTTTATAAGGCACATGCACATACGTTCTGGAGATGATGATTTATTCATAAATGAAAATGCTACAGGTAAAAATACGACTATTGAATTTTCAACAGATAGCCATACCCTGTCTCCTGCTCCTAAAAATTTTAAAACTTGGATAGCACAAAAAAGAAGGCACATTAGCACCGCTAAGCACTATCATTTTAAAGATCAATTTTTTTTAGTCGCTTTTTATATTGCACAAGTACTATTTTGGGTTACCGCTATCATTTTACTTAGCTTTTCATACCAATGGCAATTGGTTACTATCATTATTGGCATAAAATTAGCTATACAATATGTAGTTTATGGATATGCTTTAAAAAAATTAAACGAGCAAAATTTAATAATAATGCTTACTTTTTTTGAAATACTGTTAATTGTATTTCAAATGTTTATCTTTATCAAAAATAGTTTCTCAAAACCAATACATTGGAAATAAAAACCAAACAATTAAGCATACAAATACAACAAGCAAAAAAAGGGCAACAATCTGCTTTTAACTTTTTGCTAGATACCTTTTGGAATGATGTCTACGGTTTTTTATTAAAACGTACTCAAAATGAAACCGATGCTGAAGATTATACCATACAAGCATTTTCAAAAGCATTTTCAAAAATTGAAACCTATCAAGAAACCTATACCTTTAAAACATGGTTAATTACCATTGCTAAAAACATTCATTTTGATGAGCTGCGCAAACAAAAATCGTCCATACGATCAAAAATTAGTAAGCACACCAACAATTTAGCACACACCATTGCCGACGAAACCCCTACAGCAGAAGACAAGCTTATTACGGAGCAAAATTTAGCCAAATTATTAGGTTACATTAAAAAGCTAAAACCACATTATCAAAAAGTAATTATGTTGCGTTATTTTCAAGAAATGCCTATTAAGCTAATCGCTTCAGAAATTAACGAACCCGTTACCAATGTAAAAGTAAAATTACTAAGAGCCCGTAAATTATTGGCGGAAATAATTAAGAGTAAATAATACAAGTGAGAAGTTCTATACAGGGCAAACTCACACTTTTATTTTTAATACCTTCAATAAATACTGGTTATCCCAGCCCGCTTTAAGTCTTTTACCTTTAACTCCTTGCTTCTCTGTTTTTTCATTTTTTAATAGGTTTAAAGCAATTTTTAATAGTACTGAGTAATTTTGTGAAGCATTACCTGCTCTTTTTCTAGAAGCATCTTCTGAAAAACCAACATCAAGTGTCCAATGCAATTTATTTTCAACAGCTCAATGAGAACGTATTGCAGATTGAAAAGACGAAGCATCATTTTTTAGACTTGATATATAATAACGTGTAGATGTTTCCTTTTCTTTATCACTGTTTTTAAACTCTCTAACACTTTCTATTCGCACTATACTTTTTAAATTTTTCTTTTCATTTTTCTTTTCAATAAATTAAAAATCAGCTATTACACTGCAAATACGTGTTTCTATTCTTCCGTGCCCTAAATCTTCGTTTTTATCTAATTCTATTTGTTTTGAAAATCTAAATTCATCTTGTAGATGTTCTAATAATTGTGGTTGATTACCTTTTACTGCCAAGATATAATTAGCGTCATTATCAATTATTTTTTTTGCTATTTCTTTTTGAGTCCCCATAGCATCAATACTCACTAAATTTCCAGATACATCAAGAATATCTAATAAGTTTGGTATTGCAGCAATCTCATTGGATTTCTCTTCTGTTTTAACTTGCCCTAGTACAAGATTGTTTTCACAAGCCCAAGCACTAACCATATGGATAGACGATTTTTCTCCCTTATGTTTTGCTCCTCTTATGGTTTTACCATCAATTGCAATTATTTGTCCCGAACTTAAATCTGCAATAGAACTTACCCATTCTATAAAACAGTTTTCTAATTGAACACTATCAATTGATGTAAATAGCCTATTTATAGTGTATTATGAAGGTATTCCATTTGGCAATTCAAGAAAGGTTCTTAAAAAATCTTCTTTTGATTTTGCAAAACCAACCATTTGTTTCCACGTTTACTCATTTCTTTTCTATTTGTTTTGGTATTCGTGATTACTTCGTAGTTCTGCTCCACAAATCACTGAAATTATCCCAATAAGAAGGATGTCAATTAAGTTATGAAGTTGGTTTCTATGGCTTCTAGGGGCTTCTACTTGGTTAAAAATACTGATTAACTTATTTTACTTATTCATCAAGTTAAACTATTGATTATCAACACAATACACAAACAAAAAAACTTAACCTACTATTAATCAATTATTTATTGTGGAATTTTAATTAAAAAGTGTGAGTTTGCCCTGATTTGACAAGTTTAAAGTTAGTGATTATTAACTTTGTTTTGTATGTTTACCATATGAAAAATAAATATGCCATTATCGTTTTCATTATGAGTATACTACCTACTCAATTTGTGAGAGCTCAATCACCATTATTATTTACTAATATAGATTCAGTATTAAGTTATGCTAAAGAAAATAGTTCAACAACTAAAAATAATGAACAACAGTTATTATTAGCAAATTGGCAAAAAAAAACTGCGCAATTAGGA
>JAJRPS010000014.1 GCA_024280635.1 Bacteroidota bacterium | reverse complement strand
TGTGTGTGTATTGTTACGGAAGGAAAAACACACATGCTTAAAAATGCTATTTTAACCGATAGTGAAATTGAGGAAGGCTTATCACTTTCTTGTCAAGCGGTACCAAGAAGCAGTATCATTAAAATTGATTTTGACGAGGTGTAACCTTTCAATACACTTTTATATTTAGTTGGGTTCTAAAAATTTTATATTTAGAACCCAACTAAAACTAATTAGGATTGTCTTTTTCATATTGTTTTGCCCAAAGTAGACACAACTTATTTTAAGAAAACAATCGTTTCAATGTTGTTTATCATATAAATAGGTAGGCTTGGTAAAAAATGAGAAAGTCAATTGTTATAACAACCTACAGATCATAAAAAAAGCGTTCTCGTACAATTTTATCATTTTTAACTTCATACAAGCATATTTCTTTAATTTGTATGCGACCCTTACCTACAAAAGTAATATCATTTTCCATGGTTATTGCAAAATAATTACCTGTAACTATTGGGTCTGAAACAAAAGCACTGTGTATTTCAATAACGGAAGCATCCCACTCTTTTACTTTTTTATGTATGGCTTCCATTCCTTTTGTAGGCGGAATACCAAGCTTTTCATCTTCAAAACTTTCAATATTTTCATCGTATAATTCAGCTTGTGCTTGTGGGTGTTTTTCTTGACGGCATAAATACACCAATCGGTCTGCAATTTGTTGTGTGGTCATTGTTATAAGTTTTATTTTTTCTTCCCAATATGAAACAAAGCATCACCTTGTGATACTAAAGGATGATTGTTTAAGCAAGTAATATAGCCATCAAAAGGAGCTTTTATAGCTAAGTTTCTATTGCCATATGCATCGGTAATAAAGCCAATTACTTGCCCTTTTTCAATGGGTTTTCCGTTTTCTACATAAGGTGTAAAAACACCCGATTTTCGCGCTCTAATCCATTTTCTATCGGTTAGCGTGATGGTTTTGTTGGCAGGAATATTTTTTAAGACATCTTTATTTACCATTTGCTGACTTGCTAATACTCTAAGCACACCATTGATGCCTTCATGTATGGCAAATTCATCAAAACGCATGCTTTCACCACCTTCAAAAACAACAATTGGAATATTAACTTTATTAGCAGTAGCTCGAAACGATTTTTTAATTAATCCAGAAGCAAACTGAAAGGGTGCGTTAAAAATAGTAGCTAATTCAATGCTCTTTTTGTTGTTTTCGGTATATCGTATTTGCGGGTAATTATTGCGCATTGCACCACCAGTATGAAAATCGATTCCAAAATCAATATTTGGCAAAATATCATGGGTGCTATGGTATGCAATACGAGAAGCTAATGACCCTGATTTGCTACCAGGGTAGCTTCTGTTTACATCTTTTCCATCGGGTAATTCGCGAGAAAAATGAATAAAACCGTATACATTTAATAAAGGCACCATGATTACGCACCCTTTCCTTAGGTTCGTAAAATATTCGTTTACCAACATGCGCTTACAAATTTCTACACCATTAATTTCATCACCGTGTAAACCACCCTGAATTAAAACGGTAGGACCATCTTCTTTACCATTAAATACGTAAACAGGTATTTTTATAGGTGTACCAGTGGGTAGTGAGCCAATCGGTATTTTAATTACCTTGTTTTCTCCTGGTTTTATTTTAGTGTTGTATATTGTTTTCATAATTCCTTCCCAGCCCTCCCTTCCCTAAAAGGGAAGACTTTTAAAATTTATTTTTTATATGATTTCTTTGTAATAACAGTTTGTTTTGGTGTTTTTTTAACACCAAATACAACTTGTGGTTCGATATTCAGTATTCGTGATTTTTTCTGGTTATAGCTCCGCAATTAGCGTCCAGCAATTTCTATTTGTTTAATAATTTCTCCTGCAATGTTTATTTTGGTAGCGCCTTCAATACCTTCTAAGCCAGCAGTAGAGTTGGCTTCAATTACTAATGGACCTCTGCTGGAACGTATCATATCTATACCCGCAACATCTAACCCCAAACATTGTGCTGTTTTTATGGCAATTTGAGTTTCTTGAGGGGTTAAGTCTATTTTTAAGGTAGATCCTCCTCGGTGTACATTACTCCTAAAATCTTGCCCATTACTACTTCTTTTCATAGCGGCTACTACTTTGTTACCAACTACATAAGCACGAATGTCTTCTCCGTTAGATTCTTTAATAAACTCTTGTATCAATACGGGTTTTCGTAAACTTTGCATCGATTCAATAATAGATATTGCGGATTTTTTACTTTCCGCAAGCATTACGCCTAAACCATGTGTACCTTCTAAAAACTTGATAATATATTGCTCACCGTCCAACAAATCTAACTGCTCTTTTAATAACTCATCATCTTGTGTATACAGTGTTTTGGGAATAGGAATATTGTTTTCAACCAAATGTTGCATGGTTAATAATTTATTTCGAGAGCGTAAAATACCTATAGAACTTGCAATAGTATACCCTCCATTTTTTTCAAATTGATTTACAATAGCAATACCATGTTCCGTATGTGATGCGCCAATACGAGGAATAGCAGCATCAAAAAAAGTGGTAATATCTTCCGTTCCAAAAAATAATTTCGATTGTGGTTGTCCAAGTAAAACGGAACATTGCGTGTGATCTACAATGCGCACATAATGTCCTCTACGGGAAGCTTCGTTAAACAAACGTTTTGTGGAATATAAGCTTCCGCTAGTGGAAAGTAAGAGTATTTTCATCGTAATAAGGATTCAATTGTAATCGTGTTTTCTAATGTTTTATGTACTGGAGATTGATTTCCTGCTTGCAATAATGTTTTTTTCTGTTCGAGTGTTAAATCTCCTTTCAAAACAATTTCTTTTACAAATCTATCAATTTTTGCATTCCCATCCATACAGTTTTCGGCATCATTTGCATGTTGTTTAAAATGTTCCAAATGAATTAATACCTCTTTTAAATCCCATTTTTTGGCATCAGCAAACATGCGTATAGTAATTGCAGTGCAAGAACCTAGGCTGGATAATAATAATTCATACGGACTCATGCCAGCATCTTTTCCATCAAATTTTTTGGGTTCATCAGCAACAATTGTATGGTTTCTAGCCACAATTTCTGTGGTATATTTTTCAGTACCGATGCGTACTACTACGGATTTATCGGTACTTAATTCTTTGGTAATATCAGGATTTATATATCTATTAGCCCAACTAGAAATTACTTTACCTACATAATATGAGTCATCTTTATTGGTAAGTAAATGATTCGCTCCATCCAATGAAATGAAACTTTTAGGGTGATGTGCAGCGGCATAAATTTCACGAGCATTTTTAACTGCTACTACTTTATCTTGTGGGGAGTGAAATACTAAAATGGGTTTTCGTATTTCAGATAAAATTTCAGGAAGATTTTTAGAGTTGATATCTTCCAAAAATTGTTTTTTAATAGTAAAAGGCCTACCTCCAATTTCAATAACAGCTTCGCCATCAATCTCTATATCCTCTAAATGTTCACTGAATAAATGGGAAACATGACAAGGGTTTGCAGGAGCGCCAATAGTTGCAATGGCTTGTATGGAAGAAACTTCTTTTGCGGTAAATATTGCTGCCGCACCTCCCAAAGAGTGTCCAATAATAATTTTAGGAGCTTGAAAGTTAGTTTGTAAAAATTCAGCTGCCGCTACTAAATCTTCAATATTGGTAGTGAAATTAGTGTCTTCAAAATCACCTTCACTTTTCCCTAGTCCCGTAAAATCAATACGCATTACAGCTATTTGATTTTGAGTAAGTGATCTAGAAATGTTGCGTACTGCTGTAAAGTTTTTATTTCCTGTAAAAAAATGCGCAAACAAAGCATAACTCAGTGGTTTTTTGTCAATCGGAAAATCTATTTTGCCAGATAATTGTAAACCGTGTTTATTTTTAAAAGAAACCTTTTTGCTATACATATCATATGTTAATTGAAACGGAAAGATACAAATTTCTTTAACTAAACACATTCTAAATTAAAAATGTAATCAAAATCATTTGCAGTCCTATGTAACATTGATTACCTTTGTGGGAATCAAAAACTAATTCAATTTACAATGAGCGGATTATTATCTTCTTCGATTGCACGAAAGTTTGCTATGGCACTTTCGGCGTTATTCTTAATTTTTTTCCTACTAATGCATGTCTCTATAAATCTATTATCGATTTTTAGTGAAGACGCATTTAATGTAGCTTCCCATTTTATGGGAACCAACCCTTTAATACAATTTTTAATGCAGCCCATTTTAATTATAGGGGTAGTATTTCATTTTGTAATGGGCTTTATTTTAGAGCTTAAAAACAGAAAAGCGGTTGGAGTACATAAATATGTAAAAAATAATGGTGCAGCCAATTCTACTTGGATGAGTAGAAACATGATCTATTCAGGTCTTGCAATTTTATTATTTATTGTAATACACTTTCTAGATTTTTGGATACCAGAATTAAAATATAAATATGTTGAGGTGTTGCCAGAAGAACCAACGAGATACTATCATGAAATGGTAGAGAAATTTCACAACCCTATTAAAGTAGGTGTTTATGTTGTAGCGTTTGTGTTTTTAGCATTACACTTGTTACACGGTTTCATGTCTGCATTTCAATCAATGGGATTAAACAATAAATACACTAAAACTTTTGAAAGATGCGCTAAAGCATATTCTATCGTTATTCCAGGTTTGTTTATTTTTATCGCAATTTTTCATTACTTCAATCAATAAGAAATTATGGCTATATTAGACTCTAAAGTACCAAAAGGTCCAATCAAAGATAAATGGACAACTTATAAAGATAAAATTAATTTAGTTAATCCTGCCAACAAGCGTAATATTGATATTATTGTGGTAGGTACAGGGTTAGCGGGTGGTTCTGCCGCAGCAACCTTAGCAGAACTAGGGTATAATGTAAAAGCATTTGCCTATCAAGATTCTCCTCGTAGAGCACATTCTATTGCAGCACAAGGAGGTATTAATGCCGCTAAAAATTATATGGGTGATGGTGATTCAAACTATCGTTTATTTTATGATACCGTAAAAGGTGGTGACTACCGTTCTCGTGAAGCAAACGTATATCGTTTAGCAGAAGTGTCAGGAAACATTATAGATCAATGTGTGGCTCAAGGAGTTCCTTTTGCACGTGATTATGGAGGTTTGTTAGACAATCGTTCTTTTGGAGGGGTTTTGGTGTCTCGTACTTTTTATGCAAAAGGTCAAACAGGTCAACAATTATTATTAGGTGCTTATTCAGCAATGAACCGTCAAATTGCACGTGGTAAAATAACCATGTATAATAGGCACGAAATGTTAGACGTGGTAAAAGTAGACGGTAAAGCACGTGGAATTATTACACGTAATTTAATCACTGGAGAAATTGAGCGTCACTCAGCACATGCTGTAGTTATTGCTTCTGGTGGTTACGGTAATGTTTATTTTTTATCCACCAATGCAATGGGTTCTAACGCTACAGCAGCTTGGAAAATACATAAAAAAGGAGCATTTTTTGCAAACCCTTGTTTTACACAAATACACCCAACTTGTATACCAAGATCAGGAGATTATCAATCAAAACTAACCTTAATGTCGGAGTCATTACGTAATGATGGACGTATTTGGGTGCCTGCTCGTATTGAAGATGCAAAAGCAATTCAACAAGGGAAATTAAAACCCACTGAAATTGCAGAAGAAAATAGAGATTACTATTTAGAAAGACGCTATCCAGCATTTGGTAATTTAGTACCTCGTGATGTTGCCTCAAGAGCAGCAAAAGAACGTTGTGATGCGGGGTATGGTGTAAATGCAACAGGTGAAGCTGTTTATTTAGATTTTGCTTATGCATTTAAACGTTATGGTACAGAACAAGCAAAAATACACGGAATTAAAAACCCTTCCGAAGCAGAAATTATTAAATTAGGTCAAGCAATTATTGAAGAAAAATACGGAAACTTATTTCAGATGTATGAAAAAATCATCGCTGAAAACCCGTACGAAACTCCAATGATGATTTATCCTGCAACACATTATACAATGGGTGGTGTTTGGGTTGATTATAACTTAATGACAACAGTACCTGGTTTATATTGTATCGGTGAAGCAAACTTCTCTGATCATGGAGCAAATAGATTAGGAGCTTCTGCATTAATGCAGGGATTAGCAGATGGATACTTCGTATTACCATACACAATTGGTGATTATTTGTCAGACGATATTCGTACAGGAAAAATCCCAACAGATTCACCTGAATTTGAAGCAGTAGAAAAAGAAGTAAAAGAGCAACTAGATTTCTTTATCAATAATAAAGGAACCAAATCGGTAGATTATTTCCATAAAAAATTAGGAAAAATCATGTGGGATAAAGTAGGTATGGCTCGTAATGAAAAGCACCTAAAAGAAGCCATTGCAGAAATCAAGCAAGTACGTGAAGACTTTTGGAAAGAAGTAAAAGTACCAGGAGCATTAAATGAAATGAATGTTGAGCTAGAAAAAGCAGGAAGAGTAGCCGATTTCTTAGAACTAGGAGAATTATTTGCCTTAGACGCTTTAAATAGAAAAGAATCTTGTGGAGGTCACTTTAGAGATGAATCAGTAGAGCAGTCAGGTCCACAAAAAGGAGAGGCTTTACGTGATGACATAAACTATAAATACGTTTCCGCTTGGGAATATAAAGGAAAACCAAGTGAAGCAGTTTTACATAAAGAGCAATTAGAATTTAACGATATTGAATTAAAAACACGTTCATACAAATAATAAAGATATGATGAATTTAACATTAAAAATCTGGAGACAAAAAGACGCTAATGATAAGGGTCAAATGGTCGATTATAAAGTGACTGATATTTCAGAACACATGTCTTTCTTAGAAATGATGGATGTTTTGAATGAACAATTAGTAAATTCAGGTGATCAACCTGTTGCTTTTGATCATGATTGTAGAGAAGGTATTTGCGGAATGTGTTCTTTGTATATCAATGGTGAAGCTCATGGTCCTGACCGAGGAATTACAACCTGTCAATTACACATGCGTATGTTTAATGACGGAGATACCATTACTATTGAACCTTGGAGAGCATCCGCTTTTCCAGTAATTAAAGATTTAATAGTAGATCGAATGTCATTTGAGCGCATTCAACAAGCAGGAGGGTTTATATCCGTAAACACATCGGGTAATACACAAGATGCAAATGCAATACCAATATCAAAACACGCAGCAGATGAAGCCATGGATGCCGCAGCATGTATAGGTTGTGGTGCATGCGTAGCAACCTGTAAAAACTCAAGTGCTATGTTATTTGTAGGAGCAAAAGTTTCACAATATGCATTACTGCCACAAGGACAAGTAGAAGCTGCTGATCGTGTTAAAAACATGGTAGAACAAATGGACTTAGAAGGTTTTGGTAACTGTACCAACACTGGAGCATGTGAAATAGAATGTCCTAAAGGAATCTCCTTAGAAAACATTGCACGTATGAATCGCGAATTTTTAAGCGCAAGTTTAAAAGGATAAGATAATGGTTTTTTAAACACCATATAACAAAATCCCACTCTAAATGAGTGGGATTTTTCAATTTTAGAAATAAAACAAATAAAATTAAAACAGTTATGGAGACAATTTATAAAACAATTTTAACAATAGATATTGCGATTTTTTCATCATTAATTTTATTTTACTTTTTAAAAAGTGATGAAATAAACCCAATCTTAGGTTACAGAACTAAACGTTCAATGAAAAATAAAAGAAATTGGATTTTTGCTCAAAATTTTTTTTCAAAAAAATGGCTACTTACAATCCCACTAATGTTAGTGTCTCAATTACCTATATTATTAGATAATACATTAGACGAAGTTGTACTTATTTCACTTATTAGTTTTATAGTTTATTCTATCTATTTAATTTTTATTACAGAAAAAAAATTAAAACAATTGGACAAAAGTGATTAATAGATATATTATTTTTGATGGTAATTGTGGATTTTATAATAGAACGCGATAGCGCGGAAATGTTTTCCGTGCCGTTTTGAGTGAGCAAGTAAAATAAATGTAAAACGACAAAAGTTTAAATTTAAAATGTAAAAGTAAAAAAACTTCAATAGAGATATTGGAGTTTTGTTATTGTCATTTCGACATTAGGAGAAATCACACAAGAAACTCCCCCGATACCGCTCGTATAAAATAGTGTCGCTACTGCTCGTTTGTAACGAGTAGTGGTTTGAGTAAGCAAACAAATCATACACAAACACATCAAAAGCAATCCGCCCCACAAGTTTTTTTGCATCCTATATATAAGGAGTGTTTTTGCTTCATTTCGATCGTAGAGGATAAATCACACCATCAGCTAATATCCCCTTGAGGACGACATTGTGTTAACAATGGTTGGAGAAGGGGTGTTTTCAGTCCTCCATTTTTTGATTGCATACTATTAGTCCTTCCAAATTCAAAAAACTTCCTCATGTAAAACACCTATACTAAAGGCATTACCAAGTATCGAAAAAATAATTTAAATAAATTTAAAAAAAGTCATTGTCATATTAAAAAGAGGTTCTATATTTGCACCCGCTAAGCAATATAGCTAATGCAAAAAGTTCATATACATACTGTTTTTTAAGAAAGAGAAAGCGATAATATTTTTTTCTAAAAAAGATTTAAAAAACATTGTGAGATTTAAAAAGGGTTGTATATTTGCACCCCGCTAACGGATTAAAAACGGTTAGTAATAGAGTTATAGGAAAGTAAGCC
>JAJRPS010000013.1 GCA_024280635.1 Bacteroidota bacterium | reverse complement strand
TCAATGGTAGATTTAGACAAGTTAGGGTTTTATCCGCTATCTGTTAAAAACTATAGTTTTTTAGAATCTTTTGGTGGCGGAGCCAATAAGTTTGTAAATAAGTTAAAGTTAATGGTAAAAAACTTAAAAGCAATTGGTAATCCAAAAACAGGAGCGTATAAAGGCTTAGGTAGTTTTGTATCCATCGCTAAAATTTTCCCAACCACATGGAACTGGCAAATATTTTGGAACATCACCGCATTTTTATCCATTATGTTAGGAATGTTAAATCTATTACCAATACCAGCGTTAGATGGAGGTCATGCCTTATTTGTGATTTATGAAATGATTACCGGTAAAAAACCAAGTGACAAATTTTTAGAGTATGCACAAATGGTAGGATTCGTATTAATGATGACACTTTTTGTCTATGCATTTGGAAATGACATCTATAGACATTTTATAAAATAAAATATTGATATTTTTTTATTTTTGTGTTGCTACAATTAAAAAAAGTATTTATATTTGCAACCGCTTAACAAAGCAACCTTTCCTAACTCAATGTTTATATTGAGCGGATAAATTCCTCTTTAGCTCAGTTGGTTAGAGCATCTGACTGTTAATCAGAGGGTCCAAAGTTCGAGTCTTTGAAGAGGAGCAAGATTAAGCAAAGGCAACGTAGAAGCCGATAATTTCTACATCCAATATATTGTTCATTAAGGAACATTCCTCTTTAGCTCAGTTGGTTAGAGCATCTGACTGTTAATCAGAGGGTCCAAAGTTCGAGTCTTTGAAGAGGAGCAAAAAACCACCCAATCTATTCATTTAGGTTGGGTTTTTTGTTTTTGGGCGTTTTAACGTGCTATAACTACTATCTTTTTGTTTTAAAATGTGTTTTTGTATAACTTTTAAAAGAGCTCATAAAATCGCTTTTTAAAATCAACAAAACACTACATTTTTCTTCAAAAAGGATAATCCGTTTGCGCACTAACGCAATAAATAAATACAATATAAAAGTGTCCATACTATCAAATAGTATGGACACTTTTATATTGTATTTATGGCTTAAACTATTTTAATAAGTTTGAAATTTGACTTGCCAATTCCGTACCAATACGGTCTTGAGCTTCTTGAGTTGCCGCGCCAATATGTGGAGTAAGTGATAATCCAGGATTCATTAATAACTGAATTTCTGGTTTTGGTTCTTTTTCAAAAACATCTAAAGCCGCATATTTGATATGCTTGTTTTCAATAGCATTAACTAACGCAATTTCATCTAAAACACCGCCACGAGCCGCATTTATTAAACCACTTCCTTTTTTCATTATGGCTAATTCTGTTTTACCAATTACATACTTTTTTTGAGCCGGTACGTGAAGGGTAACAAAATCAGATTGTTTCAAAAGTGCTTCTTTACTAATGGTTTTAATATCAAAATCTATTGCTCTACCATCAAAAAACGGTAGGGTAATGGTTGCATTCTCCATAAAAGCATCTGTAGCAATTACTTTCATACCTACACCAATAGCTATTTTGGCTACTTCTTGACCAATACGTCCAAAGCCAATAATTCCCATTGTTTTACCACGTAATTCAACTCCGCCAGCAAAGTTTTTTTTCAACCCTTTAAAATTAGCATCTCCTTCTAAAGGCATTTCTCGGTTAGATTGATGCAAAAAACGAACCATACCATATAAATGTGCAAATACCAATTCGGCTACAGAAGCTGAAGACGCTGCGGGAGTATTGATAACATGTAAACCTTTGTTGCGGGCATACTCCACATCAATGTTATCCATACCAACACCACCACGACCAATTAACTTTAAAGACGGACATGCGTCAATTAAATTTTGGCGAACCTTGGTGGCACTACGTACTAATAACCCCACAATTTTATTTTCATTGATATAATTTTCTAATTGTTCTTGTGCTACGGTTGTAGTAATTACCTCAAAACCGTTTGCAGTTAAAGCGTCAATACCGCTTTGTGAAATTCCGTCGTTTGCTAATATTTTCATATTTATTATTCGAGTAATCGAGAGTTTGTATTAGTTAAATTAAAAGATTAAATAGTTTTTGAATCTTTTTAATATTAAATTATTTAATAGGGTTACAATTGCTTCATTACATTTACCAATGCTTGCACACTTTCTAATGGTAACGCGTTATACATAGACGCTCTATAACCGCCAACGCTACGATGTCCGTTTAAGCCATTTATTCCAGCAGCATTCCAGAGTTTATCAAAAGCTTCTTTTTTATTATCATCTGTTAAACTAAAAGTAACATTCATAATACTTCGGTCTTCAGTGGCAGTATTGCCTTTAAAATTAGGGTTGCTGTCAATTTCAGCATATAGTAAAGCTGCTTTTTCATTGTTAATTTTTTCAATCGCTTTTATGCCACCTAAATCTTTTAGCCATTGTAAAGTTAGCATGGAAACGTATATAGGGAATACTGCTGGTGTATTAAACATGCTGTCTTTGCTAATGTGTATTTGATAGTCTAACATAGACGGAATAGTGCGTCCTGTTTTTCCTAAAATCTCATCTTTTACAACGACTAAAGTAGTACCTGCAGGTCCCATATTTTTTTGTGCTCCTGCGTAAATTAAGTCGAATTGTGAAAAATCCAATTCACGAGAAAAAATATCCGAACTCATATCACAAACTGTAACCCCGTCAAATTTAGGGAAAGTTTTCATTTGTGTTCCGGAAATGGTGTTGTTACTGGTGCAGTGAAAATAATCAACATCACTAGGTATGGTGTAATTTTTAGGAATGTAAGAGTGATTTTTATCCTTAGAAGAAGCTATTACCGCAACCTCACCAAATAATTTTGCTTCTTTAATGGCTTTGTCTGCCCATGTTCCAGTGTTAGTGTAAGCGGCTTTACCACCTTCATTTTTCATTAAGTTATAAGGGGTCATTAAAAACTCTAAACTCGCACCGCCTTGTAAAAATAAGGCAGTATAACCCTTACCTTCTAGGTTTAGTAATTCTAAAACTAAGCTACGTGCTTTTTCCATTACAGCAACAAAGTTTTTGCTACGGTGTGAAATTTCAATTAGTGATAAGTCTAAATTGTCAAAATTTAAAACCGCTTCTGATGCTTGTTTTAAGACACTTTGCGGTAAAATACAGGGTCCTGCGCTAAAATTGTGTTTTTTCATAATTAATATTTTGTATAAAAAAGTTGTGTTAAATTTTTAATGTTATGAGTCTTCTTTAAAAACTTGAATGGTTGCAGTTTTATCTACTAAATCGGTAAATTTACCATTGTAGCGTGTTGCTTTTACCAAATGATTATCAATCCAATGGTAATTGCCTCCACGAGGTTTTCCCATTAATAAGCTATGGTATTTGAAATTGTGTTTTTTCAACCATGTTTCGGTAACTTTACGATGCACTTCGGTACGAGAGGTAAAAAAGCAAATCAAGTGCCCTTGATCATACCATTTATTTAGGGTAACTAGTGCGTCAGGGTACGGTAGGCAAGTTGCCATACGTTCTGGTTCTTCATTAGGTACATCATCAGTAATGGTGCCATCAATGTCAATTAAATAATTTTTAATTCCGGGCGCTAAAATAGGGCTAATGTGATCTTTGTGTTCTAATTTCATTTTTTGTAATGTAATACAATTGATGTTACTACAAAAATGCGACTTAATTGTGAATTGTGAAAAGAGAATGCAATATAATTACAATAATACCAATTTAATTTCAAAACAATTGACAAATAAATTGGAATATATTTTTCTTTTTTCAAGGCAAATAGAAACGATTTATGCCGAGTGTTTTTTGATGTTAAACAGATGTAAGGTAATAGTTGGAGTTAAATATTATATTCAATCTAACAGAAAAAGTAATAAGAAGAATTCTCTATTTTACAAAGTTTTTCTTTTATTTCTTCTTGTTGCTCTGGGTTGGCAACAGTAATGATAATTTGTAAATTTTCAATATTGTGTATAATATCTTCAGATGATAATATGGTATTGTAAATGTGTTTTCCTATTTTTTTAGGGTTGTTGCACACCCATTGAAAAGGGATGTTTTGTTCCGTAAGTTTTTTAGCGATGGATTTTCCTTTATTTCCAGCACCCCAAAGGATAAGTGTTTTTTCTTTTTGGTGGTCTAGTGCCAAAAAATAATCTAATTTAATTTCTAAAAATCGGTTGTCGGCATAATTTTCATCCATTCGGGAAGTACGATGACTGTAATCTCTCCAATGGTGTAGAATAGTACTGTTGGGTATTACTTTTAAACCGTATTTGTAAAACCGAAAGGCTAAATCATAGTCTTCTGGATATCGATTAGAGCGAAAAGCTTCGCATTTTTCAAAATCAGTTTTAGAAACCATCCAACAAGGAGAAGGGATAACACATTCTTTGTATATTTCGGAAAAATTAGTGCCATTTTTAGTTAATGTGTTTAGCCAATTTTGATATTTTTTGTAACCATTTCCAATAGGGTAATCGGCAAAATATTGAACAAAACCCGTAGCAAGATGTCCGTTACCGTAGGTTTGTAATTGTTGTTTTAATGCTTTTAATTTGCTATTAGGCATTACATCATCCGCATCCATACGGGTAATGTATTTGCCTTTACTTTTGGAGTACGCTAAACGGAGTGCTTCAATAATGCCGCTTCCTTGATTTTGAAAAACTTGTATGCGATTATCTAATTGAGAAAACCGATTTAAAATGGTCAATGTATCATCCGTAGAATGATCATTTACGGCAAGTAGTTCCCAATTTTTCTCGGTTTGGTTTATAATAGATGCTAAGCATTCCTCTAAATACAACGCTGTGTTTTTAACAGGCATTACAATGCTAATTAAAGTAGCGTTCATGGGTTTTATAAATTAGAAAGAAATTCAAGAGTATCTACATCATCAGCAAAATCAGTGAGTTTGGGGTCTTGTGTTTGTCCAAAAGCAACTTCGGTATTTGTAAAACCATTAGCAACAATACATTGTATGAGTTCTTTGTCTGTGGTTATTTTTTGTAATAAAGCATCAGTATTATCATAATATTCATAAAATACAGAGGAAATAGGAGAAGCGTAACTTTTATCTTCCTTAATCATTAAAAACCCGTTTTCTAATAAGTCAAACAAACTCATTAAATACACCGCTTTGTTGTAATCGTAGTTATTGGCATACTTGGCATTATTGATAATTTCTTTGTGGGCATACATCGCTTTGAAAAAAGCATCAAAATTGTAACCTTTGGGAACAAATAATTTAGAAACACTACGGCAACCTAATCCAAAATACCTAAAAATATCATCGGCTAAACCTTCTAGCTCTTTTTCAGTTTCATTACCTGTTAAAATGGCTACCGAATTTCTATTTTGTCTAATAATAGAAGGGTATTTGCCAAAATAATAGTCAAAATAACGTGCGGTATTGTTGCTTCCTGTAGCAATAACGGCATCAAAGTTTTCTAATTTACCTTCGCTAAAAATTATTTTACCTTTAAAAGAAGGCTCAATATATTCCAAATATTTTGCTAAAACGGGAAGTAAATTTTTATCGTTTGATGATTGTTTTACAATTACCGAGTGTCCAGAAAGTAGTACACATAAAAAGTCGTGAAAACCTACTAGCGGAATGTTTCCAGCCATAATAACAGCAACCGTTTTTGAGTCGTTTTTAGAAAAAATATAATTGGATGTAAAATAAATTAAGTCTTTGTTTTTTAAAGAGTTGCTCCATCCTTCACAAGCAAATAAGACATTTTCTTTGGTGAACCAGCCGTTAAATTCGTGCGCACGTTCTACTTGCATTTTAAAAGCATCAAAAAAGAGGTAGTTGTGTAAAATACCGTCTTTTTTTTCAATTCCTTTGGTAGTAAATTGACTTAAAAACTCCCCTAATAAGGTAAATGATAAAATTCTCTTGTTTAATTGGCTCATTTAATTTGTATCTAAATAATATTGGCGTTATTTTTGCATCTTGAAAAAATAGCGTTTTTCAATTTCAAAGAGCAAAGATAAGTATTGTGCTAAAAAGAAAAACTAATTATTTTAATAAAAGAAAATTTAAGTTATGGCAATTATAATAACAGACGAGTGTATTAACTGTGGAGCATGTGAACCAGAGTGTCCAAACACCGCAATATACGAAGCTTCTGATGATTGGCGTTATAGTGATGGAACCGAATTAAAAGGCGACTTAGTATTAACGAATGGTAAAGCTGTTAATGCAGATGATGCACAGGAACCAGTAAGTGATGAGGTGTATTACATTGTGCCAGATAAATGCACGGAGTGTGTAGGTTTTCATGATGAACCACAATGTGCTGCAGTTTGTCCTGTAGATTGTTGTATTCCTGATGACGATGTGGTAGAAACGGAAGATCAATTGTTAGCTAAACAAGTGTTTATGCACCCAGAAGGGCACTAGTTGTTGCGGGTGAATGTTAAAGTTTTGTAAAATAAATTATCTATTAAATATTTTTTGTATATTTGACTAAGGTAACTAAACTATAAATTATGAATGCAGTTGTAAAGTATTTAATTCCGGTAATAATTACTATTTGTTTGTTAGTAGTGGCACTTTTTTAGCCACAAAAGAGTAATAGATTACCGTATTTTGAAGCTATTCATACATGTAAAAAGTGTGTGAATAGCTTTTTTATTTATGAGAATCTCGTATTGAAAATCAATAAAAAACTGTATTTTTGTCGCCTTAAATACACATCTTCTAAATTTAAGATGTAAAGATTATTAAACCTAAAATTAGAAATGAAAGCAGGAATTGTAGGATTACCAAACGTAGGGAAATCGACCTTATTTAATTGTTTGTCAAGTGCAAAAGCGCAAAGTGCAAATTTTCCATTTTGTACCATAGAGCCAAATATAGGAGTAGTAAATGTACCCGATAATCGATTGGTTAAATTAGAAGAAATAGTACAACCTGTGCGTGTGCAACCAGCAACCGTAGAGATTGTTGATATTGCAGGGTTGGTGAAAGGAGCTAGTAAAGGAGAAGGTTTAGGGAATAAGTTTTTAGCAAACATTAGAGAGTGTGATGCTATTATACATGTATTGCGTTGTTTTGATAATGATAATATTGTACATGTAGAAACAACTGTTGATCCTGTTAGAGATAAAGAAATTATCGATTTTGAATTGCAATTAAAAGATTTGGAAACGGTTGATAAGCGCTTGGAAAAAGTAAACAGAGCAGCTAGAACAGGAAATAAAGAGGCGCTTTTAGAGCAAGCTACCTTAAAAAAATTAAAAACCACATTAGAAGCAGGGGAGTCAGTACGTTCATTAGAATTTAATGAAAAAGAAACTGTTTTGGTTAATGAATTTCAGTTGCTTACAGCAAAGCCAACCTTATATGTTTGTAATGTTGATGATGCTTCTGCAAAAAATGGGAATGCGTATGTGGAATCGGTTAGAGAAGCGGTTAAAAATGAAGATGCTGAAATTATTGTATTAGCAGTAGCAACCGAATCCGATATTGCCGAATTAGACGATTATGAAGAACAACAAATATTTTTAGAAGATATTGGGTTGACAGAACCTGGAGCAGCACGTTTAATACGTAGTGCATATACGCTTTTAAAACAACAAACCTATTTTACAGCAGGTGTTAAAGAAGTAAGGGCTTGGACCATTAATGTTGGAGATACAGCACCACAAGCAGCAGGAGTAATCCATACCGATTTTGAAAAAGGTTTTATTAGAGCAGAAGTAATCTCGTATTCTGATTATGTAGAGTATGGTAGTGAAGCGAAAGTGAAAGAGGCTGGTAAAATGCGTGTAGAAGGTAAGGATTATATAGTGCAAGATGGAGATTTAATGAACTTTAGATTTAATGTATAATTAGATACTATTATTTAATAATATAAAGCAGGTATGATTTTTTGTAACTGATTTTTTTGGATATGTCAAATCAAAGAGCTAATTTTAGCTGCGTAAAAAACAAAACTATTTATGAATACATTGTACCAATTAGCAAATACAATATCACCAATTTCATCTACTTCATTTAAAAAAATGAGTGAATTTTTTAATGAAAAGACGATAAAAAAAGGAACGGTATTGTGTGATATTAATGAAACGGCTAAGTATGGTTATTTTGTTAAGTCAGGTGTTGTAAGCTCTTCAATATGTTTTGGTAACGGTAAAACATTTGTTAGAGGTTTGTATATAAAAAATCAGTTGGTGGGGCCACACCCCTCATTAGTTGTTGATAAGCCATCTTCATTTATTTATGAAGCACTAACAGATTGTGAGGTGATAGAATATGAATTTGAAAAAATAAGAAATTTGTATTTTGAAAATCCAGATTTATTACGATTTGGATACAAGATATTAGAGCAATTTTATTTAAATTTAGAAGAAACAGTTATTAGTTTGGGTACTCGAGATGCAAAAGATCGTTATGTCGAATTTAGAGAAACCTATGCTGAGGTTGAAAAATCAATACCCTTACAAATTACAGCTTCTTATTTAGGAATTACAGCTATTCAGTTGAGTAGAATACGAAAGGTTTTACGAGAAGAAGGTTTGTTGTAAAACACTTGTCTTTTCGTTATCAAAACCCCACAATTTTTACATTAAAAATTATGGGGTTTTGTGTTCAATAAATCTGTTAATAAAATTTCAAATAGCCCTTTTATATGTTTGTAGGTTGTCATATCTTAGCAAGATATCCTAATATCACGTTTTATGGCACAAGAAACCAAATATACCGAAGATAATATCCGTTCACTTGATTGGAAAGAGCATATTCGTATGCGTCCCGGTATGTATATTGGTAAGTTAGGTGATGGTTCTGCGGCGGATGATGGTATCTATATTTTAATCAAAGAAGTGCTGGATAATTCCATTGATGAGTATGTAATGGGTGCAGGTAAAACTATTGAAATTGCTGTACGAGATAAAACCATAACCATACGTGATTACGGTCGTGGTATTCCATTAGGTAAAGTAGTAGATGTTGTTTCTAAAATGAATACCGGTGGTAAGTATGACTCTAAAGCCTTTAAGAAATCGGTAGGATTAAATGGTGTAGGTACCAAAGCAGTAAATGCATTGTCTATTGATTTTAGAGTGCAGTCCGTTAGAGATGGGCAAACCAAAATTGCCGAATTTTCTCGAGGAGAATTACTTATGGACGGTGAAATAGAAAAATCATCTTTACGTAAAGGAACAAAAGTGTCATTTACACCAGATGAAGAAATTTTTTCGAAATTCAAATACCGTAATGAGTACATTATTAAAATGATAAAAAATTATGTGTACTTAAACACAGGGTTGACCATCATTTTTAATGGAGAAAAATATTTTTCAGAAAACGGATTGAAAGATTTGTTAGATGAAAACATCGCGGAAGAGTCTAAGTTATTTCCAATTGTTCATCTATTAGCAGAAGATATTGAAGTGGCAATTACTTACAGTAAAGCGCAATATAATGAAGAATACCATACTTTTGTAAATGGGCAACACACCACACAAGGAGGTACGCATCAAACTGCTTTTAGAGAGTCAATAGTAAAAACCATACGTGACTTTTTTGGTAAAAATTACGAAGCATCTGATATTAGAAAATCCATTGTAGCCGCTATTAGTATCAAGGTAATGGAACCCGTATTTGAAAGTCAAACCAAAACCAAATTAGGTTCTACCGAAATGGGTGGAGGGTTGCCAACAGTTCGTACTTTTATCAACGACTTTGTAAAAGAAAAATTTGATAATTACTTACATAAAAACCCAGATACAGCTGCTAAAATTCAGCAAAAAATATTACAAGCAGAGCGGGAACGTAAAGATTTGTCGGGTATCCGTAAATTAGCACGTGATAGAGCCAAAAAGGCAAACTTACACAATAAAAAATTACGAGATTGTAGAGTGCATTTGGGTGATATGAAAAAGGAAAACCGTTTGGATACTACCTTGTTTATTACCGAGGGAGATTCTGCATCTGGATCCATCACCAAATCCCGTAATGTAAATACGCAAGCAGTATTTAGTTTAAAAGGAAAGCCTTTAAATTCATACGGATTGAGTAAAAAAATTGTGTATGAAAATGAAGAATTTAACCTCTTACAGGCCGCTTTAAATATAGAAGACGGTATTGAAAATTTACGCTACAATAACATTGTAATTGCAACCGATGCCGATGTAGATGGTATGCACATTCGGTTATTACTGATCACATTCTTTTTACAATTTTTTCCAGAAGTCATTAAAGAAGGACATTTGTATATTTTAGAAACACCATTATTTAGAGTACGAGATAAAAAAACAACCCATTATTGTTATTCTGAAGAAGAAAAAAAAGACGCTATAAGTTCGTTACGTGGAAAACCCGAAATTACTCGATTTAAAGGATTGGGAGAGATTTCTCCAAACGAATTTGTGCATTTTATAGGTAAGGATATGCGTATAGATCCTGTAATGTTAGATAAGGATAAACCAATACCAGAATTGTTAGAATTCTACATGGGTAAAAATACTCCTGATAGACAAAAATTTATCATTGAAAACCTAAAAGTAGAAATAGATGTTGTAGAAGAACAGTAAAAGTTTTGAATCTGAAATTTCAGTAAAAAATTATATAGAAGCACCAAATAATAACACCCAGTTTTAGAAGGCAAATGCAAGAAGAAAACGAAAATATAGAAAATAACGAAAACGAAAATCAACAAGAAGAGTTGATTCACGACCAAGGAGTACCGCAAGAAGAAACCATTACCAAGGTTACGGGTATGTTTAGGGAGTGGTTTTTAGATTACGCTTCATATGTAATTTTAGAACGTGCCGTACCCGCAATTGATGATGGGTTTAAACCCGTACAACGCCGTATCATGCAGTCTATGAAAGATTTGGATGATGGGCGTTACAATAAAGTAGCCAATTTGGTAGGGCATACCATGCAGTATCATCCACACGGAGATGCTAGTATTGCAGATGCGATGGTGCAATTGGGTCAAAAAGATTTACTGATTGATATGCAGGGAAACTGGGGTAATATCTTAACTGGAGATAGAGCTGCCGCTTCTCGTTATATAGAAGCACGATTGAGTAAATTTGCGTTAGATGTTGTTTTTAATCCTAAAACGACCGAGTGGCAATTAACCTATGACGGTCGTAGAAAAGAACCAATAGATTTACCCGTAAAATTCCCATTATTGTTAGCGCAAGGAGCAGAAGGGATTGCAGTAGGATTATCAACCAAAATATTACCACACAATTTTAACGAACTCATTGACGCTTCCATAAAATATTTAAAAGGACAGCGGTTTAAATTATATCCTGATTTTTTAACGGGTGGAGAAGCAGATATTACCAATTACAATGAAGGCTTACGTGGAGGTAAAATACGTGCAAGAGCAAAAATATCGCAATTAGAAAAAAATATATTGGTAATTACGGAATTACCCTTTGGTAATACTACCGATACCTTAATTAAATCGATATTAAAAGCGAATGAAAAAGGTAAAATAAAAATTAAAAAAATAGAAGATAATACTGCAGCTGAGGTTGAAATATTAGTGCATTTGCCTAACGGGATTTCGCCAGATAAAACTATTGATGCCCTGTATTCCTTCACTAATTGTGAAACCTCAATTTCGCCATTATCTTGTATTATTGAAAACAACAAACCGTTGTTTATTGGGGTGAAGGAAATGCTTAAAAGGTCAACTGATCATACCGTAGCATTGAGTAAATGGGAATTGGAAATTCAGTTAAATGAACTGCAAGAGCAGTGGCATTTTGCGTCGTTAGAACGTATTTTTATTGAAAACAGAATTTATCGTGATATTGAAGAGGTAGAGACTTGGGAAGGGGTTATTAAAGCAATTGATGAAGGGTTAAAACCACACATTAAACACTTAAAACGTCATATAACAGAAGAGGATATTGTGCGCTTAACAGAAATCCGAATTAAAAAGATTTCAAAGTTTGATATTGATAAAGCCAAACAACATATTGAAACTTTAGAAGATAAAATTGCAGTTGTACAACACCATTTATCCAATTTAGTAGCATATGTAATAGATTACTTTAAAAATCTAAAAGCCAAATATGGTAAAGGCAGAGAACGTAAAACGGAACTCAAATTATTTGGAAATGTAGATGCTACTAAAGTAGTTATACGCAACACTAAATTATACGTAAATAGAGCGGAAGGATTTGTAGGAACATCACTCCGTAAAGACGAGTATGTAACCGAATGTTCTGATATTGATGATATTATTGTCTTTACACGTGATGGGCAAATGATGGTTACTAAAGTAGATAGTAAAACCTTTATTGGTAAAAACATCATTCATGTAGCTGTATTTAAAAAGAAAGATAAACGAACCATTTATAACGTAATTTATAAAGACGGAACCTCAAAAGCCTCTTATATTAAACGTTTTAATGTAACCAGTATTACACGTGATAAATTGTACCCAATTACACAAGGCAGTAAAGGTTCTCTAATCACCTATTTTACAGCAAACCCTAATGGTGAAGCCGAGGTGGTTAGTATTTTGTTACGCCAATCAGTAAGTATTAAAAAGTTAAAATGGGATTTAGACTTTGCAGATATTATTGTAAAAGGAAGATCTTCAAAAGGGAATATTGTAACCAAGTATCCTGTAAAACGTATTGAACTTAAAGAAGTGGGAGTGTCTACATTAAAACCTCGTAAAATATGGTTTGATGACTCCATACAGCGTTTAAACTTAGATGGTAGAGGTGAGTTATTAGGTGAGTTTAAAGGAGAAGATAAACTATTAATCATTACCCAATCTGGAATAGTAAAAACCGTTAAGCCAGAAGTGTCTTTGCATTTTGATGATGATATGATTGTATTAGAAAAATGGATTCCAAACAAACCAATATCAGTCATTTATTATGATGGTGATAAAGAACGCTATTATGTAAAACGTTTTGTGATAGAACATTCTGAGAAAGAAGAAAAGTTTATTACCGATCACCCTAAAACACAATTGGAAATTGTAGCTACGGATTATAGACCTGTTGCTGAAATTGTATTTGCAAAGCAAAGAGGTAAAGATCAAAAACCAAATCAAGAAATTGATTTTGAAAACTTCATTGCAATTAAAGGAATAAAAGCATTAGGTAACCAGTTAACAGTAGATAAATTAAAACAAGTAAGCTTATTAGATTCGTTGCCGTATGAAGAAGAAAAAGAGCCTGAAATAGCTGAAATAGAAGTGATAGAAGAAGAGCAAGTGATAGATAAAATTGATTTAGAAAATGATGATTTAGGCGCAGATGGTGAACAAATTACATTGTTTTAAACCCAAAAACAAGGGTTGTATTTTTAATCTCATTGCTATATTAAAATATTAAATAGACATGGTAACAGAGGTGAGAAATAAATCATTTCAAAAAAAATAAAAGAATACGTATCGGTTTTGGTACGGTTTTTACAACTACTATAGAAAGCACCTTTATGAAGTTATATACCTTATTTTTATTATTATTAATCAGTCAGTTTTCATCTGCTCAAAAAAAACATCCCTTACAAACACAAGACAGTATTGCTCAAATGCGTTGGGTAAATGCTACCTATGATAGCATGACTTTAGATGAAAAAATAGGACAGTTGTTTATTGCAGATGTATGGAGCGGTAAAGGAAAATTACATACCGATAAAATTAAAAAGTTAATTAAAGAAAACCACATAGGAGGGGTAATGTTTTCAAAAGGAGGACCTTATCGTCAAGCAAAATTAACCAATGAATATCAAGCACTTTCCAAAACAAAACTATTAATCACTCAAGATGCTGAATGGGGCTTGAGCATGCGTTTAGATTCCACTTATGCTTTTCCTTGGAACATGACTTTGGGAGCTATAAAAGATAATCATTTAATATATGAAGTAGGAAAACGTATAGGCGAACATTGTAAAAGAGTGGGCGTACACATGAATTTTGCTCCAGATATTGACATCAATACCAATCCCAATAATCCCATTATCGGGAATCGCTCTTTTGGAGAAGATAAACATACGGTTGCTGAAAAAGGAATTGCTTTTTTTCAAGGAATGGAAGCGGTAGGCGTATTGGGTTCGGCAAAACATTTTCCTGGGCATGGAGATACCTCACAAGATTCTCATAAAACATTACCAACAATTGATTTTTCGGCAGAACGCATTGATAGTGTAGAGTTATATCCGTTCAGAAAATTAATAGATAAAGGTGTGGCAAGTATTATGGTGGCACATTTGGATATCCCAAGCTTAGGAACAAAAGTAGGTAAGCCAGCGTCATTATCTAAAAAAATAGTAACAAAGTTACTTAAAGAAAAATTGGGGTATAAAGGGCTTATTTTTACAGATGCTTTGAATATGAAAGGCGCATCCAACTACAAAGAACCTGGAGAAGTAGATTTAGCAGCCTTTTTAGCGGGTAATGACATATTGTTGATTTCTAAAGATATTCCTAAAGCTGTTGCAAAAATAAAACGAGCATATGAGCGTAAAAAAATTACGGAAGCACGTTTGGCGCATTCGGTAAAAAAGATTTTAATGGCAAAATATAAGGTGGAATTAGCCGCTTATAAACCTGTTGATTTGAAACATATTTATGAAGATATTGTTACGGTAAAAGATGATATTTTATATACAAAACTCATTGAAAATGCCATTACAGTGGCTAAAAATAAAGACAATATATTGCCAATTACTCATTTAGAAACCACAAACATTGCGTACGTAAAAATGGGTGATTCGGATAATGAAGATTACTTGCAACGCTTAAAAAAATACGCAAAAGTTACGGTAGTAAAAGCCAATCATTTAGATGAGTTGATTACAAAACTCAATAAATTTAATTTGGTAATTATTGGTTTTCATAAATCAAATGAAAATCCGTGGAAATCCTATAAAATGACAGATAAGGAAGAAACTTGGTTGTATGAAATTGCGCGTAATAATCGAGTGATTTTAAATGTTTTTGCAAATCCATACAGCTTATTAAAATTAAAAACAACTACCAATTTTGAAAGCATTGTAGTATCTTATCAAAACAGTAAAATAACACAAGAAAAATCGGCAGATGCATTGTTTGGTACTATTTCAGTAAACGGAAAACTACCAGTAACTGCCAATGAAGATTTTAAAGTAAATACCAGTATTACTTTAAGTAAGCTAAATCGATTAGGGTATGATTATCCAGAAAAACTAGGAATGAACATTGCTAAACTAAACAAAATAGATTCGATAGTAAATTATGCCATTGCTCAAAAAATGACACCAGGAGTACAAGTGTTAATTGCAAAAAAAGGAAAAATTATTTTTAATAAAAACTACGGATATCAAACCTATAGTAAAAAACAAAAAGTAACCGATACCACCTTGTATGATGTGGCGTCACTAACTAAAATATTAGCTACATTGCCTTTGTTGATGGAGTTGGAAGGTAAAAATGTAGTGAGCTTAAACTCTAAGTTGGGAGAAATGATTCCGGAGCTTTCTTCTTCTAATAAAAAAGACATTACCATAAAACGAATGTTATCACATTATGCACGTTTTTGGGCATGGGTTCCTTTTTACAAACGTACATTGGATAGTGTAACAAAAAAGCCATTACAGCAATATTATCACAAGCAAAAATCGGCACAATATCCAATTAAGGTAGCCGCTAATATGTATATGAATAAAGTCTTTACCGATTCAATATTTAACATCATCCGAGATTCTGATTTACGAACTAGTAAAAAATACAAGTACAGTGATTTGCCGTATTATTTGTTAAAAAAGTACATCGAAAATTATTATCAAACGGGTTTAGATGAATTGGTTCAAAATCATTTTTATGAAGCAATGGGGTTGTCTCACTCAACCTATAATCCGTTGCAAAAATTTCCGATACAGCAAATTGCACCTACAGAAAATGATACATATTTTCGAAATCAAAAAATACGAGGTTATGTACATGATATGGGAGCGGCAATGCAAGGAGGAGTTGGTGGTCATGCAGGTGTGTTTAGTACTGCTACAGATGTTGCAAAGCTACTGCAAATGTATATGCAAGAAGGAAATTATGGAGGTAAGCAGTATATAAAAGCAACAACAATTAATAAATTTAACGCTTGTTATTATTGCGATGATAAAGTGCGTAGAGGAGTAGGTTTTGATAAACCACAACAATGGGGGCAATTAGGGCCAACCTGCGGTTGTGTACCTTTAACTAGCTTTGGACATTCAGGATTTACAGGTACTTTAGCTTGGGCAGATCCAGATAATGAATTGGTATATGTATTTATGTCTAATAGAACCTATCCAGATTCTAAAAATAGAGCATTGATAAAAAACAATATTCGCTCTAATATTCAAGAAATTATATATGAAGCTATTGAGTAAGAAAATAGGTAGTTTGTAGTAGAATTAAGGATGTTTCGTAAATAATTTTTACAAGAAATTAAAATAAAAACATTTTTTGGAGTGCATTATTATAAAAGGTAGTATATTTGCCCACTTAAATAAATTAATAACCGAGGTCGAGCACCTCAAAATTAACAGATTATGCCTGTAAAAATTAGATTACAAAGACACGGAAAAAAAGGAAAACCATTTTATTGGGTTGTTGCAGCAGATGCAAGAGCAAAAAGAGATGGTAAGTATTTAGAAAAATTAGGTACGTATAACCCTAACACTAACCCAGCACAAATTAACTTAGATGTTGATGGATGTGTAAAATGGTTAGGTAACGGAGCGCAACCTACAGATACAGCAAAAGCATTATTATCTTATAAGGGTGTTATGTTAAAAAAACACTTATTAGGAGGTGTTAAAAAAGGAGCATTAACAGAAGTACAAGCGGAAGAAAAATTTGCTGCTTGGATAGCTGAAAAAGAAGCTAAAGTACAAGGTAAAGTTGATGGTTTATCTAAAGCAGATACAGATGCGAAAGCAGCGATATTTGCAGCAGAAAAAGCAGTAAACGAAGCGCGTATTGCAGCAGCAACACCAGCACAAGAAGAAGAGTAAATTATGCAAATTAAGGATTGTTTCTTTTTAGGAAAAATCGTTAAAAAGTATAGCTTTAAAGGGGAAGTATTGGTGAAATTAGACACAGATAATCCTTCACAATTTATAAATTTGGAATCAGTTTTTATTTCTTTACGAAATAATCTGATTCCTTTTTTTGTAGAAGATTGCAGATTGCATAAATCGCAATTATTGCGCATCAAGTTTGAAGACGTAGATACAGAAGAAGATGCAGATGCAATTTTAAAATCAGATTTGTATTTACCCATGAGTTTTTTGCCGGAACTGGATGAAGATCAGTTTTATTTTCATGAAATTAAAGGTTTTACGGTAATAGATGCTAACTTTGGAAAAGTTGGGGTGATTACCAATGTAAATAGTGCGGGAGCACAAGATGTTTTTGAAATAGACCATAACGGAACAGAGGTATTAATACCTGTTGCTGATGATTTTATTACAAAAATAGATAAAAAACAAAAACAAATATTAGTCAATACCCCAATAGGATTGATTGATTTGTATTTGGAAGTATAGAAAACTAGAAAGGTGGCCGAGTGGTTTAAGGCGCACGCCTGGAAAGCGTGTATGCGTTTATAGCGTATCGAGGGTTCGAATCCCTTCCTTTCTGCGGATAAATAGTATTGCCCTCTCAAAAAGCCAAGTTTACTTGAGGTTTTTGAGAGGGCAATACTATTTTCAAAACGTAGTTTTGAGGGAAAAGCGTAGCTAATCCCATATTTTAATGAGAATTATTTTAAAAAAGTAAAAACATAGCCAAGTTTACTTGAGGTTTTTGAGAGGGCAATACTATTTTCAAAACGTAGTTTTGGGGGAGAAGCATAAGTGATTTTTAAAATATTTGAGAAATTACTACGTTTAAAACAACTAAAATATGAGTACACCTTTTCGGTTTAAAGAATTTACAGTAAAGCAAGATAAATGTGCTATGAAAATTGGTACAGATGGTGTTTTGTTAGGTGCTTGGGTAAATTTAGATTTGAATCCTAATAGTGTTTTAGATATAGGAGCAGGTACTGGTGTGTTATCTTTAATGTTAGCACAACGCAGTTTTGCAGAAATGATTGAAGCTATAGAAATTGATGCTAATGCGTATGAGCAAGCGGTAGATAATTTTGAAAATTCACCATGGGGAGATCGGTTATTTTGTTATCATGCTGGTTTTTTGGAATTTGTAGATGAGGTAAGTGAAAAATATGATGTCATTGTATCTAATCCTCCTTTTTTTGGTGAAAATTATAAAACAGATAACAAACAGCGAGATTTAGCACGTTTTCAAGATGCATTGCCTTTTGATCATTTGTTGTACGGTACCGCAAAATTATTGTCAGATACCGGAGAAGCATCTTTTGTAATTCCATTTACTGAAGAAGAAAACTTTATAAATATAGCGGCTCAATTTCAATTGTACCCTAAAAAAATTACGCGAGTAAGAGGTACATTTTCTTCAAAAATAAAAAGAAGTTTATTGTGCTTTTCTTTTCATAAAAATACGGTAATAACGGATGATCTCATTATTGAAATTACACGTCATCAGTATACGGATGCGTATATAACACTTACAAAGGATTTTTATCTAAAAATGTAGGTGTAATACAGTGGCAAAAAGGATTGTTTAGGTTGTTTTTTTTACGAATAAACTTCACACTAAGTATCTAATAAAAAAGTATGCCTTACAAGTTGTTTAGTTTTTCGGCATTGGTTACATTTGTGGTTTCAGATTTTAAAGCAAAAAAAAATAGCTAATTCAATTAGTTTAAATACAATACGATGAAACAAGATTTATTTCAAGCTCCAGATTATTATCAATTAGATGATTTATTGACAGAAGAGCACAAGTTAGTAAGAGATGCTGCCCGTGAATGGGTAAAGCGTGATGTGTCACCTATTATTGAAGATTATGCACAACGTGCAGAATTTCCAACTTCAATCATTAAAGGTTTAGCAGATATTGGTGCTTTTGGACCTTATATTCCAGAAGAATATGGTGGAGCGGGATTAGATCAAATTTCTTACGGGTTAATCATGCAAGAAATTGAAAGAGGAGATAGTGGTGTGCGTAGTACAGCATCTGTACAATCGTCTTTAGTAATGTATCCGATTTGGAAATACGGTACGGAAGCACAACGTAAAAAATATTTACCTAAATTAGCTACAGGTGAGTGGATGGGTAGTTTTGGTTTGACAGAGCCAAACCATGGTTCTAATCCGTCAGGAATGGAAACCAAGTTTAAGGATATGGGCGACCATTATTTATTAAACGGTGCAAAAATGTGGATTTCCAACGCTCCATTTTGTCAAGTAGCTGTTGTTTGGGCAAAAGATGAAACAGGACGCATACATGGTTTAATTGTAGAACGTGGGATGGAAGGTTTTACTACTCCAGAAACGCATAACAAATGGTCTTTACGTGCAAGTGCAACAGGAGAGTTGATCTTTGATAATGTAAAAGTGCCTAAAGAAAATATTTTACCAGGAAAATCAGGATTAGGAGCGCCGTTAGGTTGTTTAGATTCTGCGCGTTTTGGTATTGCTTGGGGTGCTATAGGTGCTGCAATGGATTGTTATGATACAGCTTTGCGTTACAGTAAAGAGCGCATTCAATTTGGAAAACCTATTGGACAGTTTCAATTACAACAAAAGAAATTAGCAGAAATGATTACGGAAATTACCAAAGCACAATTATTAACTTGGCGTTTGGGGGTGTTGCGTAATGAAGGTAGAGCAACATCTGCTCAAATATCAATGGCAAAACGTAACAACGTACAAATGGCATTAAATATAGCGCGTGAAGCACGTCAAATGTTAGGTGGTATGGGGATTACTGGAGAGTATTCTATCATGCGTCATTCTATGAATTTAGAAAGTGTTAGTACTTATGAAGGTACACATGACATTCATTTACTTATTACAGGTTTAGATGTTACAGGTTTAAATGCGTTTAAGTAGTATGGTGTTATAGCGTGATACCTAAAGGTATTGCTTCTATGTAGTAAATATCCAGTTCAATTTAATTAAACTGGATATTTTTTTTGAATTCTATTGTAGTGCCGTATTATACCAATTTAATTTCAAAATGATTTATACTGAGTGTTTTGATGTTAGACTGGTATAAGGAGTTTAGTGATTAACGGATGCTGAACATAGTTGTATGTGTATTTATTAGGATAGTATTCAGGTTTTTTTTGTGCGATGTAGTAAAGAAAGTGGTTTTATTTTAGTTGGTTGTTAATTGTTAAGTGAGTGTAAAAAAAAACCTCATAACAATTAAGTTATGAGGTTTTCTTAGTATATGTTTACCTTATTTTGGGTAAGTATATATTATGTGTTGTAATTATAGGGGTGATTAATCGTAAGATTGATTTTGACCTACTTTTACGTATTGAGTATTTATTACTTTTTTACTTGAATCTGTAACAAAAGCAACCAACTCTAAGTTTGCGATATTGTAATTACTAGGGATTGTATAAGTGTAATCTTTAGTAAATTCACTTCCTATGTAAGTCTTGTTAGTTGGAATGTCATCACCTAAATGACCAGTAGATAAAAATTGTCTAGCAACGTTGTCATGCACAAAACCAACAATTGGATTACCTGCTTGGTACCACGGGCTAGAACTATCGTTGTTCATGTAGTTTACTTGATCATAAATTAAACCATCTTCTAAAAGGTATACTACTAATTTAGTAGGTCCTGTTGTATTTTCGGTAAAATTCACTTTTGCAGTAACGGTTAAGGTAGATCCAGCAACATTAGAGTCAATTGATAGACCTAAAGGTTTATTGATATTTGTTTGTGCCAATACTTGTGCATCAGATTCATTCCAAGTTATTGTGCGGCTAATTTTTCCAGTAGGATAGCCAGTAACACCAAAAGCACTCATCATAGCACTAACAGGTCCAAATCCAAATGGAGTATCATCATGAATTGCAACAGGTACAATATTAGCATTGTTGTGTGCTAAATTGTCAATTTTAGCTGCTAAACGAGGACAGTAACCACACCATGTACCTGTGTAATCTTCCATTACTACTTTAGTAGTGTGAGTATTGTTTATTTTTAAATCAACAGTATTAGAAGTTAGTGTAGTTGGTGTTGTTGTTACAAAAGTAGCTTCAAGAGTGTAATTTCCTATTGTATCAAAAGTGTAAGGGTTGTTTGCTAATGGAGCTCCATTTAAAGTAATAGTTGAATTTGCTGTTTTATTAATTCCTAAATCATCCATTACTATAAACTCTAATTTATTAGATGATCCAGCTACGTTTTTTGCAGACAAAATTATTGCAGTAGGTATTGGTGCAGGAGTAACAATGATAGTGTATTCTGCTGTAAACGTTGTGCCGTTAACAGTATATGTAATCACTACTTCATAGGTTCCTACGGTAGTAAATGTGTACGGTAAAGTTTCTGTGTTACCATTAATGGTAACAACAACTGTACTTGAAATATTGTTTCCTAAGTTGTCTAAAATAGTAAAGTTTACTGTTTGGTCAGTGTATATACTTGTAGTACCTGAAGTTGTAGAGCCAATGGTGCCGTCTACAGATATATTACCAAGTGAAATTGCAGTTACAGTACTTCCGCCTCCGCTTCCGTCTGAAGAATCATCATCTGATCCGCAAGACATAAATGTTAATGCTAAAAATAAAGCAAAATACTTAAAAATTGTTGTTGTTTTCATAAAATTTAATTTTTGGTATAAATATTTGGTTTAATAAAATTAGTGATATGATAAAAGTATCATAAAACATTTTTAACGAGGCGAATATAACATATATTTAGTAAAAAAAACATTTGGTCGATAAAAAAACGCATTTGGTCGACAAAATAGTTGTGTACTTACAAATAATATAATATTATTGTAATCAATTTAAAATCAACGATATCTAAGTATTATGAAAAAATTAGGACTATTATTACTGTTTGTTTTCGGGTTTGGAATTGTAAAT
>JAJRPS010000012.1 GCA_024280635.1 Bacteroidota bacterium | reverse complement strand
TTCAATGAATGTTAATTCCGCTACTTTTAGTCAAGTATTAAAATCTAATTTAATTATTAGTGCTAAAATAGATGCACAAGTTACTGTTCAAGGTTTTCCTGTTACACTTAATGTTGCACCTATGCAAGATATTAATGTGGTAGAAAATTACTACGCACAAGATATTGGCTTAATACAGTCTGACAATATGTTTAACATCAATATAGATGCTACTGTTGCTGGACAGTTGGGAATACCAACTAATATTAATGCTCCTTCCAATCAGAAGATTGACACGTATTTTATAAACTAAAGTAACGCTTTTAATAAAATTTCTACTGGATGGTATGCAATACGTTGTGTACCATCTTTTATTTGATGCCTACAACTGGTTCCGTTTGCAACAATTATAGTGTTTTCTTTTGCTTTTCGGATTGCAGGAAATAAAGTTTGATTTCCTATTTGCATACTCACTGCATATTTTTCTTTTTCATACCCAAAACTACCTGCCATACCACAACAACCTGACGGAATAATAGTGGGTTCATAATTTTTAGGAAGGTTTAAGATATCAAAAGTTACTTTTTGAGTGCTCAATGCTTTTTGATGGCAGTGATTGTGTATTTTAATTGTTTTTGCTGCCGTTGTAAATTGAGAGGCTTTAATGTCTCCTTTTTTTATGGCTTCGGATAAAAATTCTTCTATCAAAAAAGTATTTTCTGCAATGGCAATCATCGATTTTTTATCAGATACTAATCGCTTATATTCATCTCTAAAACTCAAAATAGCAGAAGGTTCTATTCCTATTAACGGTGTGTTTTTTGAAATCTTATTTTTTAAATATTTTACATTAGTATTTGCAATTTTTTGTGCTTGTTTTAAAAACCCCTTAGAAAGAAAAGTTCTACCCGATTCTAACTCTGTAATGACCTCAACTTGGTAATTTAAACGGATAAGCAACTCATAACTTGCCTTGGCTACTTGTACATCTTGATAGCTACAAAATTCATCTATAAATAAATATACGGATTGGATTGGATTGGATACTATTTGTTGCTGATGCTGTTTTGAAAACGATTTTTCAGCCAATTTTGGTAAGGTTCTATTGGCATGTACGCCACTTACTTTTTTAATAATGGATGCTATTGCTTTATTGGAAAACATTGCATTTACAAGACCTGAAAACGGAATAAGTGCTTTATTTATAGTAGTATTATAGGCCACTAACTTATCGGCAAATTGATAACCATTTTCTTGTTGATATTGGTATAAAAATTCTGTTTTATAAGCTGCAATATCTACACTACTAGGACATTCACTCACACATGCTTTACAACTCAAACACAAGGCTAAGGATTCCTTAATTTCTTGATGATTGAATTTATTTTTTTGAGTAGAATTGGTTAAAAACTCACGCAATACATTAGCTCTTGCTCGTGTAACATCTTTTTCATTTTTAGTAGCACGATAACTAGGACACATTGCACCACCTGCCGATACACTTTTACGACAATCACCTGAACCGTTACATTTTTCTACCGCTCGTAAAATACCTTGATTGTCAGAAAAATCAAGTAATGTATCTATTTCTGGTTCTTGTCTATCTATTTCATATCGTAAATTTTCATCCATTTTATATGGATTTACAATTTTACCAGGATTAAAAATAGTGTTGGGGTCAAAAACGTGTTTTACCTGTTTGCATAATTGGTAATTCTTATCTCCTATCATTAGTGGTAAAAACTCTGCTCGTACAATTCCATCTCCATGTTCTCCACTAAAAGATCCTTTGTATTTTTTAGTCAATAAGGCTACATCAGTGGTTATTTTCCGAAACAGTGTTACGTCTTGTCCTTTTTTTAAATTTAAAATAGGTCGCAAATGTAACTCCCCAGCTCCTGCATGTGCATAATACACTGCATCTTGGTTGTAGCGTTTCATTAACGTGGTAAAATCGGTAATAAAACTAGATAAATCGGGTAATGCTACTGCTGTATCTTCTATACAAGCTACTGCCTTATTATCGCCAATAATACTACCTAATAATCCCAAACCTGCTTTTCGAAGTGTTAATACACTCTTTATTTCCTCTCCTTTTAATACTACATTTGCATAACTTAATGCTGATTTTTCAAGAGATGAAATCAACTTATCCGCTTTGTTTTGCACATCCTCAATTGTATTACCTCTTACCCCTAACATTAATATTGCTTGCGGATCTCCTTGAATAAAAAAACGATTCTGCTGCTGCGTAGCATTGTTTTTTGTACAGTCTAAAATGGTTTTATCCATCATTTCACAAGTGTACAAATCATGTTGCATGGTGCTTTCTACATCATTCAAACATTTTTCAATACTTTCATAATGTGATGCCACCATTAGTGTTTCTTTTGGAGGTAAAGCATCCAGTTGTAATGTGATTTCTGTAGTAAATGCTAATGTACCTTCACTTCCTGAAAGTAAATTGCAAAAATTAAAGGCTTTTGTACTATCTGAAAATATTGCCGAATTTAACAACTCATCCAATGCATATCCTGTATTACGGCGATGAATTTCTGGTTTCGGAAATTCATTTATAATTTCTTTCTGAACTGCTGGTTTTGACAACTCTTGATGTATGAAACGATAAATATTTCCTTCTAAGGTTTTTAATTGTAATTTTTGTTCAAATTCAGCTTCAGATAGGTTTTCAAAAACCACCTCACTAGTATCAGATAAAATACATTTTAATCGAATAACTTTATCACGTGTTACGCCATATTGTATGGAGGTAGTGCCTGACGAATTGTTACCCACCATGCCACCAATCATACATCTGTTTGCAGTGGAGGTATTGGGTCCAAAAAAGAATCCGTATGGTTTTAAATATAGATTGAGTTCATCTCTAACCACTCCTGGTTGTAGGGTTACTTGTTTTTTTTCTTCATCAAAACTTATCATTTTAGTAAAATACTTAGAAACGTCTACAACAATACCTTCTCCTACGCATTGTCCTGCTAAAGACGTTCCTGCGGTACGAGGTATTAATGATGTTTTATTTTGTGTAGCGAAATGAATAAGTGTTTTAATATCAGCTACGTCTTTTGGGTACGCAACTCCTAAAGGCAACATTTTATATACTGATGCATCTGTAGCATACATTACTTTGTGTAAATTATCAACAAATAACTCAACTTTTAATTGGTTTTTTAGCTGCTCAAATTGTTGCTGATTAATCATTCTATTATTTTAGTATTTAAAGGTAAAAGTAATATTTATTAAAATTAGGCGCAAAAAAAGAGAAGCAAAAGCTTCTCTTTTTTTATAAAGATATAGATTGTTATTTTATAAACTATCCAATAAAGCTTTCATTTCTTTATATTTTGCGGTATTACCCAATGCACTATAGATTCCCTTTAAGGTTTGTGCTGCGTTTTTATTTTTAGCATCTACTTTTATAATGTTTTCTAAATACGGTATCGCTTCAGTATACATAGCACTACGTTTTTCTTGTAAAGCATCATACTTTTTATTATCAGCAGCTGAAGTTCCTAAACTATTCATTTGATCTATAATTGTTTTTTCTGCCCCTAAAATAAGTGCTGCCAAATTAAAATTTGTATTTATGTTTATAGGATCAATTGCCAAACTTTTTTGGTAATATGCTTTTGCTTCTTTAGCATTTCCCTCCTGTGCTGCCATTACACCTAAATTATAAAATAAAGTTGCATTCTTTGGGTCTTGCACTACAGCCTCCTTAATTAAGGATTGATACTTATCTTTTTTACCTAATTTCAAGTATAAGTTAGCTTCAGTCATTAATAGGTTTACATCCGTAGGGTCTTTTTTTCTAGCATCTTGTATTGCTGCTATTGCTTTATCTGTTGCTCCTGTTTCTACATACATATACGCAATGTTTTTTATGATATCACCTGCTACAGATGGTGTTTTTGATTCTGTTGGTTTAATATGTGTACCTGCTTTAATAGCTAAAGTTCTCATCACCTTATTAGGAAAAACATCGTCTTTACGTGTTTCCTTATTGTATGCTTTTAATTGCGTTTTTTCACCTGTATAACCAATAGTTTTTAACTCTTCATATAAAGGTAATGCTTTCTTGTAATCTTTTTTACCTACATAACCTGTTGCTGCATAGTACAAATAATCTTGATCGCCTGATAATTGATAAGCAACATATAATTTTTCATTTGCTTTAGCATCTTTAGGATTTGACACTACATCATTAACCAATTTTAAAGCGGTGCTAGCTTTTAACTTTTTAATTTCTCCAGCATATTTTGAAGCTCCATTACCATCAAATGTTTCTAATGCTGCCATCATTGCTTTTAAATTTGTTCCATTTAGTAGTGCTTTTGCTTTTAAATAGTAAAATTTTGCTTTGGTTTTATCATCAGCATTGGTAATTAATTTTTCTGCTGCAGCAATTAATGATGGTGTTTGTGCAAATTTTTCCGATTTCACTGCTTTTTCTAGTGCTTTAACCTCTTTTTTTTGAGCAAAAGCAATTGTTGTTAATCCTAAAAAAGCTACTGCAAGTACTTGTTTTTTCATGGTTTTTTATTTTAAGTGATACAAAAAAAGAAAACCACAAAACGTATTGTTATAATTCGTGATGTGATTTTACTTCATATTTGTTGTTTTTTTTTATTCTTCTTCTTTACTATTAGCAATTGGTGTGCCATTTTCCGAATTTTCAAGATTTTCTTCATCTAAATCATCCGTATCCGTTACAACTTTAGCAACTGCTGCTATAGAATCTTTTCCTTTTAAATTGATTAAACGTACCCCTTGAGTTGCACGTCCCATTACACGTAAATCCGCTATTGCCATACGAATAGTTAATCCAGATTTATTGATAATCATTAAATCATCATCATCTGTTACATTTTTAATAGCAACTAAACCTCCTGTTTTATCTGTTACATTTATGGTTTTAACACCTTTACCTCCACGGTTTGTAATACGATAATCTTCTAATTTAGAACGCTTACCATATCCTTTTTCTGATACTACTAAAACATTACTTCCGTCACCTTCTTTTACAGCTATCATTCCTACAACCTCATCAGTATCACTCGCTAAACGAATACCCCTAACTCCAGAAGCACTACGACCCATTGGTCTTGTTTTTGCTTCTTCAAAACGAATGGATTTACCAGATTTTGCAGCCATCATGATTTGACTAGATCCATCTGTTAATTTAGCCTCTAACAGCTCATCACCATCTTTAATAGTAATAGCATTAATACCATTGGTACGTGGACGAGAATATTGTTCTAATAAAGTCTTTTTTACTTGACCTTTTTTAGTTGCCATAATTACATAATGGCTGTTAATATATTCTTTATCTTTAATATCTTGTGTACAAATGAAAGCTTTTACCTTATCATCTGGATCAATATTAATTAAATTTTGAATTGCTCTACCTTTAGATGATTTACTACCTTCAGGAATTTCATAAACACGCATCCAGAAACATTTTCCTTTTTGTGTAAAGAACATCATATATTGATGGTTTGTTCCTACAAATAAATGTTCTAAGAAATCCTCGTTACGTGTTGCAGTACCTTTTGCTCCTACACCTCCTCTATTTTGAGTTTTGTATTCTTCTAAAGAGGTACGTTTAATATATCCTGCATGAGAAATAGTAATCACTACTTTCTTGTTTGGTATTAAATCTTCAATAGATACATCACCACCTGCATAATTAATTACTGAACGACGTTCATCACCATATTTACGTTGAATTTCTAATAATTCATCTTTAATAATGGTCATTCTACGGTTTACATTTGCTAAAATATCTTTTAAATCGATAATAGTAAGCATGATTTCGTCATACTCTGCACGTAATTTATCTTGTTCTAATCCTGTTAACTGACGCAAACGCATTTCAACAATTGCACGTGCTTGAATGTCTGTTAATTTAAAGCGCTCAATTAATTTATTACGAGCTTCTTCAGTATTTGAAGAGGCTCTTATTAAAGCAATTACCTCATCAATATTATCTGATGCAATAATTAATCCTTCTAAAATGTGAGCTCTATCTTCTGCTTTCTTTAATAAGTATTTTGTCCTACGCGTAACCACATCATGACGATGTTCTACAAAATAATGAATCATTTCTTTTAGATTCAATAATTGTGGTCTACCATTTACCAATGCAATATTATTAACACTAAATGATGTTTGTAACGCTGTATATTTATATAATTTGTTTAAAACGATATTAGGTATTGCATCGCGTTTTAACACATATACAATACGCATTCCTTTTCTATCCGATTCATCACGGATGGCAGAAATACCTTCTAATTTTTTATCGTTAACTAAATCGGCTGTTTTTTTAATTAAGTCGGCTTTATTTACTTGATACGGAATTTCAGTAATAATGATACACTCACGTCCATTTACCTCTTCCATTTCTGATTTACAACGCATCATAATACGTCCTTTACCCGTTTTAAAAGCGTCTTTTACACCTTCATAACCGTAAATAATACCTCCTGTAGGAAAATCCGGAGCTTTAATGTGCTCCATTAATTCGTCTATTTCAATATCATTATTTTCAATATAAGCAACAGTACCATTAATAACTTCAGTTAAGTTATGTGGCGGCATATTGGTTGCCATACCTACTGCAATACCAGATGCACCATTTATTAATAAACCAGGTACACGTGTTGGCAATACCGTTGGCTCTTCTAAAGTATCATCAAAGTTTAATTTATGATCTACAGTATCCTTATCAATATCCGCTAACATATCTTCAGATATTTTACGCATACGAACCTCCGTATAACGCATTGCAGCTGGACTATCTCCATCTACTGACCCAAAGTTACCTTGACCGTCAACCAACATATAACGCAAACTCCATTCTTGAGCCATACGTACCATAGCGTCATATACAGATGTATCACCGTGTGGGTGATACTTACCTAATACTTCCCCAACAATTCTTGCTGATTTTTTATGTGCTCCTGTTGATTTAACACCCAATTCATGCATACCAAAAAGTACACGTCTGTGAACAGGTTTCATACCATCTCTTACGTCTGGTAAAGCACGTGAAACAATTACTGACATCGAATAATCGATGTAAGCTGATTTCATTTCATCTTCAATGTTTATAGGTATCAGTTTTTCTCCGTCTGTCATATTAAAATTTTAATCGTAATTAATAACCAAAAGGTTATATGTTTTTTTACTGTTTAACGTTCCTTTAAAAATAAATAAAAACACTTGTTATTTTATAACAAAATGTTTTAAATCTAAAAACAAGCTAATATACATATTTTATAACGACTAGCGCAATAAAACTAGTCAATTTTAAAGAAATTATTAACAATTTATTAGCTAAAAAAAGTTAATAAATAATTTCACTTTTTTTTTGATTAATGGTACATTTTTTGTCCTTTAGCAAATGATACTTCACATATTATTAAAATTAGTGTTATTTTTTCAACTAAAACACTATAAATTCACTTAATTTTAATAATTTTATAGAACATATTTAAGATAAAGCTTATGGATGATAATTTCACACAACGCGTAAAAGATGTAATAGGATATAGTAAAGAAGAGGCATTGCGATTAGGGCATGATTTTATTGGTACTGAACATTTAATCCTTGGATTGCTTCGTGATGGCGAAGGGAAAGCAATTGATATTTTAAACAATTTACATGTTGATTTAGAACATCTGCGAAAAAAAGTAGAGGTTTTAAGTCCTGCAAACCCTAATGTAGACTTTGATAATAACGAAAAAAAGAATTTACATTTAACACGACAAGCAGAGCGTGCTCTAAAAACAACCTTTTTAGAAGCTAAATTGTTTAAAGACAAATCCATCAATACCGTACACTTATTGTTGTGTATTTTAAGAAATGACAACGACCCCACTACAAAACTTCTTGAAAAATTAAAGGTGGATTATGAAACCATTAAAACCCAATTTAAATTAATGAACACCAATACCGAAGACAGCACGCATCACGCAGATGATAAGTTAGACGATATTTTTAAAGACCTTCCTAGCGCAGCAGCTTTTCCTGAAGATGATGATAAAGAAAGTGATAGCAGTCAAGACAATCCGTTTGGAGGAGGTTCTGGTAAAATCAAACAAAAATCAAGAACACCCGTTTTAGATAATTTTGGGCGCGATTTAACTGCCATGGCAGAAAACGGAAAACTAGACCCTATTGTTGGGCGCACTAAAGAAATTGAACGTGTTTCGCAAATATTAAGCAGAAGAAAGAAAAACAACCCCATATTAATTGGTGAACCTGGTGTTGGTAAATCTGCCATTGCAGAAGGTTTAGCCCTACGTATTGTACAACGTAAAGTCTCTCGTATTCTATTTGGAAAACGTGTGGTATCCTTAGATATCGCAAGTTTAGTGGCAGGTACAAAATACAGAGGTCAGTTTGAAGAACGTATGAAAGCGCTCATGAATGAATTGGAAAAAAATGATGATGTTATTTTATTTATTGATGAAATACATACTATTGTTGGCGCTGGTGGTGCTGCAGGATCTTTAGATGCATCAAACATGCTTAAACCTGCATTAGCACGTGGAGAAATACAATGTATTGGCGCAACTACTTTAGACGAGTTTAGAACCAACATTGAAAAAGATGGAGCTCTAGAACGTCGTTTTCAGAAAGTAATTGTAAACCCTACAAGTGTTGAGGAAACTATTGAAATCCTCCAAAATATAAAAGGAAAATACGAAGATCACCACAGCGTAAGTTATACTGATGAAGCCATTGAAGCTTGTGTAAAGTTAACCAACAGGTACATGACTGATCGTTTTTTACCAGACAAAGCTATTGATGCTTTAGACGAAGCTGGATCACGCATACACATTACTAATTTTGACGTTCCAAAACAAATTTTAACACTAGAACAAAAATTAGAAGAAGCTAAAGTATTAAAAACTGATGCCGTCAAAAAGCAACAATATGAAGAGGCTGCCAAACTACGCGATAACGAAAAAAACCTAGAAAAAGAATTAGAAGTCGCACAAGAAAAATGGGAAGAAGACACTAAAAACCATAAAGAAATTGTCACTGAAGACAATGTTGCTGATGTTGTTTCTATGATGACAGGCATTCCAGTAAACAGAGTTGCTCAAAAAGAAACCAATAAATTAGCAGAACTACCAAACCTTATTAAAGGCAAAGTTATTGGTCAAGATGAAGCTGTCGCAAAGGTTGTAAAAGCCATTCAGCGTAATCGTGTAGGATTAAAAGACCCTAACAAACCTATTGGATCGTTCATCTTTTTAGGCTCTACTGGAGTAGGAAAAACACAATTAGCAAAAGTACTTTCTAAAGAGTTGTTGGACTCTACTGATGCTTTAATTAGAATTGACATGAGTGAGTACATGGAAAAATTTGCCATCTCTCGTTTAGTAGGTGCTCCTCCAGGATATGTTGGTTATGAAGAAGGTGGTCAACTGACTGAAAAAGTGCGCAGAAAACCCTATTCAGTTGTTTTATTAGATGAGATTGAAAAAGCTCACCCTGATATATTTAACATGCTTTTACAAGTATTAGACGATGGATTCTTAACCGATTCTTTAGGTCGTAAAATTGATTTTAGAAACACCATTATTATCATGACCTCCAATATTGGAGCTCGTAAATTACAAGATTTTGGTTCAGGAGTTGGATTTGGTACTAAAACACAAAAAGAACAAGCAGATGATATTGCAAAAGGTGTGATTGAAAGTGCCCTTAAAAAAGCATTTGCTCCTGAATTTTTAAACCGTATTGATGACGTTGTGATATTTAATCCGTTAGAACGTGAGGATATACACAAAATCATTGATATTGAATTGGAAAAATTATTTATCCGTATCAAAGATTTAGGATACAATCTTACCCTTACTGATAAAGCGAAAAACTTTATTGCAGATAAAGGTTTTGATAAAAAATACGGTGCAAGACCTTTAAAAAGAGCTATTCAAAAATATATTGAAGACACCCTTGCTGAAGAAATTGTGGCAAACAAGATTAATGATGGTGATACCATTTTAATGGACTTAGATAAGGATGGTAAAATAGCCATTATTGTTAGTAAAGCAAAAAAGACTACTCAAAAAGAAGAAAAATAAGATTCATAAATACGAATTTTTTAAAAACTAAAAAAGCATCTATTTTAAAATAGATGCTTTTTTAGTAGGTAATTGTGAATATCACTTCTGTATACAAATTCTAGTATCTACAGCTATAATACTATTAGGGTTTCCAAACAACGGATTCATATCCATTTCTATAATTTCTGGAGCCACATCAACTAAAGCAGATACTTTTCTAATCACAGCTACAAACAACTTTTCATCTACTCCTTTATCTCCTCTTAAGCCTTCTATTAATTTATAGCCTTTTAATTTTTTAATCATTGCCAAAGCCTCTTCTTCAGAAACTGGGGAAATACCTGTTGAAACATCTTCCAATACTTCTATAAAAATTCCGCCTAAACCACAAAGTATGGCGTGACCAAAACCAGCTTCTTTTACCACTCCTACAAACAATTCAATTCCAGATGTCATATTTTGCAACAATACTGATGTTGCTTCTTCTATTTGCATCAACTCTTTATAAACCTTTACCGCTTCCGTATGGGACTTTACATTTAATACAACCCCTCCAACATCGGTTTTATGTATAGGTCCTACTACCTTCATAACAATCGGGAATGTGAAATTTTCCAATTGAATTTGTAATGCTTCTATAGATGATACTACTTTTTCCTGCACTCTTGGTAATCCTGATGCATCTAAAATACCTGTTACTTCTTGTGGCGATAAAAAACCATCTGAAGCGCTGTCTATTATCGCTCTTATTTTTTGTTCATCAATTACAGGTTTATTTACAAAATTAGTAAAAGGCTGTGGGGTAAAAAACACTTCTGGTAACGCTACACCCAACATTACTTCATCAGGGAAGTTTACATTTCCTTTTGCTAAAAACCCTTGTATTTCTTTATGAGCATTAATTAAAGATGGTAAAACAGGATATATTGGCTTTTTACAAACGTCTAACTTTACGCTCAATACATCATAAACATTTGCAACATTAAATAGTCCTGGACTACCAAAAACAACTACCATTGCGTCTATATGTTCAAATTTATGTTCACAATAATCAATAATAATTCCTAATTGTTCTGCTGTTCCTGTTGCTAAAAAATCGATAGGATTACTTACTGATGATCCTTTATAAAGATAGTCTAATAATTTATCTGCTTCTTTTCCTGCTATTGGAGGAACCATTAAGCCTCCTTTTGTCAATGCATCGGCTAACATTACAGCAGATCCACCTGCATGGGTTATAATGGCTATATTTTTACCTTTCAAAGGTTTGTAATTAAATATAGACGCTACCGTAATCAGCTCTTCCCTACTACTACAATACACTATACCAGCTTTTTTAAATAAAGCTCTCACAATCATGTCCGAACTCGCTATTGCTCCTGTATGAGAAGCTGCTGCTCTACTTCCTGCTGCAGTACTTCCTGCTTTTATTGCTGCAATACGAACCCCTTTTTTTATTAATGACGTGGCATGTTTTAATAATTTTTTAGGATTTTTAATGGACTCCATATACAGCAACTTGATTTTAGAATCGGTTGCTGGATCAAAATTTTCATCCATATATTCCAATACATCCTCTACTGCAATTTGAGCGGCATTACCTACGGAATAGATGTTTGCAAAATGTAACCCTAATCCTAATCCTGCTTCCATAATAAATACTGCTGTTGCACCAGAACTTGAAATTAAATCACATCCTTTTTTATTGTATTTCGGAATTGGTGTCGTAAAAATTCCATTGTAATTTTTATTTAATACTCCAATACAGTTTGGTCCAATTAAGCAACCGTTAATACTATTTATTTTAGCAACAATTTTTTGTTCTGCAGTAACTCCCAAAGCCCCTGCCTCTCCAAAACCTGCTGATAAGATAATAAAAGCTTTTGTGTTTTTGTTGTCAATTAAAGTTGAAATAGCATCATAACAATACAATGCAGGTATTACCATAATTGCCAAATCAACTTCTGGCAAATCCGATACTGTTTTATAACAAGGTAATCCTTGAACGTATTCTTCCTTCGGATTTACTACATATAAATCTCCTTTAAATTTTCCGGAAATTAAATTTTCGAGAACTTTACCCCCAGGTTTAGTTATGGTAGTAGATCCACCTACAACTACAATACTTTTGGGGTTGGTTAATTGTTTATTTATCATGCTAAAAAATTGAGGTGATAAATTTATTACTCAAAATCTTAATAAACACTGATGTTTATCATACTTGAAAAAAAATCAAAAATCAAAAAATGTTACTCGGCAATTACACTGTCCAATAGGCTTTTTACTTTTTCACTACTCCAGTCAGAAGCTCCCGTGGTTTCCAAAACAATCCTCCCCTGTTTATCTATGATATAAGTAGTGGGCAATGAGTTGCTATTTATTTCTTTAGGCAATGTTTTTTTTAATTGATATGTAGGCAACATTAACTGCTTTGTTTGGTAAAAATCAGTTACTTTTTTTTGCGAATCAGAAGTGATAAAAAGAAAAACGACTTTATCTTTATATTCATTATAGAGATACTGCAATGATGGCATTTCTGCAATACAAGGAGGGCACCATGTTGCCCAATAATTGATAAAAATTACTTTTCCTTTAAATTCCAAAACATTAACATCCTTAGCATGTTGAATTGCTTTTAATGGTATATTTAAAGTACTTATTGTTTTCCGTTTTTGCTTTGCAATTGGTTTTAAGGGCCAAACAAAAGTTTTTATAGAGGATACCCCTGCTATTAATTTTGTTTTTGTACTCAAACCGTAAGGGGTAAATAAGAAAACTACAAATCCGAAGAATAAAATATTTGATATGTTTTTCTTTATTTTTTCCATGGCAAATTTATTTTTAATTATTTAAGCTAATTACTTGTGCATTTTTCATGAATGATTTTTTAAAACGTTCTGTTTTTTCATCCATCACATCATTAAAAACAAGGTATTGACATTTGTTGATACTCTCTGTAATCCTATTTATTTCAGGTAAACTATTTCTTTTATCTAATGAAGATGCATCTGCTACAATAAAAAACTGCAACTGCCCTAAATGAATTCCGTTAGAATTATACAACTTTGTCAACCTACTAGGAGTAGTAATAACTACATCCGTACCATAATAAATATCTTCTTTTTGAAAATCAAGTCGATACTCATCATACAAGCAATACACACGCAAACTGGTACGAAAGGTAAATTCATCAAACTTTTCTTTTAACAACAATGCTGCTTTTTTATCTTTTACAAATATTACTGCTCTTGGTGAATCTTCAACAGCTTCTCCTTTTAATTTTTGAATGACACTAATAATCATTGTTGTCGTTTTCCCACTTCCTGCTGGAGCAATACCAAAAACATTAGCACCACCTTTTATTTTTGATAATATTTGTTGCTGAAAAGCTAAAGGCTCTTCAAATCCTAAACGTGTTAGTGCTGTTTTAAGCGATGGAATTAATTTTTTGAATGCCATTTGTATTGTTTTTAGTTTTCTATTTTCTTTCTCTTTTTTTCGTATTCACCATGCTTACTGCTCCCCTACTTTTTATTCTATTTGACAAAGATAGACATCTCACAACGTATAAAGCGTATGATTAGTAAAAAACCATCATCAACCTAAAAAATGAAGTGTTTATTTTTAAGCATAAAGTAGCTTTTACATTTCTCTAATAAAAAATTAAAAGATAACTTTGTCTTTTACAATGACTACTTAAAATACAATAAAAAATGAAAATTAATTTCAGAATAATAATCCTATTTAGCATTTACATGCTAAGCTATAATATTGTAGCACAAAATATTTCAGGAAAAAAACTGTATCAACAAAATTGTGCTTCCTGCCATCATATTCAACGTATTGGAGAAACAGGACCACCTCTAACTCCTTATTTTTTAAAGAAAATTAAGGTTAATAAATTAGCTGAAATTATAAAAAATGGCTTTCCACAAACGCAAATGCCAACTTTTAATCATTTAGATGATGAAAGCTTAACTGCTATTGCAAAGTACATTAAAAGTCCTCTTGAAGAAAAAATTACTTGGAACAAGAATAACATTCAAAACTCAATCATTCGTTTTAATAAACCAATAAAAGACTTGGGAATTAAAGACATCAATCAAGTTTTACCTGTTGTAGAACGAGATGGTGGCTTTGTTTGGATTATGGAAGGAGAGCAAATTTTAGATAAATTTCCTTTAAAAAATATCCATGGTGGTATTAAATATCAATTTCCTAATGCCGATAATATTTACATTCCCACACGAGATGGTTGGGTAGCACAATATTCATTAAAAGAAGGTCGTCCTTTAGCAAAAGTGCGTATTGGTGTCAATTTACGAAATCTATCACTTACCAGAGATGGAAAATACATTATGGCTACCTCCTTACTACCACAGCAATTAGTCATTTTAAATGCCAATACTTTAAATACTATTAAGGTAATTCCTTTAACAGGAAAAGTAAGTGCAATATATGAGTTTTACAGTAAAGACGAAGCAATATTTACCTATAGAGACCAACCTAAAGTAGGCATTTTTAATACCAAAACTTTTGAAATAAAGTACACAACTATTGAAGAACCTATTGAAGATTATTTTATTGATCCATTTGATAAATTTATTATAGCCACCGCCCGAAGAGGAAAAATAATGCGCATTTATGATATTAAAAACCTAAAAGTAGTTTTTGAAAAAGAAATGAAAGGTATGCCTCACTTATTTTCGGCAACTTATTGGTATCAAAATGGAAGTTTTTATTTTGCAACTCCACACTTACGCAAATCATACATTACTGTTTGGAAAATGTACGATTGGAAATTTGAAAGAAAAATAGACATTGGCGGAGATGGATTTTTTGTAAAAACACATCCCAATACTCCTTATTTATGGATAGACAATGGCACTGACCAATTGGTATTGGTAAATAAAACCAATTATAAAAAACACACTATAGTACCTGTAAAAAACAAGCAATACATACATGCTGAGTTTAGTGGTGATGGAAAATACACCTATTTAAGCATCTATGACAAAGAAGGTTCTATAGAAGTTTTAGATACTAAAACTTTAAAATTATTAAAAAGTTACCCTGCCAATGTTCCTGTTGGCAAGTATAATTTTATCAATAAAAACAGACGATACTACCCCATGCTTTTTGGTTTGGATATTTACAACCAAAATTGTAAAACATCTAAAAAAGGAAAAAAATGCATGAAAAAAATGAAAGCTCAAAATCAATACGAAAAAAGAGCCATCAAAGCATTCTTAAAATTTAACAAGTAAATTACAAGCTTCATATTATCATCTAAAATCTGCCATATTGACACCTAAACTAAAATGGTATGTTACTTGACTATGTCTCATTACAGACAATAATTAATTAAAACATATATACAATGGCAAAAGGAAATATTAATGTATCAGTAGAAAATATTTTTCCGCTGATAAAGAAGTTTTTATACTCAGATCACGAAATATTTTTACGTGAATTGATTTCAAATGCAACAGATGCTACTTTAAAATTAAAGCATCTTTGCCAAATAGGAGAAAGTAAAGTTGATTACGGTAATCCTATTATTGAAGTAAAAATAGATAAAGAAGGTAAAAAAATTCATATTATCGATCAAGGTTTAGGAATGACATCTGAAGAGGTTGAAAAATACATCAACCAAATTGCTTTTTCTGGAGCAGAAGAATTTTTAGACAAATACAAAGATGCCGATGCTGGTGTAATTGGACATTTTGGGTTAGGTTTTTATTCTGCCTTTATGGTTGCTGAAAAAGTAGAACTAATAACCAAATCACACACAGGTGCAGATGCTGTTATTTGGACGTGTGATGGAAGTCCTGAATTTACTTTAGAAGCACACGATAAAAAAGATAGAGGTACTGAGATTATCTTACACATTGCTGAAGATTCTTTAGAATTTTTAGAAGAAGGTAAAATTGCAGGCTTATTATCAAAATATAATAAATTCATGCCTATTCCAATTAAATTTGGAACCAAAACAGAAACTTTACCTTTACCAGAAGGTGCTGATAAAGATGCTAAACCAGAAACTATTGAGGTAGACAACATCATCAATAATCCAAATCCAGCGTGGACCAAGCAACCATCTGAATTAAAAGATGAAGATTACAAAGCGTTTTATCGTGAGTTATACCCAGCGCAATTTGAAGAACCTTTGTTTAACATTCACTTAAATGTTGATTATCCGTTTAATTTAACAGGAATTTTATATTTTCCAAAAATGACGAACGACATCAACATGCAAAAAGACCGAATTCAGTTATACCAAAATCAGGTTTTTGTAACTGACAATGTAGAAGGGATTGTACCTGAGTTTTTAACCATGTTACGTGGTGTAATTGACTCACCAGATATTCCATTAAACGTATCACGTAGTTATTTACAAGCAGATGGAAATGTCAAGAAAATAGCCTCTTACATTACCCGTAAAGTAGCTGATAAAATGACATCTTTATTCAAGGAAAACCGTGAAGATTTTGAAAGCAAATGGAACGATATTAAAATTGTTATTGAATATGGTATGTTATCGGAGCCAAAATTCTTTGAGAAATCAAATAAATTTGCCCTATACCCTACTATTGATGGTAAATACTTTACCTATGATGAATTATTAGAGAAAATTAAAGATACCCAAACCAATAAAGACGGTAAAACGGTTATTTTATACACCTCTAATAAAGATGAGCAACACAGTTACATTGAAGCCACTAAAGCAAAAGGATATGAAGTGTTAGTATTAGACTCTCCAATTATATCACACCTGATTCAAAAATTAGAAACTGAAAAAGAAAACATTAGTTTTGCTCGTGTTGATGGTGACCATATTGATAATTTAATTAAGAAGGATGAAAACCAAATTTCTAAATTAACGGATGAAGAAAAAGAAACTGTAAAAGTAGCTATTGAAAAGGTTGTGCCTAAAGAAGGATATACCGTACAAATTGAAGCAATGGATTCTGATGCCGCACCGTTTATGATTACACAGCCAGAATTTATGCGTCGTATGAAAGAAATGCAGCAAAGTGGCGGTAATGGTATGTTTGGGAACTTCCCTGACATGTACAATTTAATTGTAAATGCAAATCACCCGTTAGTTTCTGAAATTTTAGCTGAAAAAGATGAGGCTAAAAAAGAAGGCTTAATCAAACAAAGTTTAGACTTAGCCCGTTTAGCACAAGGATTGTTAAAAGGTGAAGCCTTAACCAACTTCATTAAACGTAGTTATGAGTTGATTAAATAATCAAACATATAGATAACTAAAAACAGTGCTATTACGAACCTTAGTAATAGCACTGTTTTATTATACAGCCATTCTTTTTTAACTTATCTTTGAATCCATATTATCCTAATACTGTCTTATAAAAAATACAACAACACTACTTTGTTTATTAATTATATTTGTTTCGTGTAAAAAAGAAAATACTACAAGTACCGAAACGCAAAAACCTGTTTCAATAACCTATAAAGTAAGTAATCAACAAAATCATTTTTATTTGATTAGACCGTTTCAAAACAAGTTTAATTATTTATTTACCACTAAAATAGATACCATACCACTTTTAAATATTAATAAACCAGAATTAATTAACTTAAATTCCAATTTATTATATATTGAACCAAGTGAAAAATACGTCATTGAAAATGCTACAAATAAAAAATCTTTTCAAGGTAAAAATGAAAAAGGTCAAGCATTTATTAATTCCTTAACAGCATCTAACTTATATAACATTGCCGAAAAAGCACTTGAAAAAAATAGTCTTATAGCAGGTGATAAAATGATTGACTCTATTTTTGATTTTGACTATAAACGATTAGAAAAACTATATCAACAAAAATTAGTAAACACTAATTTTTACAACCGAATTACTCAGTTTTTAAACCATCGTAAAATTTTCACACAATCACGTATGGCACTTCGCACATATATGAACACACAAATAGAAAACGCACTTATATCTAAAGAGTTTAATAAAGAAGCTGCTACCTATTGGGCAAACATTTACAAAAACAATCCCGTAACCAATACTAGCTTACAAACAAACAACTATTGGTTTGAATACACCGATTATTATGTTTTATATTACAACCTGTGGTTTAAACAAAACAAACAATTAAACTATAATGAACATTATAAAACCTATTTTACAGATTACTTATCAGCTGCAAAAACAATATTAAAAGGAGATACCTTAGAGTATTTTATCGCTTGTTTTTTAAGTGATAGTTTTTCATATTATGATTACGAAAAAAACTTAATTACAGCATACACTAACTTTGAAAAAGAATATCCTAACAGTAAATACATTTCATTTTTAAAAAAGAATTACCCTGTAGCAAGAGAATATAAAAAGGTTTTAGCACAACCTAAATCAAAAGATGTTCATTTTATTGAAAATTCAAATGAAATTACAAGCTATAACCAATTAATAGCACCTTTTAAAGGCCAAAAAATATACATATATTTCTGGAAAAGCATCTTCCCTGATCATGATACCGATTTTAGAGCTCTTATACAATTACAACCTTGTTTTAAAGAAAACAATATTGCTACTATTTTTGTTGCTATAGATGATGATAAAAGCGAAGAAAACTGGAAAGATGTTGTAAACTACTACCAATTAAAAGGAAGTCATATTAGAGCTAATACAAAATTAATACAAGACTTAAGTAAACATAAAAGTAACCAATATTATCCTGACGCTATTATTATTAATGAAAAAGGAGAGGAAAAATTTGCGAGTTTACCAAGAAGACCTTCTTTTATAAAACAATTACAATAAACTGTAACAATATCACATTTACGAAGTCTAACTCACAAACAATAACAATATTATCATGAAAAAAATAAGTCTAGCATTGCTATCATTAGCATTTATTACTGCTTGTAACTCTACAAAAACAGCTACAAATAGTAACAGTAGTAACAACACAAAAGAAACGGTTGTAAATATTGATTTGGTAAACGTAACCAACGATCAAGTAAAAGTAGCGTTTACACCCATGCACATTACTGCAAAAACAGCAACTTTTCACATTCCGAAAACCGTACCCGGTACATACTCTACCGATAATTACGGAAAATACATTGAAAACTTTAAAGCTTTTGATGCAAAAGGAAACGAATTAACAGTAAGCCACCCTGACCAAAATTCTTGGGATATTAACGATGCTAACAAATTATCTAAAATTACATATTACGTAAATGACACTTTTGACACTGAAAGCTCTATGGAAGGGAAAAAAGTGTTTTCACCAGCAGGAACTAATATTTTAAAAGATAAAAACTTTGTATTAAACTTACATGGTTTTGTTGGATATTTTACCAATCAACAAGAATTTCCATATACCTTAAACATCACACATCCTGAAACTTTAGTAGGTACTTCTGCTCTAACCGATTTAGATGCAGCCAACAATAAAGATACTTTTAAAGTAAATCGTTATTTTGAAGTAACCGATAATCCAATCATGTATGCCAAACCTAACAATGTAACTTTTAATATTAATGGAATGGACGTTTTACTAAGTGTTTACTCTCCTACCAATACCGTAAAAGCAAGTGACTTAAAAGAGAAAATGGAAAAGATGATACTTGCACAAAAAAACTTTTTAGGTAAGGTAAATGCAACTTCTAAATATAGTATTTTACTATATCTTTCTACAGGTAAAGATGATGCTACAGGTTTTGGCGCTTTAGAGCATCATACCTCAACAACCGTAATTTTTCCTGAAATGATGCCTACAGAAATGTTAGCTAAATACATGAAAGATGTTGTTTCTCATGAGTTTTTTCATACGTTAACACCTTTAGAAGTACACTCGGAAGAAGTACACTATTTTGATTACAACAACCCTAAAATGTCTAAACACTTATGGATGTATGAAGGTGTAACGGAATATTTTGCCAACCTATTTCAAATTAACCAAGAGTTAATTGATGAGAATGCTTTTTACGAACGTATTTTAGGAAAAGTAAACGGAGCTAAACGCCACAACGATAATATGTCGTTTACTAAAATGAGTGAAAATATTTTAGTAGAACCTTACAAAAAAAATTATGCCAATGTATATGAAAAAGGCGCACTAATAGGAATGTGTATTGATATTTTAATTAGAGAAAATAGTAATGGTAAAAAAGGTATCTTAGATATGATGCAAGCTTTATCAAAAAAATACGGTGTACACAAACCGTTTAATGACAATCAATTATTTACGGATATTGCTGCAATTACAAATCCAGCTGTGCAAAAATTCATCAACACTCATGTTGAAGGAAATACACCAATAAACTACACTACCTTTTTTAATAAAGTAGGTTTAAGCATGCAAAGTAAAGAAACCAAAACAGGTTTTTTAATGAAAGATATGCAAACACCATATATTGATGTAGATCAAAAAACAAAAGAAGTTTTATTTTTAGCAGACACTAATAGTTTCTTGAAAAAGTTAGGTGTTCAAGGCGGTGACCGTTTAGTATCTATTGACGGTACAAAATACGATTTAAAAAACATACAAGCTTTAGTAATGGGCTCTTTCAACTGGAAAGAAGGAGATGATATGACTATGATTGTAAAACGTAACGGCAAAGAAGTTACCTTAAAAGGTAAAATCACCACTCCAATGGGTGTTGCTTATACTTTAGCACCAGATGATTTACCTGCAACAGATAAACGTGTTATTTTACGCAATGCTTGGTTAAAAAATTAATCATAAAATAATTTCCAAATTTCAAAGCAATAAAAAAAAAGGTTTTACGGTAATCGTAAAACCTTTTTTTTATTGTCACCTTCCAACTATTTCGGCTATTTCACAGTTCCTTCAATAAAAAAAATGAAACACCTCTTTTGACAGTTTTTTGCTATTTTGGGATTGTTAACTTTACAATGTAAAGTATTGAAAACTTTAATTTTCTGGATTATTGCTTTCTATTAAATAAATACCATCCTCTTTAATTTCAATTTTACGTGCTTTATATAATGTACCTATTGCACGTTTAAAACTCTTTTTACTCATTTCTAATACATCACGAATAATTTCAGAATTGGACTTATCTGTCAAACCTAAATAACCATCATTATCACCCAATTCTAATAAAATACGTTCTGCATTTGGCTCTATTGCTCGATAACCAGTTTGCCTTAAAGAAACATCTATTTTATTATCATCTCTAATTTTCTTAATAATCCCTTTTACCTGATCTCCAACACGTAATTCTTTAAACACTTCGTTTTCATATGCCAAACCACGATGTATTTGATTAATAATTACATTAATACCCATATCAGTCATGTGTGATATAATGATGTCAACCTCTTCATACAGCTCAACTGTGAGCTCATCATTAGATAAAAATTTATTAATTTTACTACTTCCCACTAATCTATCGGTTTTATCATCTAAATACATGAACACCAAATAATGTTTCCCTTTTTGCATTGGGCGAGCTTGTTCATTGAAGGGAACGAACAAATCTTTTTCAATTCCTAAATCTAAAAAAGCACCGTGCTTGGTTACTTGATTTACTTGTAGCCAACCAAAATCATGCAATTCTATTTTAGGTTTTAAAGTAGTTGCTATTAAGCGCTCGTTATTATCTAAATAAATGAAAACATCAATTTCATCACCTATTTCAAAATTGCTGGGAATATATTTACCTGGTAATAATACATCATTTCCTTCTTCATCTAATAAAAATAATCCAGGTTCGGTATCTCTATCTATTATTAACGTATTTATTCTTCCTAATTTCATATGCTGTTTTATTTGATTGCAAAAGTACCATTTTTTTGCGTTAGCGTTAGTAGTGGCATCCTTTTTTTGTTGTCAATTATTCCCTAACTAACAAAATATCTTACAAAAAAAGATATAATGGATGACGCGCGACCCTTGGGAAACGCCCTAATAATTTCCAATAAAAAACCAGAATATTGCTATTCTGGTTTTTTATTAAAAATTATAAAATGAGATTACTTCGCTATATTTACGGCTCTAGTTTCTCTAATTACGGTTATTTTTACTTGTCCTGGATAGGTCATATCCGTTTGTATTTTTTGTGAAATTTCAAACGATAAGTTTGCTGCTTTTTCATCACTTACCTTTTCACTTTCTACAATTACACGTAATTCTCTACCTGCTTGTATAGCGTACGCTTTTTTAACACCTGTAAAGGCAAAAGCTATTTCTTCTAAGTCTTTTAAACGCTGGATGTAGGAATCCAATACTTGGCGTCGTGCTCCTGGTCGTGCTCCTGAAATAGCATCACAAACTTGTACTATTGGCGCCAATAATGATTTCATTTCTACCTCATCATGGTGTGCTCCAATGGCGTTACAAACGTCTGGTTTTTCTCCATGTTTTTCTGCCCATTGCATCCCTAATAATGCATGTGGAATTTCTACATCATCTTCTGGCACTTTACCAATATCATGTAACAATCCTGCTCGTTTTGCCAGTTTAGGGTTCAATCCTAGTTCCGCTGCCATTAAACCGCATAATTTGGCTACTTCACGTGAGTGTTGTAATAAGTTTTGACCGTAAGAAGAACGATATTTCATACGTCCCACCATTTTTATCAGCTCAGGGTGTAATCCGTGAATTCCTAAATCAATAACGGTACGCTTACCTACTTCTGCAATTTCTGCATCAATTTGATTACGTGTTTTACGTACTACTTCTTCAATACGTGCTGGATGTATACGACCGTCAGTTACTAATTTGTGTAATGATAAACGGGCAACTTCACGCCTTACCGAATCAAAACAAGATAAAATAATAGCATCTGGAGTGTCATCAACTATAATTTCTACACCTGTTGCGGCTTCAATGGCTCTAATGTTTCGTCCTTCTCTACCTATAATTCGCCCTTTTACGTCGTCTGACTCTAAGTTAAATACGGACACACAATTTTCAACAGCTTCCTCTGTACCAATACGTTGTATGGTATTGATGATAATTTTTCTAGCCTCTTGTTGTGCTGTCAATTTTGCTTCTTCTATACTCGTTTGAACAAAGGACATCGCATCGGTTTTAGCTTCATCTTTTAACGATTTAACTAGCTCTTCCTTTGCTTCATCTGCTGATATACCTGAAAGAACCTCTAGCTGATTTACTTGTCTTTTATGTAATTTTTCTATTTCTTCCTTCTTTTTTTCTAAAAATTCTAAGCGATAGTCGAAATCTTTTTTCTTTTCTTCAATTTCCCTATTACCTTTTTTAGCAATAGACAATTCATTTGATAGTAGTGATTCTTTGTCACGTACTATTTTTAAAGCATCGTTTGCTTTTTTATCTTTCGATAAAATCACTTTTTCATGTTCCGCTTTAAGCTCTATAAACTTTTCTTTTGCTTGAAGAATCTTATCTTTTTTTAAGTTTTCTCCTTCTTTTTTGGCTTCTCTAAGGATTGCTTTTGCTTCTTTTTCTGCAACTTTAATTGCACTTGAAGCACTTCCTTTTGCTAAAATTTTAGCCAATACAAAACCTATTATTATTCCTACAACGCCAAGTATTATTGGCATAACTAATCCATCCATCTTTTTGATTTATTTATATAAAAAAACCTACATTAATCGTGTTTTGTATAAACTCCTGAAAACAGGCTTAAAGCTAACTTGCTGATCAAGGATCTGCTCAAAGGCAGCTTGCTTTAACAACAACGACTCACTTTTTTTAATAGAAACGTGTTGAGTTTATCAAAAATAATAATTAATGTAGGTAGTAATTTTTACTTATTTTAAAGAACATTATATGCAGTTATCCAAAAGTTTATGTAACTCTTTTATCTTTTGTGTTACTGCTATATCATCATATTGAGTATCTAAGCTTTCTTGTTCTACCTTAGCAGCAAATTGTAAGGCACACATTGCCAATACATCTTGTTTGTCTCTAACGGCATAACTTTGTTCAAATTGCTTTATTAAACTTTCAATGCTTTTTGCTGCTTTACGTAAACCCTCTTCTTTTTTAGGGTCTATGGTTAAAGGGTAAACTCTATCAGCAATAGAAATTTTAATCTTTAACGGTGCTGCCATTACATTTATTATTTAGAAAGCTGTGTAATACAAGAATCGATTTCTCTAATTAATGTATTGATTCTGAGCTTAGTTTCTCGTTTATATTCATCACTACCTAACATTGAACTTGTCAGTTTTAAAGTGTTGTATTTATCTTCCCAATTTTCCAATTGTTCTTCTTGCTGTTTTATTTTCACATCTTTAAAGGTAATTTCCGATTGCAACACATTATTTTTTAGCTCTTTTTCTTCAAGTTTTTTTAATGTATTTTGTATCTTAACCTCTAAAGTATCAACAAGTTTTAATAATTCACTCACTTTTCAACATATTCAAATGTACGTGTTACAAAGTTAACATTTATATTTTCGTTTGCAATTACTTTTGCATCTTTTTTTAGCATTATTTTATTTGGCTTAAAATTTGCCTATACAATTCAACATTTCCTTTGCTTATTTAAAAGGAAAGCGTAACTTTATTTTAAATTAGCAATTTCACTATGACAAAATTCTTCTATTTTATTGCCGTACTTTTTTGTACCACATTTTATGCTCAAGAAAAATTGCCTCAACATTATTTTGGCAATCCTTTAGCTATTGAACCTGTATTAGCGGGTACTTTCGCTGAGCTGCGCTCCAATCATTTTCATTCGGGTGTAGATATTAAAACGCAACAAAAAGAAGGATTAAAAGTTATGGCTACTGCCGATGGTTATGTGAGCCGAATTAAAATTTCACATTACGGTTATGGTAAAGCATTATACATTACTCATCCCAATGGATACACTACTGTTTATGGTCATTTACAAAAATTTAACTCTGAAATTGAAGCGTACGTAAAAGAAAATCAATACGCTAAGGAAAGTTTTGAAATAGAACTCTTCCCTCCTGCCACACAACTGATTGTTAAAAAAGGAGAGCAAATTGCATTTTCAGGAAATACAGGAGGCTCTGGTGGTCCACATTTACATTATGAAATTAGAGATTCGCAAGAACGCCCTATGAATCCGATGTTGTTTGGTTTTGATGTTAAAGATACTCGCAAACCAATTATAAAAGGAGTGTTTGCATATGCTTTAAACGACACCTCTCAGGTGAGCAAACACAACAATCGTTACAAAATTAAGTTATCGTCTACAAAAAACGGCAACTATGTATCACTAACCCTTTATGGTTTAGGAAAAATAGGATTCGGTATCAATACTTCTGATCTTTTAGATTTAGCTCCTAATAAAAACGGAGTATTTAACATTAAAACCTACATTAATGGTAATTTAAATTACGAATTGGATTTCAAAAAATT
>JAJRPS010000011.1 GCA_024280635.1 Bacteroidota bacterium | reverse complement strand
TGCAGAAAGCTTTAAGCCTGAAGACATTATTGGTAAAAAAGTTACCGTATTGGTTAATTTAGCGCCTCGTAAATTACGTGGTGTGGAAAGTGAAGGTATGATTTTAATGACTGAAAATACCGCAGGAAAACTCGTTTTTGTGAACCCTGATGAAGAGGATATTATGAACGGTGAAGGAATTTCTTAAATTAAGAACCTAAATTAAATGATAAAACCTCCCGAAAACATCAGTTTTCGGGAGGTTTTTTTTGTGGTGATTTTTGGGTTTATTTTTTTTCCAATTGCACAATACGCTTTAGTAAGTTGTTATATAATTTCTCTTGCTCTTTAATTATTTTTTGTTGCTCTTGGGTAGCTTTGATTAAAACTGGAATTAAAGTTGAGTACGACATGACGAGATTTTTTAATTTTGTTTTTTTGAAAACAGTTGGATTATTCTCCTCTCTTTTATAATTGTGTGTTTTGACTGATTCTGGTATCAATTTTAATGCTTGTTGTGCTTTTAATCCAATTTTAGGTTCTTGGAATGGATCGTCTTTTAATAAATATGATATTGTTTCTAATTTTAAAATTTCATTCAATCCATAGGTCATTTTTTTAATATGACTTTTTAAATCTATATCTGATGGAGTCCAGAATCCGTCTGCATAGACATCGTCCCAAAATCTTAAAACGCCATTGTAATTATATCCTAAATCATTAGTTAAATGATTAATAGGAGTTACCCAATCACTAAATAAAGTTTCACTTCGCCCATCAACAATATATTCAATAGATCCCATTCCAATTGTTGAACCTGTCATAGCGCCATTATCTACATCAAGTAAATAATTAACAGTTACATTTGCGGGATATCCATCAGGGATGATTGAATTATTACCACTAAGTGATCCCAAGTTATTACCAACCCTAACAACATTTGCAGAGGCATCAATTAGCAACATATTTTGATTGGTGTCAGATTCTATTCTGAAATCAAAATTCCCTCCATTTTCATTGAAAATAGCACTCCCTCTAACATCTAATTTTGCTAGAGGGTTAGTGGTACCAACACCTACTCTATTAGCGCTTGCATCTACAAAAAAAGTACCGTTATCAACCCATAAATCACCATTGTTGTCATGTTGAAGGAGTAACCTATTATTCGTATTCGTGATAATTTCATTGCCATCAATACGTAAGGTGTTGTTAATTTCAAAAACGCCTGTATTTGTATTGCCATTTGCATCGGTATTGTTTGTTATTTCAACCCTTCCGCCGTCAATGTGAAGTACTGAATTTGGCTCGGGTGTGGTTGTGCCAATTCCTACTTGTGCAAAACTGATACTACTGATTAATAGTGTTGTTGCAATGAGATGTTTCATAAACTTATAAATTAGTGTTAATAATAGAAATGCGTTGAAAAAACACGTATCTACTCTAAATTAGTTGTAAAGTTATAGTAGTCATAAATTTCATACTATGTTAAATGTAACATAAGCTAACACATATGTAACAAACTCAATAACACAGGTGGAATAAGTTGGTTTTGGAAGCTTTTTATATAAAAATTTTTGCTTTGAAGTTTAATAGTACTTGTTTTAGAGGGTGAAAAAGTAAAATAGACATTAAACTTACGTTTTGCTAGCGTATTTTAATGCGTACTGAGTGGGAGTACAATCGTAAATTTGTTTAAAACATTTTGTAAAGTAAGAAGGGGTGTTAAAACCGACAGCATATCCTATTTGCGCAATGTCATGCGTTGATTCTTTTAATAATTGTGTGGCTAATTTTAATCGTTGTACGCGTATAAATTCACTAGTACTTACTCCAAAAATAGCTTTTATTTTTCGATGTAATTGCATACGACTCATACCTATTTGTTCACTAAATTGTAGCGCGTTAAATGTGGTATGGGTGATATTTATATCTATAATATTTTTAATTTTATTTAAAAATATTTCCTCCGTAGTATTTAATGATACGGATGCAGGTTTTAAAATTTCATTTTTACGAAACCTACTTTGTATTTTTTTAATATTTTCTAATTGTGTATGTACTTTAAGTAGCAACAAGTCATTATTGAAAGGTTTCTCTATATAATCATCAGCACCTGATTTGATGCCGATAAATTTATTTTGTTCACCTATTTTTGCGGTGATTAATATAATAGGTATGTGGTATGTTTTTTCATTCTCTTTAAGAATTTCACATAAGTCTATACCAGATTTTATTGGCATCATAATATCACTTAAAATAATATCGGGTATTAGTTGCATTGCCTTGTTAATCCCCTGTTGTCCATCGGCAGCGATATGAACTATATAGTATTCCTTAAATAAGTCAGATAAATAATTTAAAACATCTGCATTATCCTCTACAATTAAAATGTGTGGTAATTTTTTTATTTGTTTTTGAGTAAGTATCTTTATTTGAGAATCTTGGTTTATTTTACGTTTTACTTTTTGTAAATGCTGTTTTAGTTGTTTTTTAGAGTAGTCTGTTTTTTTAATAGGGAGTTTTGCTTGAAAACATATTTCATAGGGTTTGGGTTGTTTGACACTAATAGAGCCTTTATGTAGATTAACCAGTTCTTTAACATAAGACAAGCCAATACCAACACCTGGTTGGTTAGGGTTTTGTTGGTAAAACTTTACAAATATTTTATCAATATTTTGAATGGATTGTGCTTCAGTATTATTGATGATTGAAAATTGAAATATCCCATTTTTAATAGCAATAGAGCCTTTAATATATCCTTTTTTTGGAGTGTATTTTATAGCATTACTAAGTAAGTTGTTTATAATTTTTTCAAGAACGTCTTTGTCAAGCCAAATATTTTGTAAAGTGTTACAATCATAATTTATATTAAAGCTTATCTGTTTTGTCTTAGCTAGTGAATTAAAATTGTTTTCAAATTGTTGGATTAGATTTATTAAATTATGATTGGAGATATTTAATTTTACGTTACCCGACTTTATTATAGAAAAGGACAATAATTGATCTGATAGTTGTAGTAATCTTTTTGCGTTACGATTAATGAGTTCTAAATCTTTTTTATCATCTTCATTAATATTATTGCGTTTTAATTGTTTTTGGATAGGACCAAAAATCAAGGTTAGCGGTGTTCTAAATTCATGGGTAATATTAGCTAAAAAAGAACTTTTAAATTGGCTTTCTTTTTCTGCATATATTCTTTTAGTTTTTTCAAACTCAATGGCTAATATAGCATCATTACTTTGTTTTAAAATTAATTTATTTTTGTAACTAATCACTCCTGAAAATAAAATGATTTCGATAACAGCGGTTGCCAAAAAAATACTAAAATCACTTAAAAACAAGGTTAAAAAATTACCTATTATAAGTAAAAAACTACCTATTAACACTATAGTAGTTATACGGTCTAACTTTTTTGTCATTAAATAAAAAAAGACACATAAGGATATTAAGGTAAAAATAACACGGTAAGTATCAAAAACAATAAAGCGAAAAGTACTGTGAGGAAACAATAAATTAAGCGCAACAATGAGCAAGCTTAAAGCTATAAAGCTTTTTAGTAAATAGACAGAAAAAGTATATAGTTTTGGAAAATAGGTTTTAAAATCTAAAAAAACAACAATAAAGTAGAAATAGAATCCAGAACTTATTATTTGGCTTAAATCAACTAAATAAAAAAATAAATGAGGGTGTATTTTATTAAGTGTATTGTAAATAATTGGGATGCGCATGCCAAAAATAATAATGATAAAAAAGATATAAAAGCTATAATTACGGTAGTTAATGTTTTTGGTTATGATGTAGTTTGTGAAAAACAATAAAAAGGAAAAAAGGAAGATAACAGTAAAATAAATTATTTTGTAGGTATTAGAGTCTTCTGTTAAATACCCCTGTATAACAAATTGATGGTTACTAAACAGGAGTATTGGCAGGCTATTGATGTGTTTTTTGCCTTGGCTAGTAAGCATTAATTTTGAATAGTAAAAAGGCTTACTAAAGTCAACGGAGTCAGTTTTAATTGTGAGGGCTAATTTTTCTAGAAGAGTCTTTTTTATAGGCTCTCCTTTAACAAAAAAACCGATGTGATATTTTTTATACCCTTGTTTTGTAGGGAGGTAAACACTAACCACATCGTCATTATTAAAAAAGAGGGTGAAAAACTTACTTTTTATAGTTTTTTTTTGTGTAAAACGAAACCAAAAACTAGCCTTATAGTCATTAATACTATTATTAATGGTGTCAAATTTTTTTAATTGAATTTCACTAAAGGAAAGGCTTAACGTGCTGTCTTTAAAAGTAGTTACTTCGGACGGTGGTGTCTCTAATAAAGTATTGATATCAGTTTGCGCATCGTAATTAATTTCAGTTTGTGAAAAAACGGTGAACCTAAATAACGTTAGTATTATTAAGAGGATATTTTTTTTCATTTTTTTTTACATCGTGGTTGGTTGTGGTTTTTAACATAAAGTAGAAGGCTAATACTTCCAGTCTAGTGAGTATTATTTTTATAAAAATAAGTTATTTTATTTAGATAATAGTAAATATCCTATAAAATGACTTTCATAAGGGTAATAAAGGCGATATTATGAACGAACGAGTTTTTTTTGTGGGGATTTTAATTGTATTCCAACGAGTTAAGAATATGAATCTGTTTTAATGAGTTATATTCCGTGCAAGTAGCCTTTTCTGAGCAGAAAGTCAAGTTTTTTTGTTATTCCGACCGTAGTGGAGAAATCACACTCGTTGTTATGAAATTTATTTACCGATTAATTCAGGCTCAAAATAACTGCGATTAAATTTTTTTCTTACTTCAAACTCCTCCCTGTTGGTGCATTAGCGCCTTTACGAAGCACTAAATCAGAGTGTAGTAATTTTACTGCCTCTGCGGAACCCTTTACTTTTGCTTCAGTACGGGTAATTATTTCATCCTCAAAGGCATTTAATACACTTGCTCTAATTCCGTCTCCCCTCCAATTTGAAAAAGAATTACACCCACTTACAATCCCTCTTGCTAAAACTAAAGCATCCAATAATGCTTGGTTGGCTCCTTGTCCTTTAAAAGGACTCATGGGGTGTGCTGCATCACCAATAAGAGTTACATGCTTTGCGTTTTTTAGCATCTGATTTTGGAGTAATTTACGGTCATAAGCAGGATATCCTGAAATTAATGTTTCTGGAGTGGCTTTAATAATTTTTGGTATTGGGTCATGCCATTGTTCCATTCTGTTAAGAGCATCTTTTTTAAGTGCTTTTGTTCCTTGTTGACTTAATGATTTCGCATTTTTTTCAGTAATCGGATAGCTAAACTGCCACATTACGGTATCACCATTATACGGCATTACATAAAGTCGTTCTACACCATTTACGGTTTGAAAAACGGTTTCGGAATCTAATAAGTCACTGTTTGTGTTTTCCATCGCATCTAAAGGACATATTCCTAAAACTACAATACAACCCAAGTATTGTAATGGTGTAATATCTTCTCCTATTTGCAATCGTCTAACAGTACTACGGATACCATCTGCACCTACAAGCAAATCTGCTTTTATCTGTTTTATTTTACCGTTTACTTTAAAATTAAGTTCCACGCTTTCATCATCTAAATTTTTAAAATCAATAAAATGATGTCCCCACTGTATTTTATCATGTCCTCCAAGCTGTTCTAATAATTTTAAGCGTAAAGTTTGTCTAGGAATGTGCACATTGGTACGTTTATTTGTTTTTGGAACTGCTGTTTTTAGCCATTTTCTAGCACCCCACTCTACAATGATTTCACCATCAGTTGTATGCACCACATGACGGGTTGAAATGATACCTTCTGATAAAGATAAAATACCTAATCCTTGGATAGCTTTACTGGCTTGTTGCAAGGTAAGTCCGTATCCTTGAGCACGTTCATCAAAGCAGTTATCTCTTTCAAAAATGGTAAAAGGAATTCCACGATGCAAGCAAGCCACCGCAAGTGCAATACCCCCAATTCCGCCACCAACAATAGCAACATGCGGGTAGGTTTGTGTGTTTGAAACAGGAAAATTATCTGACAAAATTAATCCTGTAGCATTACAATTAGGACAAGGTTCTAACGCTCCTTTTGGACGTATTGGCGCAGCACTTTCTTTATTACTTTTATTATATTCTTCAAGTATTTTTTGATAGTGTAAACGTACTTTTTTACGAAGTTTTCTTCTTTTTATACCACGACCACGACAGTCCAAACAAGTAGTCCAACAAGTACTTTTACTTTTCAACTGTTCTGCATCATTTTTAGCATTCATGATTTGTGATTATAAGGTGTTGTGCGAAAGTAATCTTTTTTAAGTGGCTAATCAAGTTTTTTTACCTAGGGAACTCCATGTTTTTAACCTCTCAGCTTTTGAAAACCTGTGAGTTGTTTTGTTTAAAGTATTCTTTTATTGATATTAATTATACTATTTTTACGACTTATAAGTTAATAGAAGAATAGATTGCTTTTTCTGAGTGCAATCAATCGGTTATGCTACCATGAAATACACCTGGTTATTTTTGTTGTTTATATCTTTCAGTTTTTCGCAAGAAATTGGTGGTAATCGAATGCAAAAAAAAGTAGCTTTTCAAAACGAAATACAAATTGATAGCGTTAGTATCAATCCGTTTCAATTTCAAATTTCTGATAAAAATTTCAAAACCATTGACACTACTCAATATACAGTAGATTTTGGTAAGAGTATCTTAAAATTTAAAGCAAACACAACGGTAAAAACCGATTCTATTATTATTAATTATAAAAATATCCTAATTTTTTAACTAAAAAATATTTTTTATACGATGAAAGCATCATTGTAGAAAACACATTGGGTACACAAAAACTAATTACCCTTGGCACTCGTAATAACACTAAAAAATTTACTCCTTTTGAAGGCTTAGAAACTTCAGGAAGTTTGTCTAGAGGGTTTGTTATTGGCAACAATCAAAACTCATCAGTAGCTTCGGAATTAGATTTGCAAATTACAGGTAAGATATCAGAAAAAATATCGCTTAGAGCCTCTTTACAAGACAGTAATGTGCCGTTGCAAGAAGGTGGTTATTCGCAAAAATTAAACGAATTTGACCAAGTATTTGTCGAGTTATTTTCTGAAAATTGGTTGCTTCGAGCGGGAGATGTAAACCTAGAAAACAGCAACACCTATTTTGGTAAATTTACTAAAAAAGTACAAGGTATTTTTGCAAGAGGAATCGTAAAACGTGATAGCAGCGAAACAACACTTTTTGCAAGTGGCGCAATTGTAAAAGGGCAATATGCAAAAAGTAATATTAAAGGACAAGAAGGAAATCAAGGTCCTTATAAATTATCTGGTACTAATGGTGAATTGTTTATTTTATTGGTTTCTGGTAGTGAAACCGTATATGTAAACGGTTTGCGCTTGGAACGTGGAGAAAATAACGATTATGTGATTGATTATAACGCTGGAGAAATCACATTCAATGCAACATATCCCATTACTTCTGAAATGCTAATTACAGTAGAGTATCAATATAGTGACCGGAATTATAGCCGAATTATAGCATACGGTGGAGGGACTCACAAAACAAAAAAAGTTCGAATTAGTGCACACGTATATACTGAAAACGATGCTAAAAATCAGCCTTTACAACAAAATTTAAGTACAGAACAAGTTGATATTTTACAGCTAGCAGGTGACGATACCAGTTTAATGATTGCACCATCAGCAACTCCAGAAGCGTATAGCGAAAACAGAATTTTATATAAAAAGAAACCATAGCTGGTGTTGAACGCTTTGTTTTTTCAAATGACCCAAATGACGCCTTATTTCAAGTTCGATTTAGCGTAGTGGGCGATCATAATGGAAATTATGTGATAACCAATACCAATGCCATTAGCACCATTTATGAATATGTTACTCCAATTTCTGGCGTTCCTCAAGGAAATTATGAGCCCATAATTCAACTTATTTCGCCTACAAAATTACAAATGGCGGTAGTAAATGCTAAATTTAAACCTAATGAGAAAACGCAAATAAATATTGAGCTGGCAGGGAGTAAAAACGATTTGAATTTGTTTTCTGATATTGACGATGAAAACAATAACGGTTTTGCAACAAAATTAACCATTGAAAGAAACCTAATTAAAAAAGATAGCGCTTGGAACTTAAACGCATTAGTAGATGTAGATTATATTGATAAAAATTTCAAAACCATAGAACGACTGTACAGGGTAGAGTTTGATAGGGATTGGAACTTAGAACAACCTTTAGGGCATCAAAACATCATTAGGAGTGGTTTTCATTTGTTTCACCCTAAAAAAGGAACGGTAAACTATACTTTTGAGCACTTGGGATATTCTGAAAATTATAACGGGAATCGGCATGTGTTAATCAACAACAATCGTTTTAAAAAGTTAAATCTTCGTTCTAATTCTAGCATCTTAAAAAGTAGTAGCCCCTCATTTGACTCTAAATTTTTACGCCTTTCGGCTGCTGCTACCTATCAGCTTAAAAAAGGATGGGTGGGTGCTAAAATGAGTTTAGAAAACAATCAGCAGTACGACAATAATAGTGAATTATTAACAGGTTTGAGCCAAAAATACAATCAATATGAAACTTTTATAGGGCGTGGAGATAGTACTAATATTTTTGTAGAAATGGGTTACAAATACCGCATAAACGACAGTTTAAAATCTGGAAAATTAGCAAGAGTAAATAATTCCAATACTTACTATTTAAAATCACAATTAATAAACAAACCCAATACTAAACTAGCAGTGCATGCCAATTACAGAATTTTGAATTTTGAAGAAAATACTTTAGAAACCGAAAAGAATTTAAACTCCCGAGTGTTGTTTCAGAAAAATTTATACCAACATTTTTTGCGTTTCAATACTGCTTTTGAAGTCAATAGTGGTGTGGTGCCGCAACAAGGTTTTACCTTTGTAGAAGTAAACGAAGGTCAAGGATATTACACTTGGATAGATTATAATAATAATGGCGTGCAAGAGCTCAACGAGTTTGAAATTGCACAATTTCAAGATCAAGCCAATTATGTGAAAATACTATTACCCAATCAAATATTTATTAAAACCCAACAAAATAAATGGAGCAGTAGCTTAACAATAGACCCTAAAAAATGGATCGATTCTAAAAATACTACTCAAAAATTCTTTTCTAAATTTTATAACCAAACAAACTTATTGTTAGACAAAAAAAACAAACGAAAAAATGAATTTTCATTTATATTATTTACTCCAGAAAGTGATAATTTAATTACCCTTAATTCCAATTTCAAAAACACTTTATTTTTTAAGCGTGGTAAACAGCGATACTCAACCATATATACATATGTCCAAAACAAAACAAAAAACAGTTTGAGTATTGGTTTTCAAGAAAATGAAAGTAAAAACCATCAAATACAATTTATTCATAAAATGGTAAATACTTGGTTGTTTGATTTTAAAAATAAAGTAGATGACACCCAAAATACTTCTGAAAACTTCACTTCTCAAAATTATCATGTTAAAAGTTTAAGCACGTTACCAAAACTTTCCTATTTAGCAAATAGCAATACCAAATTTGATGTGTTTTATGAGTATGTAACTAAAGAAAATGTAATTGGCGGACTGGAAACCTTAAGCCAGCAACGTATGGGAGTTTCTTTTCAAATTTCTAAAACCGATCAAGTATCTTTTAATGGCGAATTTAATTACTACATCAATACGTTTGAAGGCAGTACATTTTCTCCCGTAGCTTATCAAATGCTGGAAGGTTTGGATAACGGTAAAAATGTAACGTGGAATATTTTTGTACAAAAGAAACTCACCAAATACCTCGATTTAAACATCACTTATTTTGGACGCAAAACCGAAACCTCTAAAACCATACATACGGGTAATATACAGTTAAAAGCATTTTTTTAATACGTAAAACGAATATTATATTTTTACTAAAACCTAAAAAGTGTTATGTTTAGTTATTGTAAAAAAAATAATAAAAATTTAATTCAACACAATACAATAACAATGAAATATTCTTATATTTGCACTCTCGAATGCTAAAATTGCCTGAGTGGCGGAATTGGTAGACGCGCGCGACTCAAACTCGCGTTCCTAGGAGTGTGGGTTCGATTCCCACCTCAGGTACAAGTAAAAACCCTAAAAACTTTATTTTAAAGCGATTAGGGTTTTTTTATTATACTTTTAGTCAACATATTTTTTAAAAAAACACCTAATAAATTTAATCTTTCAATGTTTTATTTGAAAGTAATACCATTTTAACGATTATTCTCAAAACGATACTCCGTAACCTAAAATTTTAAACTACTTTTACCACACTTTATGAGTGGTATTTATTTACATATTCCTTTTTGCAAACAGGCCTGTTATTATTGCGATTTTCATTTTTCAACTTCTTTAAAAAATAAATCGGAATTGATAGACGCATTAGTTATCGAATTGAAATTGCGTAAAAAGGAACTAAAAACACCCATTGAAACCATCTATTTTGGTGGCGGCACCCCCAGTTTATTAACTATTGATGAAATTCAGCAATTAATAAACAGCATTTATAACAACTACAGTGTAATTAATAATCCTGAAATTACATTAGAAGCAAACCCTGACGATTTATCTGAAGAAAAAATAATAGCACTATCTAAAACACCCATTAACCGACTCAGCATTGGCATACAATCTTTTTTTCAAGAAGATTTGCTACTCATGAATAGAGCACACAATGCACAAGAAGCTAAAAAATGCTTAGCAGTAGCTACCCAATACTTTAATAATATTACTATCGATTTAATTTACGGTATCCCCAATATGAGTGCTAAAAAATGGGAAGCTAATATTGACACCGCACTTCGTTTTGGAATCAATCATATTTCTAGCTATGCCTTAACAGTAGAGCCAAAAACAGCTTACGCTACTTTTATAGAAAAAGGAAAAATGCAAGCGCCAAAAGATGAAATCGCACAACAACACTTTGAAATTTTAACCAAAAAATTAAGCGAAAATGAATTTATACATTATGAACTTTCTAATTTTGGTAAAGCAAATTATTTTTCAAAACACAATACTAGCTATTGGTTAGGAAAACATTATTTAGGCATTGGTCCCTCAGCACATTCTTTTAACGGAATTACGAGAAGCTGGAATGTTGCCAATAACACAAAATACATCAAGGCAATACAAGAACAAAAACTACCCTTAACCTCAGAGATATTAACACCCAATAATCAATTTAATGAGTACATTATGACAGGATTGCGCACAATGTTTGGCGTGTCTTTATTAAAAGTAGAAACTACATTTGGCGTTCATTTTAAAGAAGAACTATTGAAAAATGCT
>JAJRPS010000010.1 GCA_024280635.1 Bacteroidota bacterium | reverse complement strand
TAGGTGTAGTCAAAGTCATGTTTTTCATCTTTAAAATAATCTTTTTGTGCTACCAATCCCCAAGAATCATCTAGCTCCGGGAAAAAAGTATCAGCTTCAAAACTATGGTGAACACGTGTAATTTCTAATGTATCAGCAACTATTAATCCCAAACGATAAATTTGACCTCCACCAATAATAAATGGTTGCTCATCATCTTTACAAACATTTAAAGCTTCTGTAAGAGAATGTACTACAACAGCATTTTCTGCGGTATACTTTTCATCTCTAGTAATTACAATATTGGTTCGGTTTGGCAAAGCTTTTGGGAAGCTCTCAAAAGTTTTACGCCCCATTATAATGGCGTGCCCTGAAGTTAATTGCTTAAAGCGTTTTAAATCGTTACTCAAATGCCAAATAAGGTCGTTATCCTTACCTAATTCATTATTTGCAGCTACTGCTGCTATGATAGTAATGTTTTGCTGCATGATTTTTATACTATTTTTAAAATTATCAAGAGGGGATTACACTGCCACTTTTCCTCTAATAGTTGGATGCGGATTATAATTTTCCAACTCAAAATCTTCAAATGTAAAATCTTCAATATTGGTTATATCAGGATTTATTTTCATGGTTGGTAACTCACGTAACTCACGAGACAATTGCAACTCAAATTGTTCTTTATGGTTGTTATAAATATGTGCATCTCCAAAAGTATGGATAAATTCTCCTGCTTCTAAACCACAAACCTGTGCAATCATCATGGTAAACAATGCATACGAAGCGATATTAAAGGGTACACCTAAAAAAATATCCGCACTGCGTTGGTATAATTGGCAAGATAACTTGCCGTCCGTTACATAAAACTGAAAAAAGGCATGACACGGTGGTAATGCTGCTTTGCCATTTCCTACGTTTTCACTAAAAGAAACTGAAGTATCTGGCAATACAGAAGGATTCCATGCAGCAACCATCATGCGGCGACTATCTGGATTGTTTTTTATGGTTTGTATTACGTCTTGCAATTGATCAATGTCATCACTGTTCCAATTGCGCCATTGATGTCCGTAAACAGGACCTAAATCGCCATTTTCATCTGCCCAAGCATCCCAAATTTTCACACCATTTTCTTGTAAATATTTGATATTGGTATCGCCTTTTATAAACCACAGCAACTCGTGTATAATTGATTTTAAATGTAATTTTTTGGTAGTTACCATCGGAAAACCTTCACTTAAATCAAAACGCATTTGATAGCCAAATACACTTTTTGTTCCCGTTCCCGTTCGATCTCCTTTTTCGTTTCCTTTTTTTAAAACGTGCTGTACTAAGTCTAAATATTGTTTCATATTGGGTTAATGTATTTGGGTTAAAGGTAAATGTAATTACACCTTTGTTTTAACATATTTTATTAAACCTGTAATTCGTCTCTGAAGTACTTGTATTTTTTCTATTGCATCAGAAGTTTCATTTTCATTCAAAAAATTTAAATCTGCACACAATAGCATTTGTATTTCTAATTCGAATGCAGAGCTTAAACTAATTTGTAAAAATCGAGAAAATCTTTCTGTGATTCTTTGGCAGACCCTTCTGCTATATTTGACGGTATTGATATTGAGCATCGATTCATCTGTGATATTAATCCGAATTTTTCAGTATCTGGCAATTTATTCGTGAGTAAGTAAATATCTTTCACAAGTTCTCTAGAGCATTCCAAACATCTAATTTTCTAAAATTCCGCATCATTCACTACTTTTACCCTTTACCTTTCTATCTCTTATTTTCTTAACCAATAATCATTCCTGCAATAGTTGCTGAAATTAAAGAAGCTATTGTACCTCCAATTAATGCTTTCATTCCAAATTCTGACAAGGTTTTACGTTGCCCTGGTGCTAATGAACCGATACCCCCTATTTGTATACCAATCGATGCGAAATTAGCAAACCCACACAACATATAGGTTGCCATAATTACCGATTTATTATAGGTTAAATGCGTTACATTTGCCATATCTTTTAATTCAGCTAACTGTATATACCCTACAAATTCACTTGCTGCTAATTTGATTCCTAGTAACTGCCCCATCATCATCATGTCTTCTTTAGCAATACCAATTAGCCACATTAATGGTGCAAAAATAGTACCTAAAATTGCTTCTAATGATAATTTTGCATAAGGTGTGTTATGTACCATCCAACCGTTGAATGAAGTCACGTCACCTACCCAACCTAAAATACCGTTTATCATGGCAATAAAAGCGACAAAAACCAATAACATTGCTCCTACATTTACAGCTAAACGCAAGCCTTCTGTAGTACCGTTTGAAATGGCATCTAAAAAGTTTGATCCTATTTTTTCCGATGACACTTTTACATCGGTATTTACGGCTTCCATTTGTGGGTATAATATTTTAGAAATCACGATGGCTCCTGGTGCTGCCATTACCGATGCTGCCAAAAGATGTTTCGCAAATTTTAAGCGCAAAACAGGGTCATCTCCTCCTAAAAAGCCAATGTAGGCTGCTAGTACAGCCCCTGCAACGGTTGCCATACCACCTATCATAACCAATAACATTTCGGATTTGTTCATTTTTTCCAAATAAGCTTTAATTAGTAAAGGTGCTTCGGTTTGCCCTAAAAAAATATTACCCGCAACACTTAAACTTTCTGCTCCAGATATTTTTAATATTTTAGTCAATACCAATGCCATTATTTTTACAACTTTTTGAATGATTCCTAAATAAAATAAAACGGAAGTTAATGCTGAAAAAAATAAAATGGTAGGCAACACTTGAAATGCGAAGATGAATCCGTAGGTTTTCATATCCATAAAGCTACCAAATAAAAACTCACTCCCAGAACGGGTAAAGTCTAATACATTTACAAAAACTCCTCCAACTCCTTCAAATAAGCTTTGAATAAAAGGAACTTTTAACACCCCAATTGCTATGATTAATTGAAAAGCTAAACCAATTGCTACGGTTTTCCAATCAACTCCTTTTTTATTACTACTAAATAAATAGGCAACAAATAATAAGCTGACCATTCCTAAAATACCACGCCATAACGAATTTAAAGAAAATCCTTCACTGGGTTTTATTGTATCTACTACGGGTGTAATTTCTGTTATTTCCTGCGCTATTTCTTGTCCAAAAGTTACCGTTACAAACAATAACAGTACAATGATAAGTGTGTTTTTTATATTCATTTTTTAAGCTTTTCTTTTTGAAATTTCATCTCTAACTCTTGCTGCTGTTTCATAATCCTCATTTTCTACTGCAGTTTTCAAGGATATTTCCAACTCTTGTAATGACAGATGAGCAAAACTATCAACCATAATGCCTTCTTCTTCATCTGTTTCAAAAACAATATCATCTAAAACATCTTCAGGTGTAGTTTCTGTTATCGAAGTTTTTGCAATATCTAAATATATTCCTGCTTTATCTAAGATATTTTTATAGGTAAATATAGGCGCATTAAAACGCAATGCTAACGCTATAGCATCTGAGGTACGAGCATCAATAATTTCTTCAATACCATCACGTTCACAGATTAAGCTAGAGTAGAAAACACCATCTACCAATTTATGGATGATGACTTGTTTTACAATTACTGAAAAACGATCGGCAAAACTTTTAAATAAATCGTGCGTCAATGGCCGTGGTGGTTTTATTTCTTTTTCCAATGCAATAGCAATTGATTGTGCTTCAAAAGCACCTATTACAATGGGTAATTTCCGATCTCCATCTACCTCATTTAAAATTAAAGCGTATGCTCCATTTTGAGTTTGACTATAGGATATTCCTTTAATATTTAATTTAACTAAACTCATCAATTATTATTCAAGAATTAAAAGATTGAAAGTTTAAATAATCGTTTAACTTTCAATAACTAAAAAAAGCTATCTATATTTTAGGACACTTAGTCAAAAAAATAGATAGCCCTCTTTATTGGGTACAATTTATAAAAAATTATGCGTTTTTCGCTTTAAAAGCTTTTAATTTTTCAATTAATGCTGGCACCACTTCAAAAGCATCTCCAACTACACCGTAATCAGCTGCGTTAAAGAAAGGTGCTTCCGCATCAGTATTGATTACCACTTTTACTTTTGACGCACTTACTCCTGCAAGATGTTGTATTGCTCCAGAAATACCGATTGCAATATATAAATTAGCTGCTACGGGTTTTCCTGTTTGCCCTACGTGTTCACCATGTGGACGCCATCCTAAATCAGATACTGGCTTTGAACAAGCAGTTGCCGCTCCTAAAACGGACGCTAACTCCTCTATCATTCCCCAGTTTTCTGGTCCTTTTAAACCTCTACCTGCTGACACTACAATTTCAGCATCTGCAATAGTTACTACACCTGTTGCTTTGTCAACTGCTGTTACTTTTGTTGCAAAATCTGCATCATTAACAGTAGGCTCAAAAGCTTCTTCCGTAGTGCTTACTGAATTTTCTTTTAATCCAAACGCGTTTTTTGCTAATGCAATGATTTTTACATCACTTGAAATTTCAGTATTAGAAAAAGCTTTGTTAGAAAAAACGGTTCTTTTTACTGTAAATGGCGATGTACTTTCTGGTAAAGCAACAACATTAGAGACATAACCTGCAGATAAGTTTCCTGCTGCTAAAGCGGCAATATACTTACTATCCGTTGCAGAAGAGAAAATAATTACTTTTGCTTCTTCTTTATCGACTGCTTGTTGCACTACTGATGCGTATGCTTTGGCGTTGAATTTTTCTAAGCTTGTATTGTTTACATTTAACACTTTATCTACTCCGTATTGAGAAATAGAAGCGGTATCATTTGCGTTAATTGCAACAGCTGTAACTGTTGCTCCTAACATATTGGCCACTTCTTTTGCGTAAGATGCAATTTCTAAAGTAGCTTTATTAAATTTTCCGTTATTGGATTCGGCGAATATTAAAACTGACATTTTTTTTAAATTAAATGATTAAAAAATTAAATGATTAAAAAATCATTTGTTCTTTATTAAATTTTGATGTTGCACATCTTGTTTCTAAAACTGGGTGTTACCGTAATTTAGATTACTTTAGCTTCGTTGTGTAATAAACTGATTAACTCATCTAAATTATCTGCTGCAACCACCTTACAAGCACCTTTTTCAATTGGTTTTGAAAAATGCACTGCTTTTGTTTGCGCTTCACCTGCAACAGCTTCTACAACTGTTAAAGGTTTTTTACGTGCCATCATAATTCCTCTCATGTTTGGAATACGCAAATCACTTTCACCTACCAATCCTTTTTGTCCACCAACAATTAATGGCAAACTAGTAGTTAAGGTTTCTGTTCCTCCATCAATTTCTCTAATTGCAGTAGCATTTGTTTCTTCAACTTCTAAAGAAACACATCCGTTTACAAAATTAGCACCGGTAAAACTTGCTAATAATCCTGGTACCATACCTCCGTTATAATCTAACGATTCTTTACCAGCAATTACTAAATCATAATTACCATTTTTCACTACCTCTGCCAATTGTTTTGCAACAAAAAAACCATCTGTAGCTTCTGCATTTACTCTAATAGCGCTATCTGCTCCAATAGCTAATGCTTTACGTAAGGTTGGTTCTGTTTCCGCTCCACCTACATTTACTACTGTTACTGTTGCTCCTTGTTTTTCTTTAAAAAACATTGCTCTTGTTAAGCCAAATTCATCATTCGGGTTAATTACAAATTGTACTCCGTTGCTATCAAATTTAGCATCTCCATCAGTAAAATTTATTTTTGATGTAGTGTCTGGTACATGACTAATACACACTAATATATTCATAATTTTATACTTTAAAAATAGTTGTTTTTTGAAGTGCTAATATAAGTATAAATTTCGGAATAATTTACTATGCATGCATAGTAAATTATTATTTATTTTTATTCTTTAATTTTATTGAAATATGTACTTTTGCTTTCTTATACAAATTAAATTCAATACAAATGAGAACAATTCAATTTAGAGAAGCGATTTGCGAAGCCATGAGTGAAGAGATGCGCAGAGATGAAAGTGTATATTTATTAGGTGAAGAAGTTGCTGAATATAACGGCGCATACAAAGCCTCTAAAGGAATGCTAGACGAATTTGGACCAAAAAGAGTTATTGACACTCCTATTGCCGAACTTGGTTTTGGAGGTATTGCGGTAGGTTCCACCATGACTGGTAATCGACCTATTGTTGAATACATGACCTTTAACTTCTCTTTAGTTGGTATTGATCAAATTATAAACAATGCAGCAAAAATACGTCAAATGTCTGGTGGGCAATTTAACTGTCCTATTGTATTTAGAGGACCTACAGGTTCTGCAGGACAACTAGGAGCAACACACTCTCAAGCTTTTGAAAGTTGGTTTGCTAATACTCCTGGTTTAAAGGTAATTGTACCTTCCAATCCGTATGACGCTAAAGGCTTATTAAAAGCAGCTATTAGAGATAATGATCCTGTAATTTTTATGGAATCAGAACAAATGTATGGTGATAAAGGTGAAGTACCAGATGGCGAATATATTATTCCTATTGGTGTTGCCGACATTAAAAGAAAAGGTACTGATGTCACAATTGTTTCTTTCGGAAAAATTATCAAAGAAGCTTACAAAGCTGCTGATCAATTAGAGAAAGAAGGAATTAGTTGTGAAATTATCGATTTAAGAACCATTAGACCTTTAGATAAAGATTGCATTATTGAATCGGTTAAAAAAACAAATCGTTTGGTTATTTTAGAAGAATCATGGCCATATGGTAATATTTCTACCGAAATCACATACATCATTCAAAACGAAGCTTTTGACTATTTAGATGCACCTATACAACGTATTAACACTGCAGATACGCCAGCTCCATATTCTCCTACCTTATTAAAGGAATGGTTACCAAACGATCAAGACGTAGTTAAAGCAATTAAAAAAGTGATGTATCGATAATATTTTAAAAATACTTATATTTGAAACTTCATTTGTTTTTTTGATGAAGTTTTTTTTATCTAGCCCCCTAAAAATCATTTGAAGCAAAACATTACAATTACATGAAAAAAGCATTTATCTTCTTAACATTTTTAATTACCACTTTTGCTTTCACACAAACAAAGGTGAGTGGTGTTGTGATAGATGAATACAACTACCCTGTGCCTTACGCTAATGTTTTATTTAAAAATTCTACAATAGGTACTATTACGGATGAAAACGGGAAGTTTTATTTAGAATCTAACGAGCGACACAACACATTACAAATTTCTTTTGTAGGGTATGAAACTAGAGAGATTAAGCTTAAAAAAGCAGTAACCTATAAAATGAATATCCTTTTAAAGGAGGGTAATCAATTGGCTGCCGTAACCATTTACACCGGAAAACAATCGAAAAAAAATAATCCTGCAATAGACATTTTGAAGAAAATTTGGAAAAATAAACGTAAAAATGGCATAAAACTCTTTAAACAATACCAATACGATAAATATGAGAAAATAGAATTTGACATGAATAACATTGACAGTTCTATGAAAAAAAGCAAGCTATTTAAAGGGATGGAGTTTATTTTTGAGAAGTTAGATACCTCAAGAATAACCGGAAAAACATATTTACCTATCTTTTTAAACGAAGCCATTTCTAAAGTTTACGGAAACAATGAAAATAATAAAGTTAGGGAAGATTTAATTGCCAATAAAAACTCAGGATTTAGCAATAACCAAACCATCATTTCTTTTATAAAGGACTTATATTCTGACTATAATATTTACGATAATTACCTCAAATTTTTTGATAAAAGTTTTACCAGTCCGCTATCCAAAACAGGCGTTAGTGTATACAACTATGTATTGGCTGACAGTGCATATATTGACAACAAATGGTGCTACAATATCATTTACTACCCCCGCCGAAAAAATGAATTAACTTTTAAAGGTGATTTTTGGGTGAATGATAGCACATGGGCTATAAAAGATATTAATTTACAAGTATCAAAAAGCGCCAATATTAACTGGGTTAAAGACCTATATATTGAACAAGAATTTGAAGTATTAAACGACTCTATTTTCTTAATTACGAGAGACTATTTCATGTCGGACTTTAGTCTTTCTAAAAAAGACAAGGCAAAAGGAGTTTATGGCAAAAGGACAACCTTATTTAATAAATACCAATTTGATATTAATAAAGGGGATACTTTTTACAAAGATGAATCTGACCCATACGCTTTTGAAATTTATAATCAAAAAGATGAATTTTGGAAACAAAATCGCTTAGAAGAATTAAATAAAGATGAAACAGGCGTTTACAAAATGCTAGATACCTTAAAAACGGTAGCCAAATTTAAGCGCATTTACAACACTGTAAGTATTTTAGCATCAGGATATATAGAAATCCCGAAATTAAAAATGGATTTTGGCCCCATATTTTCTACTTTTGGTTTTAATGACGTAGAGGGTGCTCGTTTGCGTGTAGGAGGCCGAACATATTTTGGACCTAATGACAAATGGCGTTTACAGGGCTATACCGCTTACGGCTTTAAAGACGATCAATTTAAATATGGAATTTCAGGAAAATGGTTATTAAGCCGAAAAAATAGATGGATTTTATCTGGTGGCAACAGAAGGGATATTGAACAAATTGGAGTTAGTTTAACCACTTCTAATGATGTATTAGGACGTAGTTTCGCCTCCTCTTCATTATTTTCATCTGGATCAAATGACCGATTAACATCTGTCAATTTAACTACTATTGCTATTGAAACTGAAGTTGCCAAAAACTTTATCATTAAAACATCTGGATCATATAGAACTTTAAAATCCGCTTCCCCAACCTTTAATCTAGATTATTTTACTGACAATACCTTTACAACAACTAAATCACGTATTAAACAAGCAGAACTAAATTTATCATTCACCTATACTCCTGATAAAAAAGTTACCGGATACGGCGTAGAACGATTAACTGTAAACAGCGACCACGCTACCATTTACACCAGCGTTAGCAAAGGACTAAAAAGTGTTTTTAATAGCGACTTTGACTACACCAAAGCACAATTTTTTTATCGTCAACCATGGCAAATTGGTGGGCTTGGGAGATTATATTCTAATATTGAATTGGGTAAAACTTTTGGTGATGTTCCCTTAGCATTACTAAATGTAATTCCTGGAAACCAATCTTATTTTTCAATATTTAATACTTTTCCCTTATTAAATTATTACGAATTTGTAACGGATACGTATGCTTCCGTTCATCTTCAACATCATTTTAATGGGCGTATCTTTTCTAGAATTCCACTATTAAAGAAACTTAATTTAAGAGAAATTGTAAGTATTAGAGGAGTTACAGGCTCTCTCTCTCAAAACAACATTAACTTAGACGCCAGCAACTTCATACTCAACCATACCGCAGGAGCTCCAGATAAAAAAATTTACTGGGAGTATAGTTTAGGTGTTGGTAATATTTTTAAAGTATTTCGTATTGATTTCAATTTTAGAGGCAACTATTTCGAAAATCCCGATGCTCGAAAATTTGGAATTACTGGTAGTTTCGGATTTAATTTTTAATCAAACATACATTTCCTATTCCTATTACATCATTAAAATATTGATGAAAAATTTTATTTTTTTTAAGGTTTCTTTTTTTGCTTTTTAACTGTATAAATACCATATTTTTATTATTTTTGCATCCGCATTTTAACCACCTTAAATCATATAGGTTAATTTCATGCTATTTAATTACACATAAACATTGGCAATCAATATTATTCCAAACATTGCCCTAATAACAAATAAGACAAAAATGAACAGAGCAAGTACAAAAACATTTGATGTATTGATAGAAATCCCTAAAGGAAGTAGAAACAAATACGAATACGACTTTGAGTTAAAGAAAATCCGTTTTGATAGAATGTTATTTTCATCTATGATGTACCCTGCAGATTATGGATTTATTCCGAAAACATTAGCTTTAGATGGTGACCCATTAGATGTTTTGGTATTAGGAGCACAACCTACATTTCCAATGTGTGTAATGGAAGTAAAACCTATTGGCGTATTTCATATGGCTGATGAAAAAGGTCCAGATGAAAAAGTTATTTGTGTACCCATTTCTGACCCTATTTGGAATGAATTAAATGATTTATCAGATGTAAATCCACATTTAGTAAAAGAAATTGAACACTTTTTTCAAGTATATAAAGACTTAGAAAAAAAGAGAGTAGATGTTGGTGGCTGGGGAGACGCCAAAGAAGCGTATGCTATTGTACAAAAATGTATAGACCGTTATGAAAATAGCGAACACAAAACTCAAGGAAATTTCACTATTTAAACCCTTGCAATCAACTACTTACAACCCCTCCTAAACTCTATTTTAGGAGGGTTTTTTATTTCCTAAAATTTATCTATCTTTGAAATCGTTTAAAAACAACTAATTTAAATTAAATTTATATATGGAATCAATGATGATTTATATGCCAATTGCAGCAGCCTCAATAGGTTTAGCTTATATGTTGGTAAAAAGGTCTTGGGTATTAAAACAAGACGCAGGAGATGGTAAAATGAAAGAAATTTCAGACCATATTTACGAAGGTGCTTTGGCTTTCTTAAATGCAGAATACCGTTTATTAGCAATATTTGTAGCTGTAGTAAGTGTATTATTATTTATTGTTTCAACCGTTGTACCTTCTACACATTGGCTAATCGTAATTGCTTTTATATTAGGTGCCTTTTTCTCTGCTTATGCAGGAAACATCGGTATGAAAATAGCTACTAAAACAAATGTTAGAACCACACAAGCTGCAAAAACAAGTTTACCAAATGCACTGAAAATATCTTTTGGTGGTGGTACAGTTATGGGATTAGGTGTTGCAGGTTTAGCTGTTTTAGGCTTAACCATGTTCTTTATAGCTTTCTATTACTACTTTATGGATGGTCCAACAGGAGTATTTACAGTAGATAAAATGACTATTGTTTTAGAAACACTAGCAGGTTTTTCTTTAGGAGCTGAATCTATCGCTTTATTTGCAAGAGTTGGAGGTGGGATTTACACCAAAGCTGCCGATGTTGGAGCTGATTTAGTTGGTAAAGTTGAAGCTGGAATTCCTGAAGATGACCCAAGAAACCCAGCAACAATTGCTGATAATGTAGGTGATAATGTAGGTGATGTTGCAGGTATGGGAGCAGATTTATTTGGCTCTTATGTAGCCACTGTATTAGCTGCTATGGTATTAGGAAACTACATCATTAAAGATATGGGCGGAAGCATTCAAGATGCTTTTGGCGGTATAGGACCAATTTTATTACCGATGTCTATTGCTGGTGCTGGTATTATTATTTCTTTATTAGGAACGATGTTGGTTGGTATTAAATCTAACGATGCAAAAGCAGACCAAGTAATGGGTGCTTTAAATAAAGGAAACTGGTTTGCAATTGCTTTAGTTGCAGTTTCAAGTTATGTATTAGTAAATTGGATGTTACCAGAAACCATGAAAATGCACTTCTTTGGGGAAGGCTTAATAGATATTACTGCAATGCGTGTTTTTTATGCAACATTGGTTGGTTTAGTAGTTGGTGCTGTAATTTCATCGGTAACGGAATATTATACAGGTTTAGGTAAAAAACCTATTTTAAATATTGTCGCAAAATCTGCAACTGGAGCAGGAACAAACATTATTGCAGGTTTAGGAACAGGAATGATTTCTACATTTCCAACAGTAATTCTATTTGCTGCTGCAATATGGTCTTCATATGCTTTGGCAGGTTTTTATGGTGTAGCAATGGCAGCTTCTGCTATGATGGCAACAACTGCAATGCAATTAGCTATTGATGCTTTTGGTCCCATTGCTGATAATGCAGGTGGAATTGCAGAAATGAGTGAACAAGATCCGATCGTTAGAGAACGTACAGATATTTTAGATACCGTTGGTAATACAACTGCTGCAACGGGTAAAGGATTTGCTATTGCATCTGCTGCACTAACGTCATTAGCCCTTTTTGCTGCATATGTAACATTTACAGGAATTGACGGAATTAACATTTTTAAAGCACCTGTTTTAGCGATGTTATTTATTGGAGGAATGGTGCCTGTAGTATTCTCTGCTTTAGCAATGAATGCTGTTGGTAAAGCTGCTATGGAAATGGTATATGAAGTAAGACGTCAGTTTAAAGAAATTCCAGGAATTATGGAAGGAACTGGAAAACCAGAATACGATAAATGTGTAAAAATATCTACTGAAGCTTCTTTAAAAGAAATGGTATTACCTGGTTTATTAACTATTGGCTTTCCATTAGTAATTACTTTTGTTCCTATGATTTTTGGAATGAACAAATTAATGATTGCCGAAATGTTAGGTGGCTATATGGCTGGAGTTACCGTAAGTGGTGTGCTTTGGGCAATTTTCCAAAACAATGCTGGTGGAGCTTGGGATAATGCAAAAAAATCTTTTGAAGCTGGCGTTATGATTAACGGAGAAATGACTTATAAAGGTTCTCCTGCTCACGAAGCAGCAATTACTGGTGATACTGTTGGTGATCCGTTTAAAGATACTTCAGGACCATCAATGAATATCTTGATTAAATTAACTTGTCTTATCGGTTTAGTTATTGCTCCAATTTTAGGAGGTCATACGGATAATCACGCTTCTCTAATCAAAGATGAGGTACATATAGTGACAACTTCAGAAAATAATCTTGCAGAAACTACAATTACAACTACTAAAGATGGTAACACCATTATAGAAACAGGAACACTTAAAGAAGTTGAAGCAAAAGCAACACAAGTAACAAATAGTAAGGTTACTATTAATGTAAAAAATGTTAATGAAAAAATTACTCAAACAGTTAATGTAACTGCAAACGAGTAAAACTCAACCCTTTTAATATTAATAAAAAAAGCACCCAAAAATGGGTGCTTTTTTTATATAATAGACATTTTAAAAAGTAAGAATCTATATCAACTTAACTATAATCCCAATTTAATTTCAAAGCAATTGATAAATAAATTGAAATATATTTTTCTTTTTCTGTTTTAAAAAATCTTTTCATAGCCTTAGTTATGAAAAGATTTTTTAACACAGAAAAAAAAGGAAATAGAAACGATTTATACCGAGTGTTTTGATGTTAAACTGACATAATACCTATTTAACATTTTAATATCGTAATAAGATTAGCTATACAAGCACTTTTAAAAGCAATAGGACTTATCAAGTCAACGTTTTTAATACCCCACTGAGGTGTTTATTTTTTTTAATCCTAACTTACACTATTATATAGCAAAAAACACCCTTTAATAATACTTAAAGGGTGTTTTTTTTATGCTTTTTATACTAAGTGATTATTTCACCTCTCTAATTAAATAACTATATACTGGAAAGTGATCTCCATAACCACCCGTCCAAGTAGCACCTACAAAACTACGATACGGATATCCTTTGTAACGCCCTTTTTTATTTACCATATAAGTAGGGTTAAAAATACCTGTTTTATACAATTTAAAAGCACTATAATCTTTTCCTAAAAAAGGTTTTGTAAACATTAATTGATCAAAAATATTCAGTGCATCTCTATAAGCTAATGTTCCCATACCTTTTTTAATCATGCGCATCATTGGGTTATAAATTCCTTTTAACTCCACATCCTCTTTATTCATTTTTGCTTGCAATACTTTTTTAACACTTTCATTAAAAGGGTCATCATTCATATCACCCATAATAATAATTTTAGCATACGGATTAATGGTTTGCAAAGAATCTACAATACTTTTACATAACTTTGCTGCAGCAACACGCTTAGGTCTACTACGCGCTTCACCACCTCTACGTGATGGCCAGTGATTAACTATAAAATGCATATATTCCCCTTCTAACTTACCAGAAACCAATAATTGATCACGCGTATAAATACGTTTGGTAGGATCATTATTGTCATAAATTATCAATTCATGTTTACTATAAGTCATCGGCTTAAATAAACTTTTTTGATACAAAAAAGCAACATCTATACTACGCACATCTGGCGAGTTAAAATGAATAATATCGTAGTCTTTTTTACGCAAATGTGGATCGTTTATTAAATCTTCTAAAACCGCTCTATTTTCAACCTCACACACACCTATTACGGCAGGCATATTTTTATTGTATTTAGGGTTGACTCCAATTTCAGAAATCACTTTTGCCATATTGGCTATTTTTTTAGGGTAAACAATTCCTCGTTCTTTCGGACTCATATCCATAATTGGACTTTTTTCATCCAATTTATTGGGGTCATTTATAGTGTCAAATAAATTTTCTAAATTGTAAAACGCTACCGTATTGATTTTATAACGCTTTTTCTGTTGTGCATTTACGCTCATTCCAATTATTAAAAAAAGGAATACAAATTGTTTGAAGTTCATTTTTGTGAGTTTATTTATCATATTAAAAACTGTTTTTATTTTATATATTTAAGCACTTATTACTAAAAGGTTATAAAACTATTATCTCTAAGTCAAATTCTAAGCCAAAAATAACAAAATAAAAAACAAAGGTAATTATTTATTATGAATTATGTATCTTTGCTCCGAAGAATCAATGAACTTCAAAAAATAAAATTTAAATTTATTAATCAGTAAATTACTTATGAAAAAAACAATTTTGACAGTATTGTTTGGGTTAGCTGCATTATTTACTATGCACGCACAACAAACAATAGTTAAAGGTCAGGTGGTTGATGGTGACTCTACAGAGCCACTTACCGACGTAGTTGTATCTATTAAAGGTACTGCTTTAACACAAACCACAGCAAACCAAGGAACTTTTGAGTTTTCAAGCGGATTACCGTTAGGAGAACAAAGTTTAGTGGTTAAGAAAAATGGGTATCTTCCAAAAGAATATACCATTATTATTACCGAAGGGAAAACCGTAGACATCTCTACATTAATCCTTAATGAGGATATTGGTGAAGCTGAAGATTTCTCTATTACATTAACCGACGAAGAGCTAGACTCAGATGAAAGTGTGTCTTCTAATACTTCAGGTATATTGCAATCATCAAAAGATGTTTTTGCAAGAGCTGCAGCGTATGAATTTAGCGCAACTTATTTTAAAGTTAGAGGTTTAGATTCTGAAAATGGCACCTTACTATTAAACGGCATCAGGATGAATAAAGCTTTTAATGGTCGCCCACAATGGGGTAACTGGGGTGGTATTAATGATGTGATGCGTAATCAAGATTTTGTAAATGGATCTAAAGCAAATGACTATGCTTTTGGTAGTGTTGGCGGAACAACCAATGTAAACTTAAGAGCTTCTAGTTATCGTAAAGGCACTCGTTTATCTTACGCTTCGTCTAATAGAAGTTACAGAAATAGAGTAATGGCTACACATGCTTCTGGCTTGTTAGAAAACGGATGGTCTTATGCTGTTACTGCGGGCAGAAGATGGGCAGACGAAGGTTATGCTGAAGGTACTATTTATGATGCTAATTCAATATTTGGATCTATTGAAAAGAAAATTAACGAAAAACACAGTCTTAATTTTACTTCTATATACACACCAAACCGCAGAGGTAAAGCAGCAGGTATGACTCAAGAAGTTTTTGATTTAAAAGGAAATAAATACAACTCTTATTGGGGATATCAAGATGGTGAAAAAAGAAATTCACGCATTAAAGAAGTTGAAGAACCAATTTTAATGTTAAACCATTACTGGACAATTTCAGACAAAACAACTTTAAATACAAATATAGGGTACCAAACAGGACATATTGGCAATAGTCGTATTGATTACAGAGCTAGTAATCCAGACCCTACTTATTACAAGAAACTTCCTAGTTACTATATAAGTAATAATCCTGCATTTAATAACCCAGCAGAAGCATATAATCGTTTACAGGAATTTTTAAATGATGGACAATTAAACTGGGATGAATTATACGCTAGTAATGCAAGCGCAAATATGCAAGGGTATCACGATGTATATGTATCTTATGAAGATAGAAATGACGACACTCAATGGTCTTTTAATTCTATCTTAAATACAGAAATTACTGAAAACATTTCTATTGATGCTGCCGTAAATTATACTACTTTAAAATCTCATAATTACGCAAAAGTATTAGATTTATTAGGAGGTACAGGATATGAAGATGCTGATAAATTTTTATTCACAGATGCCAATATGTTAGATCCTAACCGAATTGTACAAAAAGGAGACACTTTCAAATACAATTTTAATTTACTATCAACTAGCTATGATGCATTTGCTCAAGCACAGTTTAAATATAATAAAGTAGATTTTTACGTAGGTGGTCAATATGGCAATACTACTTTCCAAAGGGAAGGTTTATATCAAAACGGAAATAATCCTACAAATTCTTTAGGTAAAGGTGAAAAACTAGATTTTACTAAATTAGGAGCTAAAGCAGGTTTAACCTATAAAATTTCTGGAAAACATTTAATTGATTTAAATGGAGCATACATACAAGACGCACCAACAATGCGTAATAGTTTTTCTAACTCAAGAGAAAGTCATAATGTTGTAAATAATTTAACAGAAGTAAAAACAACTGCTTTTGATGCTAGTTATATTTTTCGATCAGGGATTTTGAAATCTCGTTTAACAGGATACTATTCCAAAATAGAAGATGCTACTGAAGTTGCTTTTTATTATGGAGATGGTCTTACCGGGTTAAGTGATGATAGAGCTTTTGTACAAGAAGCTTTAGATGGTATAGACAAACAAAACATGGGATTAGAATTTGGTGTAGAAGCACAAGTAACGCCTACTATAAAATTAAAAGGAGCGTTAGCATTAGGAGAATCTGTTTACACAAATAACCCAAATGTAAACTTATCTTATGTAAATCAAAGCGGACCTCAAAATTTTGACTACGGAAAAGCAAATTTAAAAGATTACCATATTGCAGGTGGTCCTCAACGAGCTGCAAGTGTTGGTTTTGAATATAGAGACCCTAAATACTGGTGGTTTAGTGCAACAGCAAACTTTTTCTCAAATGCATACGTAGATGTTACTGCAATTACAAGAACAAAATATTTTGCACTAGATAACAATGGTATTCAAATTGTTGGATACGACGAAGATGTTGCAAAAGAATTATTAAAACAAGAAAAATTTGACAACTACATGTTAGTAAACTTGGTAGGAGGGAAATCTTGGAAAATTGGCAACAAGTATATTGGTTTATTCGCAAGTATTGCTAATGTTTTAGGAGAAGATTATAAAACAGGAGGCTATGAGCAAGCAAGATCCGCTAACTATACAACTCTTCTAGAAGACACACAAAGACCTACTAGAAATTTTGGACCTAAATACTGGTTTGGAAGAGGAACAACCTATTTTATGACCGTAAATTTCCGCTTCTAATTACTTAACAAAAATAAAAAAATGATGAAAAAATTTCATCTTATTATAAATCAATAAATATGAAAAATATGAAAACAATATTTAAAATAGTCGCAGTAGTTCTTTTTATAGGAGCATTTACTGCTTGTGTACAAGATGATGATTACTCTGTACCAGCAATAGAAGAAACAGGATCAAACATAGCAAATCCAGCACTTGGAAATCACTCCTATTCCTTCGCAACTGTTATCGCAATGCAAACAGCAGCAGGAAGTTTAGTAGAGTTTAACAACCAAGTTCCACAAAATGATGGAAAAGACAGCTACATTACAGGATATGTAATTTCTAATGACGAAGGAGGTAATATTTATAAATCAATTTACATTCAAGACGCTCCAGAAAACCCTACTGCAGGAATTAAAATTAGTGTAGATGCTTATGACACCTATATAAAATACAACGTAGGTAGAAAAGTGTATGTAAAACTAAACGGTTTAGCAATAGATGATGACAATGGAGTAATAACAATAGGAGTTGCTGACGGAACTTCTTTAGCAAGAATTTCAGCATTAGACTTAGATGATGCGGTACAACGCGATTCTACAGTAGAAACAATTGTAGCAAAAGCAACAACTACAGGAGCTGTTAATGGCTCTACAATACCAAATGGTATTTTAATTGAAATTCCAAACATGCAAGTTCCAGTAGGCGATTTAGGAGCAACTTTTGCCAATATAGACAACACGTTTAGCGTAAACAGAAACTTAATAAGCTGTGATGACAATGGTATTGTGGTTATTAGAAATAGTGGATATTCTGACTTTAAAACAGTAGAAATGGCAGGAGGAAAAGGAACCTTAACCGCTATTTTAAGTAAATACAATTCTAACATACAATTATTTGTAAGAGAACCTGCTGATTTAGATTTTACAGGACCAAGATGTGACCCTTTATTTTCTGAAAACTTCAACACATTAGCTGCATGGACAGTGTTTAGTGTAACAGGAGCTCAAGACTGGTATGCATCTTCTTTTGGTAGTACAACTTTTGCAAAAATATCTGGTTTCACAACTAGCGCACAAAATAATGAAGATTGGTTAGTTTCTCCTGCTATTGATTTATCAACTGCCGTAGCACCTGTATTAAATTTTGACAATGTAAAAAGATATAATGGTCCCGATGTAGAGGTACTAATGTCTACATATTATGCTGGATCAGGAGATCCTACAACTGCTACATGGACAACATTACCTGCTACTTTAGATACTAATACTGGTTCTTGGACTTTTGTAAATTCAGGAGATGTGGATATCTCTGCAGCACTAGGAGGAAACGTATATATTGCATTTAAATATACTTCTACTACTGCTGGAGCAGCAACTATTGAAATTGACAATTTGATAGTAAAAGAATTATAAAAATTTTATTATTATTTCAAAATACCTTCTTTAACGAGAGGGTATTTTTTTTGCTCTAATTAAAACTGTTTAAAATATAAAAATTATTAAATTTTAATGAAAACCAAAAAAATCCTGATGAAATGAATCATCAGGATTTTTATAATTATACTACCTTAATTAATACTTAGAAAGGCAAATCATCATGATCTTCTTCCTTTATGTCATTTGTAGTTTCAAATGCTTGCACAGGTGCTACAGGAGGCATTTCTGGAGCACCACCCATAGTTGTTCCTTGTAAGTTTTCAATACGCCACCCTTGTATAGAGTTAAAGTATTTTGTTTCTCCTTGTGGGTTTACCCATTCTCTCCCTCGTAAATTGATAGCAATTTTTACATTTTGCCCTACTTGATATGAGTTTAATAAATCACATTTGTCTTGCACAAACTCCACCATAATAGATTGTGGGTATTGCTCTTCCGTTGTTACAACTACTTCTCTTTTTCTAAAGCCGTTACTTCCAAAAGTTTGGGTTTCTCCAATTACTTTAATTTTTCCTTGTACTTCCATTTTTCCTTTCCCTTACGGGCTATCTATATTAATTAATTATTTACTTTTTATAAATACTGCTCTGATAACAATAATTTCCAAGCCGTTTCAACATCTCCTTTTTCTAAATAGCTTTGTGCTATTTTATGAATTCCTTCAGTAGTTGCTGAAAAAATATGCGGACAATGTTTTTTTCCCATTTCAACAAAGGTAAGAATATCTTCTTTAGTTGGCAATGCTTCTACATTGGCTAACATACCTAAATCATTTCCTGTTAAAATTTCACTGTTTTTTATTGCTTCTGGTAATTTATCTACTCCCATCCCTAATGTTGTTATTGGTTTTGGTATTTCAAAAAACCCTTCTTTTGCACGCGTATAAAAACTACCACCTGCACGGGCTACTAAATCTATTTTATATTGATCAATGCGTTCGTTTTCATCCAAAACAGTTTCGTCAATATGTACTTTTACTACTTCACAAATAATTAAATTACCTGCACCACCTTCTGTACCTAAAGCAATCACTTCTTTTACTTTACATTCAAATTGAACAGGACTTTCTGCTACCCGAAAAGGTGTAACCTCATCTGAAGCCAACATGGTTAATCCTGCTTTTTCAAATTCATTTACTCCTTGTGCATATGCAGTACTAGCCAATGACATTTGTTGTGCCATATTATAATTAACAACATTAATAACCACTTCTTTTGTAGCTATACAATTATCTAACGTATGCTTTGTAGTATTATCCTTTACACTACGCGCTGGTGAAAACACCATAATTGGCGGATTTGCACTAAATACATTAAAAAAACTAAACGGCGCCAAATTAGGGTTCCCTTTTTCATCTACCGTACTTGCAAATGCTATTGGACGAGGAGCAACTGCCCCCAATAAATATCCATGCAATTTTGCTGTAGAAATTTCGTTTGGTTTTAGTGATAACATATTTTTATTTTTGAAATGCTAAAATAACGATAATTCATTGAACAAAAAATGTTATTTTAGTAGAATATATATTTATATTAATAATGCAGCAAAACAAAAACACATTTAGGTGGCTTATCATCTCTATTTCTTTCCTATTGGTCGCTCTAATTTTATGGAATACCTACCAGTTTTTTCAAAATTTTAAAGAAGAGGAGCGCAGTAAAATGAAAATTTGGTCTAATGCATTTAATGATGTATACAATAACCCCGATTTAAACGTAAACATCAACCCGCTATCATTAACTATTTTACAAAGCAATAACACAACACCTATGATTGTGGAAAATAATGTTGGAGAATTTGAAATTTCTAATATTAAAAACATAAAGGTAACGGATACTACAAAAATAAAACAACTAATCCTTCAATTTAAAAACGAGAACAAACCGATTGAAGTGGTTTACAACAATGCTGTAATCACCACAGTTTATTACGGCAACTCGCCGTTATTAACCAAATTAAAATATTATCCGCTAGCACTTTTACTCATTTTACTTTTATTTAGTATAGGTCTTTATTTTTATTACAAGTCTACCAAAAATGCTGCACAAAATAAATTATGGGCAGGTATGGCAAAAGAAACTGCACATCAAATTGGCACGCCCTTATCTTCTTTAATGGGTTGGATTGAAATTTTAAAAATGGAAAATGTAGCGGAAGATACTATTACCGAAATGACCAAAGATATTAATAGGCTAGAAACCATTACTGAAAGATTTAGCAAAATAGGCTCTACTCCTAAATTGGAGCGTAAAAATATTGTTTTAGAAACCCAGAATACTTTTAATTACCTAAAAACAAGGACTTCTAGGCTTATTAATTTTACTTTTGAAACTACTGATGATGAAATTTACTGCCAACTCAACTCACAACTATACAGCTGGACGATTGAAAATTTAGTAAAAAATGCGATTGATGCCATGAAAGGAAAAGGAACCTTACAAATTAGCATCAAACAATTAGAAGATACCGTATTTATTCAGGTAAAAGACACTGGAAAGGGAATGGCAAAAACCGAATTTAAAAAAATATTTGAACCTGGGTTTACCACTAAAAAAAGAGGTTGGGGATTAGGATTATCTTTAGCAAAACGAATTATTGAAGATTATCATAATGGTTACATATACGTACTTAATTCGGACATTGATAACGGAACTACCTTTCAAATCACACTAAAAACAATTGTGTAATTTTAATCGCTTTCTCGTAAAGCTTTTAATGCGTGTTGTAAACTAATTTTCCAATTAGGGATTTGAATTCCTAAATTCGTTTTAATTTTAGTTTTATCCATGATACTGTATTTTGGTCTTTTGGCAGGTGTTGGATATTCCGAAGTTGGGATGGCTCCTAATTTAATGGTTGTATTAGATAAACTAAAAATTTCTTTTGCGAAATCATACCAACTTGCTTCTCCTGTATTACTGTAATGGTACAAGCCATATTTAGTACTACCTATTTCTATAATTTTCAAAATAACTAACGCCAAATCTTTTGCATAGGTTGGCGTACCGTATTGATCCGCAATAATTTTGAGTTCATCTCTATCCTGTGCTAATTTTAACATTGTTTTCATGAAGTTATTCGCGTATTTCGAATACAACCAAGCGGTACGTAAAATGAAATAGTTATTCATCTCCTCTTCAATAAAGCGCTCTCCTGCTAATTTTGTAGCGCCGTAAACTGAAATAGGGTTGGGTTTATCCGTTTCAACATATGGTCTATTTACCGTCCCTTCAAATACAAAATCAGTAGAAATATGAATTAAAATAGTATTGTTGTTTTTGCAAGCAACTGCTAAGTTTTTAGCACCTATTGCATTTACTTGGTATGCTAATTCAGTTTCTGTTTCCGCTTTATCTACCGCGGTATATGCTGCACAATTAATGCAATAATTGTATTTTTTTTGATTAAAATATGCTGTAACTGCTTTTGGGTTAGTAATATCCAACTCAGTATAATCAATAAATTCAAATGAGATGTTATCTGTTATATTTTTAGATACATCTTGAATACATTGTCCTAATTGCCCTTTGCCGCCTACTACTAGAATATTCATATTAAAACTGATCTTTTACTGTGGATAACATGGTGTCTTTTTCTGATACTATAAATTCATTTGTATCTAATATCCAATCAATATTTAAAGCAATGTCATTATAAATAATACCGCCTTCAGATGCTTTGTTATAAAAATTATCGCATTTATAATTAAATACTACAGTATCACTTAAAACAATAAATCCATGAGCAAAACCACGAGGAACAAATAATTGTTTTTTATTTTCTGCTGATAAACGTACAGCTACATGCTGTAAAAATGTTGGTGATTTTGGGCGAATATCTACCGCCACATCTAAGACTTCTCCATGTGTTACACGTACTAGTTTTGCTTGTGCATGTATTCCTTTTTGAAAGTGTAATCCTCTCAACACTCCTTTTGTAGAAAACGATTCGTTATCTTGTACAAATACGGTATTTGTATTTGTTATTTTGTTAAATTTTTGCTGGTTATAGCTCTCATAAAAGTAACCTCTATCATCATTAAAAACACGAGGTTCAATGATAAAGCAACCTTGTAATTTTGTTTCTATCGCTTTCATAAAATACTAAAAATAAACTAAATAGAGTATAATCTATAATTTCTTAACCTTAATGTAGGTGTTAGGTAAATTGTTTTATATATGGGATACCTTACTAATTAATCAACAATACTCATTAAATGTCTTCCATAACCACTTTTTAGTAATGGTTTAGCTAATGCTTCCAATTGTGATTTAGTGATAAACCCACTTCTAAAAGCAGCTTCTTCAATAGCTCCTATTTTAAGCCCTTGACGCTCTTCAATTACTTGTACAAACTGAGAGGCTTGCATTAAAGAAACAAATGTACCTGTATCCAACCAAGCGGTGCCTTTATCTAAAATACTTACTTTAAGTTTTCCTCTTTTTAAGTATTCTTTATTGATATCTGTAATTTCCAATTCTCCTCTATGACTAGGTTTTATATTTTTGGCAATTTCAACTACATCATTATCATAAAAATAAATCCCCGGCACAGCAAAATTAGATTTTGGTTTTTCTGGTTTTTCTTCAATAGATAAAACTTTACCATTCTCATCAAAATCAACTACACCATAACGTTCGGGATCATGTACATGATAAGCATATACAATACCACCATCAGGATCGTTATTTGCTGCTAACAACTTAGATAAGCCTGTACCATAAAAAAT
>JAJRPS010000009.1 GCA_024280635.1 Bacteroidota bacterium | reverse complement strand
TATTAGGTACATATTTTACTAAAAACGCATCATGACTACGTGCTTGTTGTGCCCAACCTACATTACCAAATATTCTTGAATCGTCATATACAATTTCTTGACGTCCCATTTTTAAAGACACTTTGTCGGTTAAGCTATACTCTGCCCAAGCTTGATGTAATGTTGTCCCCACTCCAGGAGCTACATTGTCCTGTGCTGCCAAAGTACCTTTATCTCCCCAAACACTAGTGTTTTGCATGGTTAAGAATATTTGCAATTTTTCTTTTTTATAACCAAAATTTAAACGCGTACGCTGTGATACAAAGTTTGCACCATCTGTATTTGGTGAATGTAATGTTTTGTAACCGTGTCGGTTTTCAAAACGAGGTCTGAATTCCCCTGACAAATCAAACTGTTGAGCGGATAATGACGCTACTCCTAGAGTAGATACTGCCATTGCAAAAAGTATTTTTTTCATAATTTTTATTTTTTATTTTTAAACTTCCTAACTATAAAGGATACTTTATCCTTTATTTTGGTAATACAAAGTTACTACGCTATAAAAGATAGTATACTGATATTTATCAGCTTCTAAACATTTACTCTAAATTAATAGCTTTAGGAAATAAGATGTTGTTTTCTAAATGAATGTGTTGATGTAAATCTTTTTCAAATTCTTCTAATTTTGCATATAATGCTTTAAAAGTATTACAAGCTCCTTCTGGCGGTGTATAATTATTTGTCAATACTGCTATTTCTTTAAAGACATCTCCTGCATTTTCATGCTCTTCATGCATCATTGCTATTGGATTATTTACCGTTCCAAAATGTGGCGCTGGTGCTTTTACTCCTTGATTTTTAGCCTGAATCATTTGTTTAATATAAGGGAACAAGATTAACTCTTCTTTTTTTAAGTGTGCCGATAATTCTTGAGCCACTGCCATAAATAATTCATTGATTTTAATTACTTGCGGGTAGTGCGCGCCATGAACTTTTGCTACTTTGTTGGAATACTGTAAAATTAACGGTATGCTTTCTTCAACATAAGCGTGATGTATGTTTTCAATATGATCGATTAAAAAATCTAATTTCCAGCTATCATAGTTATATGCCCTATCTACTTCTCCTATTTTATTAAGGTCTTTTTCTAAATCGGTATAAGACACATTTTTTTTTGCACAAGCTTTTTCTATTGAAATTCCGCCTCCACAGCAGAAATCAATTCCATATTTTTTAAAAACATGAGCTGCTTTTATGTTTTGAGCAACTACTGCTGCTACTGTATTTTCTTTTGAAATATTCATATTTTAAATCATTTAAAATTAAAAGACTATTTTGTCTCTTATATTGCAAAAGTAATATATTATATAGATACTAGATAATGATATATGTCAGTTTTTAAAATAAATTGGCAGTAAAAAAAGGGTGCTAATTAAATTAGCACCCTTTTTAAAAAAAATAGATCTTGATATTATAACTTAGCTTTTACCGTTTCTACTAATTCTTTAGTAACAACTGTTTTACTATTGTCCCAAGAGTGATATACATACGTCAATACGTCTGCTATTTCTTGAGAGTTTAATGGTTGTGGAGTCATAGCGCTATTATATTTCACACCGTTTACTGTAATTTCTCCTGTTTTCCCTTTTAAAACAATTTCAATTGCACGTTCTGCATTTTCATTTAAATAATCAGATTTTGCAACTGGCGGGAAAGCACCTGGTATCCCTTGTCCATTTGCTTGATGACATGCTACACATAATTTACCATAAATGGCTTTACCTGAAGCTAATTGCTCTGCCGTTGCTTCTTTTTTAGTAACTACTTCTGTTACTTCTTCTTTAATATCTTTTACTACATCTTTAGTAGTTTCTTTGACGTCTTTTACTACTGTTTTAGTAGTTTCTTTTACTGAGTCAGTTGCTTTTTTAGCCTCTTTACCACAAGACATTAAAACGATAGCTGTTAATGTTGCTAATGCGTACGATTTTAATTTCATAATTATTGTTTTATTTTAACTGTTATTTATTTTTCGTTTTACAAAGATATTATATTTTTTAAGTAATTCACTTTATTTAAAAATTAAATTTTGTTTGAATAAAGTAACTTGCTCCCCAAAGTTGCATATCTCTATTATGAGCTACTCCTATTTGATTAAATGTTTCAACATCAGTAACATCTAATATATTTTTAGCTCCTATTGATATTGTCATTTTTTTATTCAATAACGATTTACTAAGTGAAATATCTAAATTACTAAAACTATCTCTTGTATTTTCAAATAAGGTTGGTGTTCCGGATACTTTTTTAATATAATGCCCATCTTTTTCTCCTGTAAACTTATAAAAAGAATTTAAGGTTAACCCAAAAGGTTGATATACATATGATAACCCAGCATTTACTGATGGAGTAAACATGAATCCGTCTGAATCAAATTTATCTGTATACTCAAAATACCTTCCTAAATAAGCAATACCTATATTGAATGTTAAATTGGCATTAGGCACGTATTTAATATTTAAATTGGTGCTTAATGTTTTTGTTTTATTTAAATTAATATAGTGACGTGAAAAAGCAACCATATTACTCAATCCTATTAAATTTTTTGTTTCATTATAATAAACAGAAGGATCTACTGTAATGCACCCCCAATTTGCAAAATGTTTTACATAGGTGTATTGTAGATTAAAATTGTTTGAGGCCTCAACTTCTAAATCTTCATTACCTGTAATGTTATAAGTAAATGGACCAAAAGTTGGATGCCAATCTAAATACAATTGTTTAATACTTGGTGCTCTAAATCCGTTAGCATATGACATCCGTACTGTATTGCTATTATTTATTTTTAATTTTAAGTTTAATGCAGGAGAAATTAGCCCTCCAAAAGTACTGTTATTGGTATATCTTGCTCCTGGTTGAATTACTAATTTATCAAATAATTTATAATTAACACTTCCAAAAATAGAGGTATTTTCTACTGTTTGTTCTGTGTTTAAAATACGATCTCCTACGCCTTTATCTGATTGATATTCTACCCCTACGACATAGTTAAATTTACTTAAGGTGTTATTTTTTCCATATTGAGCTTTTGCAAAATAGGTTGTAAATTCATTACCATCTACATCTCCTTCTAATAATGTTGTTGTATTTGTTGTTTCATCATAACGATATAGGTTATCAAAACGGTTATAGTTTAAATATGAAAATGTTGCGTCTATAAAATTAGCAGTTCCAATTGTTCCATTAACATTTAGTGTATTATCCCAACGGCGTGTAACATAATCAATATCTTTTGCTTTATGTGTGCTTGCTTTTACCTCACCTAATGTATTCAATAATTCTTCTGACATATTGGTGGATAGGTTTACTTTAAAGTTTCCTATTTCTCTAACGTATTTTGCATTTCCGTAATAGTTATTACGAGATGCCCAATTTAAAGTTCTTTTAAAATCATCATTGGTATTTAAACCGTTAAAACTATATTTACCCGTTTCAAACCTTACTAGGTTTTTACCAAAATTAGCAGCAACAGAACCTGATACACTTCTTGCGGCTATAGATTCATAAAACAATTTTAAGTTGGCTGCAAAATCATTTTCAATTTTATTTTTGGTAATAATATTTATGGTTCCTCCTGAAGCATCTGTACCATAAAAAACAGATACCGCACCTTCTATCACTTCAATTCTTGCCACATTGTCAAGATTAATTTGATTTAAGTTTAAGGTTCCATTTACTCTACCTATTAATGGTACTCCATCTACTAATATCTTTATATTTTCTTTAGAGACACCGTGTAACTCTAAACTTGTACCAAATGCCGAATTAGCAGATAAATCAACATTTAGCTCTTGCTGTAGCAATTCTGTCAAGTTATTAGCAGCTTTTGCATCAATAGTTTTTTGACTAATTACTTTTACCTTATATACTGCATTTTTTTCTGTAGTAGGTGCAAATTGTGCTGTTACCACCACCTCTTTTAATTGATGTGTTTTAATGGAGTCTATTGAAGTTGTTTGAGCCTGTAACAAACTCATGTTACAAACTAAAAAAGCGGCTAGCATTTTGTATTGTTTCATCTTGTTGTTTTTTATATAGTTTTTTAAAAAAAAAGGCAAATATACATTATATTTGCCTTTTTAAAATTTTATTTTCAATGTTTAGTAAACATCATGTGTAGTGTTGTACACATTAAATTTACCTGTTGGATTTTCTACCCAGTCACCTTGAATAATTTCTTTAACTTTTAAGGTTTTATCATTGTAAATTACAATAGCATTCTTTTTACCCATAAAGTAAGACACCCATACTTCATTACCTGCTTTGTTGTATTCAAAATGTACCGCTCTACCATCAACACCTTCTGGCGCTTGTAATGTAGCAACATGTTCTAAAGTATACGAATCAAAAACATCAACAACTGAGTTTAATTTAGCATCAGGATTTAAAGTTCTATCCACCCATAAATGTTTTGATTTTGGGTGAGATTTTACAAATAATGCTCCTCCACCTGCTCCTGGTGCTTTAACTTCTTTAACAACTGTCCATTGTCCTTTTCCAGGATTTGTTTTAATAAATGATAATTTATTTTCACCTAAGTGAGACGTTACCCAAACATTACCGTATTTAGTTTTTAAATTGGTTCCTCTACCTGGGTGAGGTTTAATTCCTGTTTCAATAATTTTAACTAATTTTTTGTTAGGCACATCTATTACTACAATCTTATTAGATGCATTTGCTGCTACTAAGAAATAATGTCCTGTTGAATCAAATCCACCATCATGTAAGAAACGAGCTGTTGGAATTTCAGTAATTTTAGGATTTTTAGGATCAGAATAATCTACAATATCCACCATTCCTCTCTCTTTAATATTACAAATCCAAACAGGGTCTGTATGTGACGCTACAATTGATGCTACACGAGCCTCTTCAATATATTCTTTATCTCCATCACAAGCATTACCTGCAGTTGGAGTAACTGAAATTGGTTCTAAAGTTTGTGCATCCATAATTGCAATATGACTTGGAGAATATCCACCAAACACTAAGTATTTATCTTCGTATCCTTTCATTTTAGATACTTCAACAGAACGAGAATCAAACGCTCCTCTTACCTCTGCAACAATTGTAGGTATTTTAGTATAGGTATCAATCATTGTAATTCTACCATCACGACCTACTGAATAAATATATCTACCTGAAGCAGATGTTCTTAAAATATGTACAGCAAATCCTGTTTTTAGGACTACTATTCTTTCTTTGGTATCACCATCAATAATAGCCACTTTACCAGCATCACGCATAATTACACCAAAATAATTTTTGATATTACGTTTATGTTCTGGTTTTGTTGGTCTATCAGCAACAGGAATAATTAATTTCCAAGTTTCTTTCATCTCTTTCAATCCAAATGGTGGAACAACCGGTGGATCAACTTGTAAAAAACGAGTCATTAATTCAATTTCGTGTTCAGAAAGAATTCCTTTCCATTCTGGCATACCTCCTGGTGTACCATTTTCAATAAACGCACGAATTCCTGCTACGCCTAATGCTTTGGTTGCAGGAGATTTCCCATCACCATCTGGTAATAAAGATGGCCCTGTTGCTCCTTTTCTTGTTGAACCATGACAACCAGCACAACGATCAAAGAAAATTTTAGAACCTTCTTCCATTTCAGCATCTGAAATTTGAATTCCTTCTTTAACTACTTCTTTTTTAATCTCTTCGGTCTTTACTTTTTTATCCTTTTTGCAACTTATCGTAAAAGCTACTAAAACGATTGCTAGAATTAAATTTACTTTTTTCATTTGTATTTGTATTTGTATTATTAATAAAGACAATATAGTCTTTTTAGTTAACATTACAAAGATATTATCTGTTATGGTTAAAAAATATGATATTAATCATGTTTTTAACAATTAATTGTGATTTTTTACTTTATTAAAAAACATTCTTTTTTAAACATTCTATACGCTTTAACTTTATCATTATTTTCCAAATTTAAAGTTTTTAACATTTCTCCTTTGACTAGATAATATCCATATTCTACTTCTAACTCATCTCCGTTTTTTAAATCATAATGTTCCGTTATCACACTAATACTCTCTCTTTTTACAATACTACTTAAGGTTTCTTTTGTGGCTAATGTGCAGCCTGCAATACCATTTTCATCTTTCATTATTCGCTCCATTTCAATTTCATCAAATTGATAAACAGCTTTTCCCTTACGTATTATACTTATTTTAATTACTGATTTTCTTAATGGATGTGGAAACAAATCATGTGATGATTTATTTATTATTCGCAATTCAAATTCATTACTTGCTATTTTTTTTACAGAAAATGTTACATGCTTAGCTAGCATATTAATATTATTATGAGCTCCTGGAAAGCCATGAAAAAAATGCTTTTGCTGACTTGAATTTGTAGAAGAAGGTCCTTTAACTTGTGGCATATGACACGTAATACACGTTTCATAAGAGTTAATTTTAGAAGTATCTTCAGTAACACAAACAACATATTTTTTTATATTCTCTCTATGTGAATGACATCCCATGCACATTTTACCATTTGAGTACATTTTGTTGTTACTATTAGTAAGATGCGCTATACTTAATTGCTCTCTAATACCGTAATATTCTTCTTTTTTATTACTGTAAATATTTCTGTTTGCCTGTCTATGCTTTTCAATAGATGCTATTTTATGACATACAGCACAAGATACCGCCTCATTTTGTGTGAAATTATTTTCATCTGGCATTGCTTGTTTTCCTTCATTCATAAAATCCTCAATATTATCTGCTCCGGGGATATGGCATTGCGCACATTTGTATTGGCTTTTATTTTTATAATTTGGATGTGCTTCCCAAACTGCATTGTGAATTGGGTCTCTAAAAACAGTAGCTTTATAATGCATTGATTCCGTATACTCATCATATATAATAGGATGACATTCCTTACAACTTTCATTTTTTTCAAATTTCACTGCTTTAAAGGGCGTGGTTACACTATCTTCTACAATACTAAACTCTTTTCCTTTGTCATAATAAGAATTATTTGAACATGCAGCAAGCATGATTATTGCCAGTAAGAGATAAATCAATTTCATTTTTAAATATTTCTATGCTATTAGTAACGCTTCTTTTTTTAATTAAAAAATTTAAAGTGTCTATTTAATTATATTAAAAAAGCCAGCATGTATGTTATATAAATGCTGGCTTAGTACAATCTAAATTATTTTTATTATTCTTTTATTATTCTTTTATTAAAGCTTCATCCGTTGGTTGCCCATGCTTGATAAAGTCTGCTATATACATTAAAATACCCGTTGTAAACAAGGTTGCACAAATAATTAATATATAGAAGTGAATTTCCATCATTTCTTGAACTTTCATAAACTCAATTTTCATAATACGCTCCATATATACTTGTGCTACTCCTGCAACCCCAAAGGCAACGGTCATACCAACCATTCCAACATTAGAAAACCAAAATGCCATACGTCCTCTACCTGTATCGTATAGTTTACGACCCGTCATGTTTGGCATCGCATAGCTAATAATTGCTAAAACAATCATTGCGTAAGCTCCCCAAAAGGCTAAATGCCCGTGCATTGCAGTTACTAAAGTACCGTGTGTGTATAAGTTTGTTTGTGGTAATGTATGTGCAAAACCCAATAAACCTGCCCCTACAAAAGAAACTATTGCTGCTCCTAATGTCCAGTATAATGCTAATTTATTTGGATGTTTTTTCTCACCTTTTCTATACATATTTACTGCAAATAATGCCATTGCTAAGAATGCTAAAGGCTCTAATGCTGAGAAGATACCTCCTACAATTAACCAAATTTTATTTACTCCTATATAATAGTAGTGATGCCCTGTCCCTAAAACTCCTGACAAGAATGTTAATCCTACAATAACGTATAGCCATTTTTCAATAACTTCTCTATCAACACCGGTTAGTTTGATTAATAAGAATGATAAAATACCACCCATAATTAATTCCCATACACCTTCAACCCATAAGTGAACTACCCACCAACGGAAAAAAGAATCGGTTACTTGACTATCAAAAGGTAACATACCTGGTAAATATAACAATGCTGCAAAGAAAAGCCCCATAGACAATACCAAAGCGGTAGTTGTTCTACGTTTCCCTTTGTATAACGTCATTAAAATAATGTATAAAAAAGTTAATACATCAATAACAACAAAAAAGTCTAAATACCTTGGTATTTCTAAAAACTTACGTCCTTCCTATATGTTTAAATGAAAACCAATTATTGCTGCAACACCTGTTAATGCTAGTGCTATTAATTGTGCATATGCTAATTTAACACTCACCAATTCATGTTGTGCTTCTTCTGGTATAATATAATATGCTGCTCCCATGAAACCAGATAGTAACCAAACTACTAATAGATTAAGGTGAACTGCTTTTGCGGTATTAAAAGGTATAATTTCATGTAGGCCATCAAATCCTGCATGTGCGAACCCCATTATAAATCCGTACACCAATTGTAATACGAATAATAACATTGAAAGGGCAAAGAACCAATAGGCTACTTTTTGTGATTTATATTTCATCTGTTTTATTTTTTTAGTTAGTTTTATCTTTCGCTAATGGAGATACTACTCTATCAAAGCCATTTAAGTCAATATCATCTATCCAATCAAAAAAAGCAATTAAATCTTCTGCTTGTTCATTGGTAAAACCATATGCTACCATTTTACGACCATTTGGTTGCCATGGCACTTTACTCATTAATACCGCCTTAATGTAAGGTCTCCCTCTACGGTCAATTACTTTTGTCAATTCTGGAGCATAATAGCCTCCTTCTCCTAACAAAGTATGACATCCCATACAATTGTTATGATCCCATAAATCTTTACCACGCACCACCGCTTCGGTAATGTTTTCATGGTTGGTTTGATCCACATCTTTTGACAATGAAAAAATAGTAAGCCCTATAAAAATTAAAAAGGTTACTAAAGTTCCACCTAAAAAGAATGCTCGTGCTTGTTTTTTTGATAGCATAAGTTATTTGTTTTTAATTAGTTTTTATATAAAAGATTAATAAGTCTTTTATATAAGCAAAGATACGTGCTTTTTTTTTTTTAATATGACACCTGCCATTTTTTCAATCTTACAAATGTATTTTATAATGATTCTAAATAGGATGTTGGTATTGGAAATATTCTAAAATAACCCGTTTATTTCGGCGTCTATTTTATTGATAATAAACCCTAAGTCTTCTGGGTTATCTACAAAGTTTAAATTATCAACATCTATAACCAGTAATTTTCCTTTGGTGTAAGTAGAAATCCACGCTTCATAACGTTCGTTTAATCGACTCAAATAATCAATACTTATGGAGTTTTCATAATCTCTACCGCGTTTGTGTATTTGCCCTACTAAGGTAGAAATATCTGCACGTAAATAAATTAATAAATCGGGTGGAGTGACTAAATTTTCCATCAATTCAAATAATGACGAGTAATTTTCATAATCTCTATTGGTCATCAAGCCCATTGCATGTAAATTAGGTGCAAAAATATGCGCATCTTCATAAATAGTACGGTCTTGGATAATTTTTTTACCCGATTCTCGTAGTTCCAAAACTTGACGAAACCTACTGTTTAAAAAATAGACTTGCAAATTGAATGACCAACGCTCCATTTGCCCATAAAAATCATCTAAATACGGGTTTTCATCAACTGATTCAAAATGAGGGTTCCATTTAAAATGTTTTGCCAATAATTTGGTTAATGTAGTTTTACCTGCGCCAATGTTTCCTGCAATTGCAACGTGCATATTTTTTTGATTTTTCTAATTTATGGTATATATGTATAATCTATTTTTGTTGTAAAGATACACCGTTTCTGCTTTTCCAAAAACATCTTGTATTGCTTTTTTTGGAATCATTATTTTTTTCATCAACTTATCACTTAAATTATAGCGGTATAATTCATTTTTTTTCTTCAATAAAAATCCGTTCTTTGATACCCAAAAATCATTATAACCCTCTATTTTAAAGTTATTTACTAAACTTCCGTAACTGTTGTATTGCACAATTTGAGTAGCTGTTAATATCCAATAATAATTATAATTACTTTTTATTGCTAATATTTTATCCGTAATGGGTTGTGTTGTATTTTCTATTGTATTATTTCTTAAATTATAAACTTCCAACTGTAAATCATTTTCATTTAAAAGCCAAAATTTATGGTTACTACACGTATTTACATATTGAAATGTTGGAACATTTTCTATTTCATTTAAAGATGTTTGACGTATTATTGCTAAGGTATTATCCAACTGTATAATAGTATTTGTATTTTTATAAAAAACCGTAATCGCTAAGGGATTTAAAAAATCAACCTGTGTAATATCTCCTAAACTTAAATTTTGATAACTGTATGTCTGATTTTTATTTTGCTTAAATAATGTGTTTTCTTTCAAATAATAATACGACTCATACGCATCTACCCCTAAAAAAACAGTTGCAGATAACGGAATACTATCTTGCAAGGTTACCGACAAATTTTCTTGCGAAAAAGAACCAAAACTGATTAAAAATAAAAGGGCTGATAGTATTTTCATAGGTTTGTGAAAAGTACGAAAAATATACAAACAATAATACAATACCCATTAAAATTCAAAATGCACAATTAAATTATTTCTTTTGAATTTTAATTAGCATAACTCCTCGTTAAAAAAATTAACATTTTATTATGTAACATTTTATTCCCTAAACAGTCCTATTAAAATACATTTGCACACAAATGCGCTAAAATAATTTTTAAAAACAACGTAAAATGAAATCAAATTTAAAAACAGTATTCACTTTTTGTATTGCCATAATTACCTTCACCAGTACTTTTGCGCAAAAAAACTTTCAAGGCAAAGCCACTTATCAATCTAAAACCACGATGGACATGAGCAAGTTTGGTGGTAACAAAATGAGTGATTCGCAAAAAAAGATGATTGCAGAACGCATGAAAACGATGCTTGAAAAAACATACATCTTAACCTTTAATAAAACCGAATCTACTTACAAAGAAGATGAAAAATTAGCTGCACCTGGTAAAAGCGGAATGGGAGTGATGATGATGGGTAGCTTCAGTGCTGGAAAACAGTATAAAAACTTAAAAACGCAACAAACTTTAGAGGATAAAGAATTTTTTGGAAAACAATTTTTAATTTCAGATAGCATCCCAAAACTGAAATGGAAAATGACTGCTGAAACCAAACAAATAGGAAAATACTTGTGTATGAAAGCTACCGCAATAAAACCTATTGATCAAATGGATTTTAAAAACATGCGTAAGAAAAAGAACACTAAAAAAGATACTGCTAAGGATTCATCGGCTTCAAAAAGTTTTATGAGTGAGATTGACATTCCTAAAGAGGTTGAAGTTACCGCTTGGTACACCATGCAAATACCCGTTAGTAATGGTCCTTCGGAATATGGTGGATTGCCAGGATTGATTTTAGAAATTAACGAAGGACGAACCACTATTTTATGTTCTAAAATTGTACTAAATCCTACTGAAAAAGAAGAAATTAAAGCGCCTACTAAAGGGAAGAAAGTAACCCGAAAAGAATACAACGACATCATGATGAAAAAAATTAACGAAATGCGTGAAATGTACGGTGGAAGAGGTAGAAAATCAGGTATGGGAAGACACTAAAATTATAAATCAATAACCCACAATCATTAATCAACAATCAATTTTTCTTCATTTCATATGAAACATTTCTTTATCATTGCACTTTTGTGCATTACAAACGTATCTTTTAGTCAAATAAAAATGGAAGGCGTTGTAAAAGACAGCATTGGCAACCCTTTAGAAATGGCAAACATAATTGCCATTAACCAAGCTACCAAAACATTAGATTCTTACGCCATTACCAATGATAAAGGACGCTACAAACTAGATTTAAAAGCCAATAGCACCTACCAAATACAAGTAAGTTATATTGGTATGAAAACTTTGGATATTCCGTTTACCACTCAAGATAAAAATGTTACCAAAACCTTTATTTTAAAAGAAGATAATCAGCTAGATGCGGTAGAAATTACCTATGAAATGCCCGTTACTATAAAAGGAGATACTCTTGTTTATAATGCCGACTCCTTTACAAATGGTAGTGAAAAAAAGTTAGAAGATGTACTTAAAAAACTCCCCGGTGTTGAAATTAATGCCAACGGAGAAATAGAAGTAGAAGGTAAAGTAGTTAAAAAAGTAATGGTAGAAGGTAAAGATTTTTTTGATGGCGATTCTAAACTCGCTACTAAAAACATTCCTGCAGATGCTATTGACAAAATACAAGTGCTTAAAAACCACAGTGAAGTTGGGCAACTTAGAGGCGTAACCAGTAATGAAGATAATATTGCAATTAACATTAAATTAAAAGAAGGCAAAAAGAACTTTTGGTTTGGAGAAATCACTGCAGGCGTAGGTAATGATAACGGAAAAGACCTATACTTAGCACATCCTAAACTGTTTTATTACAGCCCTAAATACAGCATCAATATTATTACCGACCTCAACAATATTGGCGAAATACCTTTTACCCGTAGAGATTATTTTAACTTTACTGGAGGATTCAAAAACATGAATAGCAGTAGTGGCACAGGTTTTAACGTTACTTCTAACGATATGGGGTTTTTATCACTTCAAAACAATAAAGCAAAAGCAATTGATTCTAAATTTGGTGCGGCTAATTTTAGTTATGCACCCAATAAAAAATTAGACTTAAGCGGTTTTGCTATCTATTCTGGTACCAGAACCGACCTACAAGAAAATACTGAACGAGCATACGTGAATACCAACGGAAACCCAACACCTCCTGATGAATTTACCACTAGTGCAACGCATCAAAAAAGTGATTTAGGATTATTTAAATTAAGTGCAAATTACAAACAAAATAGTAACAATCAATTAGACTATGATGTGTTTGCAAAAATATCCAAACAACGCGAATTTCAAAATTTCTTTTCTTCTATTACCAATAGGGTAAATGAAAATCAAGAGCAAAATCCGTTTAGTATTAATCAAAATTTTAATTACTACTACACTGCAAGTGATAAACATATTTTTGCGTTGTCTGCACAACATTTATGGCAAGATGAAGATCCATTTTACAACGCATTATTAGCGCAAACCAGTACTTTTAATTTTGATGCTGTTTTGGGTTTAGATACCAATCAAAATAGCTATAATATTGCGCAAAACAAACGCATTAAAACCAATAAAATAGATGCAAAACTAGATTATTGGTACGTGCTAAATGCTAAAAGTAATTTGAATTTTACCATAGGTAGTTTACTGAGCAATCAACAGTTTAACTCCCAAATTTATCAAATTTTAGATAACGGAAACAATACTGAGCTCAATAACGCCTTGATTAATATTAATAATGATGTTACATATCACTTTAACGATACATATTTAGGGGCACATTACCGATTAAAAGTAGGTAAGTTTACTTTTACACCAGGGGTATCCATCCATAATTACAGCACTAAAAACACACAATTAAACACTGAAGTTTCCGACAATTTTTTTAGAGTATTGCCTGATTTTAATACCCGCATACAATTGAAAAAAAGTGAAAACTTAAATTTTAATTACAAGATGCAAACTAATTTTACCGATATTAATAAACTAGCTGCAGGTAGTGTTTTAAACAGTTACAACGCGTTATATGCCGGAAATAGAAATTTAGAAAATTCACTGTCACACAATTTAAATTTGAGTTATTTTAGTTTCAACATGTTTAACTACACCAACGTATTTGCCTTTATAAATTACAGCAAACAGATTGATCAAATTAGAAATCAATCGGTTTTTAATGGGGTTTTTAATGCTGCAACATCATTCAACTCTAATTTTGCTGATGAAGTATTGTCTGTAAATGGTCGTTTTGAGCGTAGGTTTGGAAAGCTAAAAGCTTCTTTGGGTGGTAATTTTTCTTTATCAAAATTCAACCAGTTAATCAATAACCAACGCAGTGTGAGCGAATCTTTTTCACAAAGCTATAAAACCAAGTTGAGTACCAATTATAAAAAAGCACCTAATGTAGAGGTGGGTTATAATTTACAAATTAACGACTATACACAAGGCAACATATCAACCAAATACTTTACTCACAGTCCGTTTATAAACGTAGATGCATACTTTTTAAAAGGATTTGTTTTTAAAGCCGATTACACCTACAATAATTACAAAACCGAAGAAAAAACCATTAACAACTATAGCTTTTTAGATGCTAGTTTATTGTATCAAAAAGAAGATAGTAAATGGGAATATAAAGTTGGGGTAACCAATATTTTAAACACCAAGTCGTTAAACCAAAACAACTCCAGCACTACCTTTACAAGCACGAGCGAATATTTTATTCAACCCCGTTATGTAGTTTTGAGTTTGAAGTATGATTTATAAATCGGTCGTGAGACGACAGCCTTTTTAGAGAAACTTATAAGAAAAGGGATGCCAATTGGCATCCCTTTTTTAGTTTTATTCTAGTAAAAAAACATTTAACTATCGTTCTACTATTACTTCACCACCACTACAAAATAATTCTTTTTACCACGTTGTAGTAAGATGAATTTATCGTTAATTAAATCGGTAGTTGTAATTTTATAATCGGCTTTTATTTTTTCTTTATTAATGGATATTGAGTTTTCTTTTAAAGCACGTTTGGCATCACCATTTGATTTTAAGAAACCTGTTTTTTCTACTAAAATAGTCATCATATCCATTCCTTCAGCCAAATCAGCTTTATTAATTTCAGCTTGCGGCACACCATCAAAAACATCTAAAAAAGTTTGAGAATCTAGAGTTTTTAAATCAGCAGAAGTTGATTTTCCAAATAAAATATTAGAAGCTTTTAATGCGTTTTCTAAATCCTCTTTTGAATGAACCATTACCGTAACCTCGTCTGCCACTCTTTTTTGCAACAAACGCAAATGCGGTTGTTCTTTATGCGCTACAATTAAGGCTTCAACAGTTTCTTTATCTAAAAAAGTAAATATTTTAATATATTTTTCAGCATCTTCATCAGAAGCATTTAACCAATATTGGTAAAACTTGTATGGTGATGTTCTATGTCTATCTAACCAAACATTTCCTCCTTCTGTTTTTCCAAATTTAGTACCATCTGCTTTTGTAATTAACGGACACGTAAGTGCATATGCTTTTCCTCCTGCTACTCTACGTACCAACTCAGTCCCTGTAGTGATGTTTCCCCATTGATCACTACCACCCATTTGAATTTTACAATTCTTTTCACGATACAAATGCAAAAAATCATATCCTTGAAACAACTGGTACGTAAACTCGGTAAAACTCATTCCTACTTTAGACTCGGAACTCAAACGCTTTTTAACCGATTCCTTAGCCATCATATAATTAACAGTAATGTGCTTACCAATATCTCGAGCAAAATCAATGAAAGAAAAATCTTTCATCCAATCATAATTGTTTACCAATTCCGCTTTGTTTTGGATGTCCGAATTAAAATCGATAAAACGCTCTAATTGTGATTTTATACCGGCAATGTTTTTCGCTAATGTTTCTTCATTTAACAAATTACGCTCTGCTGATTTCCCAGAAGGGTCTCCAATCATACCTGTAGCACCACCAACCAACGCAATTGGCGTGTGACCTGCACGTTGAAAATGCATTAAAATAATAATTTGCACCAAACTACCTATATGCAATGACTCACCCGTAGGATCAAAGCCTATATAACCTGAAGTCGGTTCTTTTAACAACAATTCTTCCGTTTCTGGCATAATTTGATGTAACATTCCTCTCCAACGTAATTCTTCTACAAAATTCATGATAAATGGTTTAAAATTTTGACAAAGATAATCTTCTTCAAAAAATATAATCCGTTTTTAGTAAAAATATCCATTTACTTTCTATAAAATTAAATATCTTCGTGCTTATGATTTTAGTTACAGGAGGTACCGGTTTAGTTGGTAGTCATTTACTTTATAAATTAGTAAATGGAGGGCACCAAGTACGTGCCATTTATAGAACTAAAGAAAAGCTTGAAAAAGTGAAACATATTTTTAGCTACCACACTAAAAACCAAGGACTTTTATTTTCAAATATTGAATGGATACTTGCCGATATTACCGACACCCCATCATTAGAAATTGCTTTTAAAGATATTACAGAAGTGTATCATTGTGCTGCCGATTTGTCTTTTGGACCTCAAAACTACGAAGCCTCTAAGGAAACAAATGTAATTGGAACTGCTAATATTGTAAACTTTTGCTTGAGTGGAGAAGTTGAAAAGCTTTGCTACGTAAGCTCAATAGCTACTTTAGGTGAGTACCAAACAAATGCCATTACTGAAGAAACTCCTTGGAATCCTGAAAAAAATAAAAACAACATTTATGCTATTACAAAATACAATGCCGAAATGGAAGTTTGGAGAGGTGTACAAGAAGGCTTAGATGTAGTAATTGTAAAACCTGGAGTTATCATTGGTCCTGGTTTTTGGAATAGCAATACTGGTGACTTATTTACAAAAATAGCGAATGGTTTTTGCTACTACACATCAGGAAGTGTAGGTATTGTTGATGTAAATGATGTTGCTGAAGCAATGATTTTATTAATGAATGCTGATGTTAAAAATGATTCTTTTATTATCGTGTCAGAAAACATTAGCTATAAAACATTAATTACTAGTATTTCTAACTGCTTAAATACTAAAGCAACCCCAAGAGCAGTACAAAAATGGATGCTCATTATCTTCTTTTATTTTGAAAAGATTAAATATTTTTTCATGAAAGGAAATCCCGTCCTAAGTATTGCTAATATTGATTCTGCTTTTAAAAATTTAAATTACAGTAACGCTAAGATTAAAAAAACCATTGATTTTAATTTTTTACCCCTTTCAGAAAGCATCAAACAAATTTCCGAATGTTATCTATCTGATTTAAAATAAAAAAAACGACTGTTACAGTCGTTTTTTTTTATTAGTCTTTTTATATTTCTTACCAAATTTTAACTCGTTCTTCTCGAGCAATATACATCTTATCGCCTTTTTGAATATCAAATGCTTTGTAAAAAGCTGCTACATTTCTTAACGGTTGTATAGCTCTTACCATACCGGGTGAGTGTGGATCTGTTTTAATTTGATTTTTCAAAGCCTCATCTCTATATTTGCTACGCCAAACGGTTGCCCATGACATGAAATAGCGTTGTTCTGGAGTAAAACCATCTATTTTTTCTGGTCTTCCGTTTTTAGTGAAACTTAACTGTAAAGCATCATACGCTACGTTTATTCCTCCTAAATCGCCTATATTTTCTCCTAATGTAAATTTGCCATTTATAAAGGTACCAGGTAACACTTCTATTGCACTGTATTGATCGGCTAATTTTTTACCTAATGCTTCAAATTGCACCAAATCTTCTTTTATCCACCAATCATTTAAGTTTCCTTCTTTATCATAACGTGCTCCAGAATCGTCAAAACTGTGTGATATTTCATGACCAATTACCGCTCCTATACCTCCATAATTTACAGCGTCATCTGCTTTATAATCATAAAAAGGTGGTTGTAAAATTGCCGCTGGAAATACAATTTCATTATAAGAAGGATTAAAGTAAGCATTTACCGTTTGCGGACTCATTCCCCATTCTGTCTTATCTACGGGTTTATTTAACTTTGCAATGTTTTCATTAAACCACCATTTTGAAGCATTCAATTTATTTTGATAATAAGAACCTCCTATTTCTAAATTACTATAATCTTTCCATTTATCAGGATATCCTATTTTTACCGTTGTTGCTTTTAATTTCTCTATTGCTTTTTGTTTGGTTTCGGCACTCATCCAAGATACTTTTTTGATACGAAATTCAAATGCATTTAATACATTTTTAATCATCTCTTTTGCTTTTTCCTTAGCTTCTGGCGGGAATTTTTCAGCAACATATAGTTTTCCTAATGCTTCTCCTAACAATCCGTTTACGGTTGCTAATGCACGTTCTTTTTGTGGGCGCTGTTTTTTAGCCCCTCTTAATGTTTTAGAATAAAATAACCAATTTGCTTTTTCTATTTCTACTGTTAATAAACTAGCTGCATTATTAAAAGTTGACCAACGCAAATAGGCTTTCCAATCATCAATATTTTTTGGTGATAATATATCTTGTAATGTTTTGGTATACTTTAATTGACTCAAAATTACCGTATCCGTTTTTATGCCTAAATTTTCAAAATAGGTATTCCATTTTATTGCTGGAACCATTTTTTGTAAATCACTAACTGCAGTTGGGTTGTATCGTTTACGGCCATCTCTACTTTCTACCTTATTTAAACGAGGTTTTGCCATTTGCGTTTCAAAAGCTAAAATTTGTTTTGCTTGCTTATTTGCTTGCTCTTTAGTATCTCCCAAAAACTGCAACATACTAGTAATATGCAGTACATATTTTTCTCTTTTGTCTTTAGAGTCTGCATCATCTTTTACGTAGTAATCTCTATCTGGCAAGCCTAAACCACCCGCTCCTAAATACACTACATTTTTATTACTATCTTTTGAATCTGCTCCTACATAAACACCAAAAAAACCTGCACCTCCTACGGGTTCTGCTTCTGTTAAATAGGACTGTAAATCGGCAACATTAGCGATTGCATTTATTTTAGTCAAGGCTGTTTTTACAGGTGTAATACTAGATTTGTTACGTGCATCCATATCTAAAATAGATTTGTACAACACTACTGCTTTACCTGCATCTGTAGTAATATCTAATTTAGGGTTATTCATTTCTTTTTGAAGAATTGCCAATACATCTGCATCGGTATTTTTACGCAATTCGTCAAAACTTCCCCAACGGGTTCTATCATCTGGCATTTCATTATTTTTTACCCAAGTACCGTTTACGTAGGTGAAAAAATCTTCTTTCGGACTAACAGACGTGTCCATTAGTACTAAATTGATCCCTGGGCTTGTAACTTTCTTTATAATTTCTTTTTTCTCCGATTCTTTACATCCTACAACTGCTAAAGCTGCAATGGAAATCCCTAAAATTACTTTTTTCATACTCTTATTTTAACCTGTCTATTAATTTATTTTCTATTGCCTCTTTTAAAACAATCACTTCTTTTACTTTTTCATTAGGGATGGTCATGGATAATACATAATGTTTTATTTTCCAAACACCTTTAATTTTAACGAGTACACCAGAGCCTCTACATATTTTCATTTGCGTGTCTAATAACTCATCAAACCAAGCAATATTTCCTGAAACATAAACATTACGCTCTAACGCAGTAAAACTCCAAGCTTTACCAGCATCAAAATAAGGTTTTGAGAATTTCTTAAAAGCTGGTAATTGCCAGTTTTCGGTTGCATCGGTTCCTATAAAAACGGCATCATCAGTCATTTTACTAAAATAAGCGTCAAAATTTGCATCAGATGCTGCTTCATGCCAACTGTTTAAAACTGTATTTATTTTTTCATTATCGTTTATACTTTGTTGTGCAAAACCAACCTGTATCAAAAACAATAAAATCAAAATTTTATTTATAGTTTTCATAATCTTTTTCTTTAATAAGCAATGCTTCTATTTGGTTTACTACCAAATTATAGGCTTTTTGAAAATTTGTTTTACGTATTAAAGCTTGCTTAATATCTTGCTCTTTTACGTATTGGCTAAACATTAATAATTCTGTTTCCATTACTTTAATACGTGCATTAATTGCAGGTGTATTAAATTTATCTGGTATCGTTTCTTTTAACTTATTTAATAAATTTATAAGTTGCTCCAATTCTTTTTGACTACTAATATTTTTAGTTACAACCGAATTTAATTCCTCCTGAAAATTAGCTAATTCTACCCAATCCGATATCAACAAAGTACCATCTTTTAAAGTTATTGATGAAACGGTTACCGAGTCTATATTTTTTTGAAAAGGATTTTCTTTTTCCGTTTGCAATCCTTCTTTTTTACAAGAAAACAAAAGCAAAAAACTAAATCCCAATATAATTTTATTCATTTTTAAATGATTTTCTACAAATATAATTTTTATAATTTAGGTTTTCTTTGTTTTTACAATTTTTAACTACAAAGCAATAAAATAGTACTATTATTAAATATTTCATATTTTAATCTCCTAAAATTATTAATTAGTTAAAAAACAAACTCTAATCCTTTCATTATTTTTTATATTTGCACATCTCAAAATCATTCAATATTATGACTCCAAAAATATTAATTATTGGTGCTAGTGGTCAAATTGGCACTGAGCTAACTTATGAATTACGTTTAAAATACGGTAGAAATGCAGTAATTGCTGCAGATATTAAAGAAGGAAAATACCATTTAATGGAATCTGGACCGTTTGAATTATTAGACGCCATGAATTATGATGATGTAAAGGCATGTGTTGAAAAACATGAAATTACAGATGTCTATTTGTTAGCTGCAATGTTATCTGCAACAGGAGAACGTTTTACTATGAAAGCTTGGGATTTGAACATGAATTCACTTTTTCATGTCCTTAATTTAGCAAAAGAAGGGTTGATTAAAAAGTTATTTTGGCCTTCTAGTATTGCGGTATTTGGGCCTACTACTCCACGTGAAAACACTCCTCAATATACTATTATGGAACCTTCAACTGTTTATGGTATTACCAAACAGACTGGTGAGCGATGGTGTGAATATTATCACGAAAAATACGGTGTAGATGTACGAAGTATCCGTTATCCAGGATTAATTAGCTGGAAAACATTACCTGGTGGTGGTACTACGGATTACGCAGTAGCTATTTTTCATGAAGCTATTCGTGTACAAAAATATCGTTGCTTTTTAAGTGAAGAAACTGCCTTACCAATGATGTACATGAAAGACGCTGTACGTGCTACTATGGATATTATGGAAGCTCCACAAGAAAACATCAAAATACGTTCTTCATATAATTTAGGCGGCATTAGTTTTACTCCAAAAATGATTGCAGCAGAAATTAAAAAACATATTCCAGAATTTACCATTAAATATGTGCCGGATTACAGACAAGAGATTGCTGATTCATGGCCAAAAAGTATTGACGACACCCGTGCACAACAAGATTGGAATTGGAAACACGAGTATGATTTACCCGAAATGACAAAAACGATGTTATCGCATCTAGAAAAATCAACAGCTTTTTCATTAGAAAAATCCTAATTTTATTTTAAGATTTTTAAAAAATTAGAGCGTGATATTTCTCGCGCACCCAAGCTATCTAAATGAGCATTATAAACCTGACAATCAATAAGTTTATACTGCTCATTTTTTAGTTTTTGCACCAAACAAATAAATGCATATTTAGAGGCATTACTTACTTTTGAAAACATGCTTTCACCACAAAATATTTTTTTATCTTTTAAGTCAATTCCGTACAAACCGCCTACCAATTCTTGATTTTTCCAAACCTCAACTGAAGTGGCAATACCTTTTTTATGTAGTGCTAAATATGCCTTTTGCATTTCATCAGTAATCCAAGTATCTTCCTGTCCAAAACGTTTTATTTGCGCACAATTTTTAATCACTTCTTTAAAAGCTGTATTATAAGTAACTGTAAATATTTCTTTTTTAAAAAGCACTTTCATACTTTTAGAAAAACGTAACTCATCAGGAAACAGCACCATTCGTGGATCAGGTGCCCACCAAATAATGGGTTCTCCTTTATTATACCACGGAAAAATTCCTGATTGATAAGCTAATAATAGTCTTTCCTCAGATAAATCTCCTCCAATAGCTAAAATACCATCATCATCGGCTAAATTACAATCTGGAAAATTTAATTTATCTGATAAAAAAATCATATCCTACAATTGCTTATTTGCTATTGAAATATCAAAAATTGCTTTCGGATCTAAAACTAACAATCCTTTTAACACACGATTTGGATGCTGTTTACCCACCCATCTTATAGCTTCTTCAAAAACCTCTCCTTCACTTATATAGGTAGCCATTGCTTTTATTTGATATCCGTTTAAACCACTCCAAAAAGCAAGTACTGTTTTTGGGTTTCTTAAAACATTTTTTTTTGTTTTGTTAAAAAAATAATCAAATAACCATATTTTATCTTCCACAATACATACTGAAGATACGGGTACAACATTCATGTCGTTTTCTAAAGATATGGTTCCTAAAACTTTTGAATTCGCATTTAATAATGCGTTTTTGATTTCTGCTAAAATTTTCATTTTTTAATTTATTTTCACAAAAAAAGCTAAAATTATTTTTATCAAATAACCTTAGCTTTTTTTTATTTTCTATACATCTTTAAAGATTATCCTTCACAACTGGTACATTCTTTTTTCTGCTTAAATTTTTGAGCAGCACTCATACTGTGCTGATAGTACATTGATTTGATACCCAAATCCCAAGCGGTCATGTATAAATTATTTACATCTTTTGTTGGCATATCTGGATGAATCATTAAATTGATTGACTGCCCTTGATCAATATGGTTTTGACGATTTGCTGCTTGATAAATTACCGTCATTTGATCAATTTCTGGGTAGGTTTTAAATACATTTTTTTCGTTTTCAGTTAAGAAATTTAAATGTTGTACTGACCCGTCATAATCACGAATGCTTTTCCAAACTTCACTTGTATTTTGTCCTTTTTTATCCAATAAAGTTATCAGAAATGGATTTTTAATGGTGGTTTTTATCTTCGCAATATCTTTTACATAAATATTAGACCATATTGGCTCAATACCTTGACTTACTTGTCCTAAAATAAAGGCAGATGATGTTGTTGGCGCAACTGCATTTAAAGTTGCATTACGACGACCATACCCTTTTAATACTGAAGGTTCTCCATATAAACCCGCTAATTCTTCTGATGCTTTGTATGATTTTTCTTTGATGACTCTAAAAATTTCCGAGTTTAAGTCAAAAGCTTCTTTGCTGTCAAATGCATGCATTTTAGATTGTAATAATGAATGCCATCCTAATGCTCCTAAACCTAATGCTCTGTTTTCTTTTGCAAAGTTATATGCCTTCTCCATAAAATTGAAGGTTAATTTATCATCTCTATCGTCAGCATCTCTATACGCTTCTAATTTCGCAATAAACTCTTCCATTACCGCATCTAAAAAATATACTAATGTTTCTACTGCATCTGTATCTTTCCATTTATCATAATGTAATAAATTGATAGATGACAAGCAACACACAAAAGACCAATCGTCATTTGACGGCAACATGATTTCCGTACATAAGTTACTGGCATAAATTTCGTGGTTTTTATCACGATATACATCTGCTGCTTTGTTGTTTACATTATCTCTAAATAAAATATAAGGATACCCAACTTCTGAACGTGATTGCAATACTTTTGCCCAAATGGTGCGTTTTGTTACATCACCATCACGCATTTCTTGCATCCATTTATCGCTTACGGTAACGCCATGTGTTAACTCTTGTATTGGATTTCCTTCTGATCCTATTTCTAAAAACTCCATCACATCTGGATGATCAATAGGCAAATACGGTGCAAAACGACCTCTACGCACTGACCCTTGACTTACTACATCTACCATTTTTTCAAACAATTGCATGATGTGTACTGCTCCAGAAGATTGTCCGTTATTTTTAACAGGTGCTCCACGGTGGCGTAATTTCCCGAAATAACCTGAAGTACCACCTCCTAGTTTTGACATCATTCCTACTTCTGACTGGGTGAATAAAATATCTCCCATATCATCTGCAATATGTGATCCGAAACAACTAATTGGCAAACCTCTTTTACGGCCAAAGTTTGACCATACAGGGGAAGCTAAAGAGTAATACCCTTCTGCCATATAACCGTAAAATTTATCTGCAAAACCATCAATTTTTAAAATTTTCTCTGCATTTTCTGCAATGGCTCTTATACGACCCTCTGGTGTCACCCCTTCCGTTAAGTATCCCGATTCTAAAAACTTACGACTATTTTCTGTCAGCCATTTTATTTCTGGTTGATTGGCTTTTTTTTCTGATAATAAAGCTGCTTTACGCGCTTGTATTAATTTTTCTTGTTCTGAAACTATTGTTTGTGTTTCATTAGTTAATGTTTGGTTTTTCATAGTTTAAAATAGGTCGTCTGCGGTTATACTTTTACTTCTTTTGGTGTAGGCTATTGATCTTTTTACGAAAAAATCACCATGTTTAGTGCCAATTATTTCATCATCAAACCATTCGGTTTCAGCCACTAGTTTTTCATCAATATCAAATACTTTTCCAATACCAATGCTTTCCAATGAGTTATTGAAACGATTTTTAATAAATTCATTTACTACTGCTTTGGGCAAGAAATCTAATTCTCCTTCTTCAAAAATCCAGTCTATGATATTGCTCTCCGATTCAAAAGCTGCCCTACACATATCCTGCGTTTGTTGCTCAAATTCAGCATCAAACCATGTTGGATTTTCTTGTTTAATAACTTTAATTACATCAATTCCAAAATCACCGTGTATTTGCTCTTCTTTAGAGGTTGCTTCTACTACGTTTGATATTCCTTTTAACACATTTTTGTGTTTATTGAATGCCATAATAATTAAGAACTGTGAAAATAGTGACACGTGTTCTATAAATAAGGAAAAGAGTAAAATTGATTCTGAAAATTCTTGATTGTTTTCACTTTTTGCATTTTTTAAAGCGGTTTCTAAATAATGAACACGCTTCATCATTACGGGTTTTTTCTTTAAGTTTTTAAATTCATTATTTAACCCTAATATCTCTAATAAATGTGAATACGCATCGTGATGACGAACTTCGCTTTCTGCAAAAGTTGCACCTACCGCTCCAATTTCTGGTTTTGGCATTTTTACATGAATATCTCCCCAAAAATTCTTTACGGCTACTTCAATTTGAGAAATAGCCAACATGGTATTTTTAATAGCACTTTGCTCAACGGAATTTAACCCCGCTTTAAAATCTTGAATATCACTTGTATAATTAAACTCCGTGTGTATCCAATATGAATGTCTGATTGCATTTACGTACTCATACAACTGTGGATATTCATATGGCTTTAAATTGATACGTTTTTCAAAAATATTGGTTTGACGCAAACGTGCTTGTTCATTACGGTATAGTATGTATGCTTTTGCAACATTAGGGTAAGAGCTTGTCATCAGCTTTTCTTCTACAATATCTTGCACTTGCTCTACTGTTGGAATATAACTTGTATGCTCTCTTTTTCTAGCCAACAATTCCTGCAATACTTTTTCTGAAATCAATACTGCTTCTGCTCTTTCTCCTTTACCAACAGATTGCATTGCCTTTTCAATGGCATTGGTTATTTTATTTAAAACAAACGGTGTTGTTTCATAATCTCTTTTTATAATTTGAAAAATTTCCATCAGTTATTTCTTTTATACCGTCAATTTACCACAGATAATGTAATAGATTATCTATTTATTCATTTTAAAAAACAATTTATTAAGTACTCTTTTTTTATTGGGCTTAAAAAAAGATTTCAATCAAAATATTTTGACCTACTTTGTTCTTATAACTTCCTTATTTTTAACAAAAAAAACTATAAAACAGATGCTTGTTTTGTGCTTTACAAAGATTGTAAATTAACCTAATAATTCAAGCTGAAAAATGAAAAAAATAAAATAGGTTTTCAACAAGTTTTTAACAAATGTCGTAAACCCTTGATTTTATTGACTTTCTATATTTTAAATGCAAATCACTGAAATACAGATATTTATATTTTTAAATTATCAGTGACAAGTGATAAAATAAGGGATTTATAAATTGTAGAAATGGGGTTATTTTTGAAGATTTCTAGCTACATTTTCTAATTCGGAGTACCATTTTTCACCAAATTTACGAACCAAAGATTCTTTTAAAAACTTATAAACAGGCACCTTTAATTCTACCCCTAAAGCACAAGCGTCATTACAAATTGGCCAACTGTGATAATTTACTGCCGAAAAAGAAGTATACTCTTGTACACGTACAGGATATAAATGACATGAAATTGGTTTTTTAAAATCTATGTCACCTGCTTTATGTGCCGCTTCTATACCACAAAGTGCTGTTTTATTGTCATCAAAAATAACGTAAGCACACTCTGCACCTTCAATAAGTGTGGTTTCTAAATCTCCTAAATCTGATACTACCGAAGTTCCTTGCTTTTCAATAGCTTCAATCCCCTCTTTACGTAAAAAGGGTTTTACTTTTGGATATATTTCTTTTAAAATAGCAACTTCATTTTTTTCAAGAGGCGCTCCTGCTTCACCCGCTATGCAACATTCGCCTTTACAAGCTCCTAAGTTACACACAAATTCTTTTTCTAATATATCTTCGGAAACGATTGTTTTATCTATTTGAAACATTTGAATAGGTCGCATTTTAATTATTTTGAACACAAAAGTAATGCTTTTATGGGTTATATAGTTTTTATAGTATAATTTTGCGCCATAAAATTAACTAATTATGAATTTAGATCTTATAGAAATTGCAAAAGCAAGTATGATTTTATTTGCGGTTATTGATATTATAGGCGGATTACCTATTATTGTAAAATTGAAAAAAAATGCAGGAGGCTCCATTCAAAGTGAAAAAGCATCCCTTGTAGCAGGAGCAATTATGTTACTGTTTTTAGTTGTTGGTGAAAAAATATTAGCTTTTATTGGTATTGATGCGGCTTCATTTGGTATTGCAGGTGCTTTTGTTTTATTTTTCATGGCTTTAGAAATGGTACTAGGTATCAATTTATTTAAACAAGATGAAACTACTGCAAAGACTGCTTCTATTGTACCTTTAGCATTCCCGATGATTGCTGGTGCTGGTAGCATGACCTCTATTTTATCATTACGTGCCGAATTTGAATCGATTAATATTGCTGTTGCTATTCTTTTAAATATTGCATTTGTATATATCGTCTTAAAAATGAGCGGTTGGTTTGAAAATAAATTAGGGGAAAGCGGTATTGCTATTATTGAAAAGGTATTTGGAATTATTTTATTAGCAATTGCTGTAAAATTATTTACATCAGGGGTTAAAACCAGTTTCTTCCCACATTTATTATAACATATAACACGTATATATTATGAAAATATTTAATATTATTTTGAGCATTTTAGCTATTGTATTTATTATTATTAATGCTTTAAAGTTAGATTTCAACAACCTTTTTACTGGCGATAGCAGTATTGCTTTAATAGGAATTGTTGCTGCAATTATTATTTTGGTTTTATTACAGATTTTAAAAAAATCAAAAGTAATTGCTAAAAAAATGAGGTAGTATTTATCCAATTAAACGACTTCTTTGTGACATTAGAATATTAAATTGGTATTACACACTTCCATTAAATACAAAAAACCGAGCTCTCCAGCTCGGTTTTTTTAATCAGTGGTTTTACTTAATATGAAAAATAACTTTTCTTATATGAGGCAAATATATAACCTTTTTATTGTTTAACAAATGTTTAATGGTGTTTTTTTAGTTATATCAATTTTATGATACTTATGCTAATAAAAAATACAACCAACTTATCTTAAACTTATTTTTGATTATACCCAAAACGCCTTAATTGAGTGCTATTAGAACGCCAATTTTTATTCACTTTTACGTATAGCTCTAAGTGAATTTGCTTACCAAAAAACTTCTCTAAATCCTTTCGAGCCTCTACTCCTACTCGCTTCAAAGCACTCCCTTTATGTCCAATAATAATACCTTTTTGGGTTTCACGCTCTACCATAATTATAGAACGAATACGAATGATGTTTTCACTTTCAAAAAACTCTTCCGTATCAATTTCTACTGCATACGGAATTTCTTTTTTATAGTGCATTAATATTTTTTCACGAATATTTTCATTTACAAAAAAACGTTCTGGCTTATCGGTTAATTGATCTTTCGGGTAAAAAGCTGGGGATTCTGGCAATAAGCTCAAAATACGTTCAAAAACTTCTTTTACGTTAAAGTTTTCTAATGCTGATATTGGATATATTTCTGCATTGGGCACTTTTGCTCCCCAATATTGCATTTGCTCCTCTAAGGTTTCTTGGTCTGATTTATCAATTTTATTCAATAATAGTAAAACTGGTATTTTAGAATTTGAAATCTTCTTAAAAAAGGCTTCATCTTTCAGATTTTGTTCACCAATTTCTACCATATACAGTAAAATATCAGCATCCTCAAAAGCCGACTTTACAAAATCCATCATAGAAGTTTGCAATTCATAAGCGGGCTTAATAATACCTGGAGTATCAGATAATACCACCTGAAAATCATCGCCATTTACAATACCCAAAATACGATGACGTGTCGTTTGTGCTTTGGAGGTAATAATGGATAATTTTTCACCAATAAAGGCATTCATCAATGTTGATTTCCCTACGTTAGGATTACCAATAATATTTACAAAACCTGCTTTATGTGTAGTCATATACTATAAATTTACTGATACAAAGATACGTAGAAAGAGTAAGTAAACGGTATAGTAGTGTGTTTTTTAGTAAAATTATTCCACTCTAGAAGTTATCGATTTAAAGAATACAAATCCAAAACCTGCCACTAACATTAAATGAAAAGGAACCAAACCAAAATCAACTTCTTTTGCTCCCACAAATACGGTTACCAAGTAAGAACTTGCTAAACCAAACAAAAAGTACAACAATAAGAAACCTTCTATCACTACGTTTTTAGAGAGGTTTTTTGCTAAATATTTGTTATTCTTCCAAGAGTCTGATAAGTTATTGATGTTAAATTTTGGTGTTCGAATAAAATCACTGCGTTTACGACGATGTCCTTCTAAAACGGCAAGTGAATTGTGTAAGGAAAACCCCATCGCAATTGAGAAAAAGGCAAAGAAATGTCCAATGTAATTAAAGAAGTTTTTAAATCCTTTCCCATTGATGTTTCGGTACATAAACCAATAGCACACAAAGAAAATTAAGGTGCTCATGACAAAGAAACTCATCACAATAAAGTAGCTTCTAAAATGACCGTAATAATTTTTGATGTACAACATGGGTATACTCAATACTGCAACTACAAATACATTTAAAAACATGGTACTGTTTAGTAAATGCATTACACCGTGAAATTTAGTTTTAAAAGGTAGTTTTGACGATACTACTTTTCTAAACATTTTTTGAAAATTTTCTGCACCTCCTTTATTCCACCTAAACTGTTGTGAGCGTGCCGCACTAATAACTACTGGCAATTCTGCTGGCGTTTCAATATTTTCTAAATACTTAAATTTCCAATTTTTTAGTTGTGCACGGTAGCTTAAATCTAAATCTTCTGTAAGCGTATCTCCTTCCCAGTTACCCGCATCATAAATACAGGTTTTTCGCCATAAACCAGCGGTACCGTTAAAATTAATAAAATGTCCTTTACTATTACGACCTACTTGTTCTAAGGTAAAATGTGCATCTAAAGCAAAAGCTTGTATTTTTGTTAATAAAGAATAGTTACGGTTTATATGCCCCCAACGGGTTTGCACTACACCAATTTTTTCATCTTTAAAATAGGGTACTGTTTTTTTTAGCCAATCTTTTTGCGGTAAAAAATCAGCATCAAAAATGGCTATAAACTCTCCTTTTGCTACTTTCAACCCTTCTTTTAAGGCTCCTGCTTTAAAACCAGACCTATCGGTACGGTGAATATAAACAATATCTAATCCTGTTTTTTGTAAATCGACTATTTGTTGCTGAGTGGTAATTACCGTTTCATCTGTAGAATCATCTAACACCTGAATTTCTAATTTTTCACGAGGATAATCAATCAATGCTATGTTTTTCAACAACCGATCAACCACATACATTTCATTATACAACGGTAACTGAATTGTTATGTAAGGTATTTCTTGAGGGTTGTCTAAGTTAAATTTAAGGTCATTATCTACCCGTTTTTGGGCTTTTAGGTAATTAACTAATAAGTTTAATTGTGCTAAAGCATAGAACAAAATAATTACTAACGATATAGAATATATCGTCATAATGACATACGAACCGTATAAAATAAAATTATCCATTTATTTAAAGCTATATTTAAAAATCCACATTAATATTTTAACGCCTGCGAATATACTACCTTTTACCGTACCTGACACCTTTGATGTGCCAATTCTTTTTTTATAATGTAGTGGCACCTCAATATAAGACATATTGGTCTTCAATGCTTTAAGTTGCATTTCTACTGTCCACCCGTATGTTTTATCCTCCATTTTTAGCTCTAAAAGTTTTTTATATTTTATGGCTCTAAACGGACCTAAATCGGTAAATTTTGACTTAAAAAACAGTTTCATTAAACTACAAGCCAACCAATTACCAAAAATTTGTTGTGGGGTTACGGAACCTTCTTCTCGTAATTCAGGCACTCTTGCTCCTATTACAAAATCAATATCATCTTGAATAATTGGATCCACAATTTTGGTTAATTCTGAAGGGCAATCACTATAATCACCATCTAAAAAAACAATAATATCTGGTTTTATTTTTTGCTTCGCAATATAACCCATCCCTTTTAAACAAGCATAACCATATCCTTTTTGAGTTTCGGCAAGTACGGTTGCTCCTGCATTTTTAGCTACTTTTACAGTATTATCCGTAGAGTTATTATTGACCACAATAACCTCAGCTACTATATCTGGAATTTCAGCAATTACATTAGCAATAGCGTCTGCTTCATTATAAGCAGGTATGATAACTTTTATAATTGTCATTTTTATTTTTTAATGCGCAAAAATATCAAAAAATAAGCGTTTCTTGATCTTTTTGCGATGTATTTATTACTGCCAAATTTTGATATTTTTTAAGCTTTGTTACTACACATCGTTTTCCTTTTGAGCAACGCAAATATTTTGGTCGGGATGACCTACAAGAAACCAATGCAAATAGCAGTATCCCTAAAGTTATTATTTTTTTCATTTTTTTGTATATTTCATTAAATCAATGTCATTCCCTAAAATTACTTCAGGCTCAATATAACGAGTGGCATCATCATTCAATCCGTTTTCTAATTTTAATACCCCACGCGGGCAAACTGCACTACACACTCCGCAACCTACACAACTTGAACGCACTATATTTTGTCCTTTTTGAGCATAAAACCTTACATCAATTCCTTGCTCACAATAGGTAGAACAATTACCACAAGATATGCATTGCCCGCCGTTTGTGGTAATTCTAAATTTAGATTTAAACCGCTGAAACAATCCCATATAACCTGCCATTGGACAACCAAACCTGCACCAAACTCTATTTCCTAAAAGCGGATAAAAACCAACACCTACTACTCCAGAAAAAGCTGCACCTATTAAAAAGCCGTATGGTTTTTGAAAATAGGTATATATGCTCAACCCAAATATGGTGCCCGTATTTGCAAAATATCCGTATAGAGTTGCTGCTGTCATTACAAATACAAAAACCATTACTAAATGTATCATCCAGCGCTCCAATTTCCAAGAGGATAATTTTTTAGAGGATAATTGCCTGAACGAATCTCCTGCGGTTTCTGCTAAACCTCCACAGCCACAAATCCAAGAGCAATACCACCTTTTACCTACTAAATACGAAAGAAATGGCGTAACAACTAAAAACAGTACAATTCCCCAAATTAAATAGGTCATTCCTAATGGCTGATAATCGGGAACTTGCATTGCATCTAAATGCCACTTACTAAAAAAATCATAATCCAATGGCCATACATTTTTTAAATCGGTATCATACCATCCTAAATATTTTCCTTGAGTATTGGTAGCATCATTTAAATTTAAAGTAGCTAAAATTTCAGGGATTACATAAGCAAAAAGTACTTGAGAACCCATTACTACACTGGTACGGACTACTTGATACTTATTATGTCGATATTTATAGATAAATTTAATACCCAATGCCACAATTAAAACGGTGTATAAAGTACCATATACAAACCACTGATTTGCATCTTTACCGTGTAACAGATTACTTAAAGGGTCAAAAAAAACAACTAAACCTGTGTTTTTTCCGCTTGTTCCCGCTTGTAAACCTAAATATTTTGGAAACCAGTACAATACAATATAAAAGGAAGTCAATATAATAGATAATACCCATGCCCAAACACCTCTACTAGTTAAAGGATTAAACCAGACATGATTGTTTTTAATCCCTTCTGGTTGCAACAAATAAGTTCTTCTGGCGTAAATAGCAGTACCAACTATTATTAACGATAAAGATATTGCTAATACTATTCTTGTATCCGGGAATTGAACGCCTAAAAATGCTGCTGCTAAGAATAGAACGCCTAAAATAGCCGACCCAAAACTAGCTTTTTGGACCCCGTCTAAATCTATTTTATGCGGATTTGATATTGCATAGCTTGAATGTTTTGTATTCATTATTTTATAAGATTTAAGATGCGTTTCCAATTTGTTTTTTGCACTTTAATATTGGTGTTATTATCATGATTAAATTTTGCTAAAATTTCGAACTCATATTGCTCGTAAAATTCTGGGTCAAAATTAGCATCTTTTAATTGAGATAGTACGTTATATACATGCTGTTGCTCTGTCAACCATCTATCTACAACTTCATGTCGCACCCGAATACCAAAAACATTCATTCCTAAAAACACATTGGTTTGGGTGTTGTACACTAAACGAATACTTTTTTTACCGCTTTTATGCTCCCAATAAAAATGAGTTTCTTCGGGTTTTGGTTTCGCCCATACCCAACCATAGGTTTGATACTCTATGTCTAAAAATTTAGCGGAATTAAACCAATTACCCGGTTTATATTCTTTTGGGTTATCACAAATAGTTTGTGCCAAAGTTTCACCCATCATTCTACCAGTGTACCAAACAGCTTCTATATTTCGCCTACTACCAATTGCCTGATGTTGCTCTGCACAATCACCAATAGCATACACATTTTTAATATTGGTTTGTAAACATCTATCTACTAAAACCCCTCTATTGACTTCAATATTAGAACTTTTAATAAAATCAATATTAGGTGATACTCCTACTGTTAGTCCAACTAAATCACAAGGGATTTCCTCTCCTGTTTCAGGTATAATCACAGCTCTTGCTTTCCCATTTTCATCTGCAAGAATTTCTTTTAAATTCATTCCCAAGCGCAAATCGATATGATGCTCTAAAATATGTCGATTTATCATTTCTGATTCTTCTTTAGGTAAAACACCATTCCAAAAACTATTTTCTCTAACCAAAAAAGTTACGGGTATATTTCTGCTTCGCAACATTTCAGCCATTTCTATGCCAATTAATCCACCCCCAACAATTACCGCACGTTTACAATTTTGAGAATATTCTTCAATTTTTTCTAAATCTTGCTTATGATACATGCCCATAACACCATCCAAATCTTGCCCAGTCCAACCAAATTTATTAGGCTTTGATCCTACAGCAATAATTAACTTGTCATATTGCAAGGTGTTACCATCTTGAAAAACTAATGCATTTTCATCCGTTTTAATTTCAGAAACATATTTTTTAAGTAAATTAATTCGATTTTTTTTCCAAAACCAATTTTCATAAGGCTGCGTATGCTCAAATTTTTGATGTCCCATATACACATACATCAATGCTGTACGTGAAAAGAAAAATTCAGTTTCACCGGAAATTACAGTGATTTTTTTATCACTATTTTTTCTAATATGGCGGGCACAGGTAATACCTGATATACCATTTCCGATAATAACAATATGTTCTTGCATAATTGAATTTTAATAATGTTAGCATTGTAGTCGACAGTAAAGTTAAAAACTTAATTACCAATATTGTTTAGAATACATCTAAATTACCACAAAGCGTTAACAACATTATTTTCTAAATGTTATATTTGTAACTCCCTAATAAAAACTTCATAAAAGATGAATAATCAATATATAAACGAAAAATGGAAGTTTATTATTTTTCCTGAAAATATTTCTGAAAAAGAAAAATATCAAATTTCTAATTTTGGACGAGTAAAAAGTTTTAAAGTAGATACAGAGTACGGCGTACTTATCAAATTATTTAGTGTTGGCGGATATTTACGTATTCCATTAACGCAAAAAAATGGAAAAAAAACCGCACGATATGTACATAAATTAGTTGCCGAAGCATTTTTAGAAAAACCATCAGAAAAACATAAATATGTCATTCATTTGGATTACGATAAAAAAAACAATGCAACGCATAACCTACAATGGGCAACCGCTTTTGAGAAAGAGCAGCATCAATTTAAAAATCCTATATATAAAGGACCTGGGCGTGTTATTACCTATTCAAAGCTCACAGAAGGAAAAGTTCGTATCATCAAAAAAAAATTGCTTGACCCTAATAGAAAAACACGTTTAAAAATGATTGCCAAACAATTTGGTATTTCTGAAATGCAATTACATCGTATCAAAAAAGGGGAAAACTGGGGACACGTTACTATTTAATATATAATTTAATCTTTGTTATTTATACAAAGTAATTTATGGCTATCGCCCCCGTAATCAAAAAAAAAAAAAAAAACAAACCCTCGGTAATCAGCCGAGGGTTCTTTCATCAATCAAAAAACGAACAGATTGTATTTTCTCGCAAAAGCGATAATTTAATACTGTTTCGTTTGGGGTAAACTTAGATAATACACTTAAATTGGGCTATCGCCCCGCTATTTATCCTAAGTATGTTTTTAATATTTTACTACGTGAAGTATGTTTCAAACGTCTAATTGCTTTTTCTTTTATTTGACGTACACGCTCTCTTGTTAAATCAAACGTTTCACCAATTTCTTCCAAAGTCATTGGGTGTTGCTCTCCTAAACCAAAGTATAAATGCACTACGTCTGCCTCACGAGGAGTAAGGGTTTCTAGTGCTCTACCGATTTCTGTTTGTAACGATTCAATTAATAACTGACGGTCAGGGTTTGGAGATTCTCCAGAACGCAATACATCGTATAAATTAGAATCTTCTCCTTCTACTAAAGGCGCATCCATAGATACATGACGCCCAGAATTTTTCATCGATTCCTTTACATCACTAATGGTCATGTCTAGTTCCTTCGCAATTTCTGCTGGAGAAGGTACACGCTCATGTGCTTGCTCTAAAAAAGCATAGGTTTTATTAATTTTATTGATAGACCCTATTTTATTTAACGGCAAACGCACAATACGAGATTGCTCCGCTAATGCCTGTAAAATAGATTGTCTAATCCACCAAACAGCGTAAGATATAAATTTAAAACCACGCGTTTCATCAAAACGTTTTGCGGCTTTAATTAATCCTAAATTACCTTCATTTATTAAGTCAGGTAAGGTTAAACCTTGATTTTGATATTGTTTTGCAACTGATACTACAAAACGTAAATTTGCCTTTGTCAACTTTTCTAAAGCAACTTGATCTCCTGCTTTTATACGTTGTGCCAATTCTACCTCTTCATCTGCAGTAATTAAATCAACTTTTCCAATTTCTTGTAAGTATTTGTCTAATGACGCCGTTTCTCTATTGGTAACCTGCTTGGTGATTTTAAGTTGTCTCATGTTGTATGTGTGGTTTATAATATTATGTGCCTTAGCGTATGGTTATACGTACACATCTTAAAAAAGGTTACAAAAAAGCAATAAAAAAAATTATTTTATTATAAAACAATGCTTTTCAGGGCGTTTTAACGCACTACAACTCCTATCTTTTTTAATTTTTAGGTTTTTATACTGTTTTAAAAGAGCTTCTAAAGTCGCTTTTTAAAGCACATAAAAACTACCAAAAATTTAAAAAAGGATAATCCGTTTACGTGCTAACGCGGGAAAATTCAAAGTTTGAGGTTTGAGGTTTGAGGAAAAGTATAAATTGTAGCGTCATAAAACACGAGTACCTTCACAAAATTGCCAATCACCCGCAATTAAAATAAAAAAGGAAAGCTTTCACTTTCCTTTTTTGCCCCAAATCTACCATGAACTTAACCTAACTTATGTTATGGTATGGCTAATATATACCGTTGGTTTGGATTGACCTTGTTTTTTCGATGAACAGTCAATATATTTGTTAAACGGTAATTTTTTAATAAAATATACTCTTTTTTGGTTAATAAGCGCGTTCTTTATTTCCTTCAAAAAAGTTAATATAGGCTTTATTTACTACCCTATTTCCTCCTGGTGTAGGATAATTTCCTGTAAAATACCAATCTCCTAAATTTTTAGGACATGCTTTGTGTAAATTTTCTACCGTTTGGTAAATGATATCTACTTCTGCATTAATTTCTTTGTCACTTAATAGCTCAGCTATTTTTTTAGAAATTTGATCGTCCGTATACCTGTCATATAATTCGGTTACAAAATTCTTTACCTCAGTATCTGGTAAATTTACTTGTGTTTTACATTTTTCATACACCTTTTTTAATAAGTGTGTCGCATTATCATCTTCCAATAACGCTAACATGGCTCTAAAGGCTACTAAACCTTCTAGGTTTGCCATATCAATACCGTAACAATCGGGGTAACGAATTTGAGGTGCCGAGGAAACAATGATTATTTTTTTAGGATGCAACCTATCCATCATTTTCAAAACACTCATTTTTAAGGTAGTCCCTCTTACAATACTATCATCAATAATAACTAAATTATCCGTTGGTTTTACAGAACCGTACGTAATGTCATATATGTGTGCTACCAAATCATCTCTACTGTCATCATCCGTAATAAAGGTGCGTAATTTAGCGTCTTTTATGGCTATTTTTTCGGTGCGTAATGATTTCGATAATATTTTTTCAATTTTTTCAGGAGATTTATTATCAATATGCAATAACGCTTCTAATTTTTGAGTATTTAAAATACGTTCTCCTTCTTGAATCATTCCGTAATAAGACGTTTCTGCGGTATTAGGGATAAAAGAAAATACGGAGTTTTCCAAATCATCTCCTACTGATTTCATTATTTGCGGAAACAATAGTGCTCCTAATTTTTTACGTTCTTGGTAAATTTCTTGATCACTACCTCTTGAAAAATAGATGCGCTCAAAAGAACACGCTTTCTTTTCTAAAGGTTCTATCACTTTCTCTATAGTTGTTTTACCATCTTTTTTAATAATAATGGCTTTACCTGGATCTAACTCTATTACCTCTTCAAAATCTACATTAAAAACTGTTTGGATTACAGGGCGCTCTGATGCTACTACAACCACCTCATCATCTTGATAATAATATGCGGGTCTAATGCCTGCTGGATCACGCAATACAAATGCATCACCATGACCAATCATACCTGCCATTGCATAACCACCATCCCATTTTTTAGAAGATTCTTTTAAAATTTCAGCCACATTTAAACGCGCTGCAATTTCCGGAGAAGCTTCTACTTTTGATACTCCTTTTTCTTTTAATTCTTGATATAAAGCATCTACTTGGTCATCTAAAAAATGTCCAATTTTCTCCATAACAGTAACCGTATCTGCTTGTGCTTTTGGATGTTGCCCTAATTGCACCAACTCATCAAACAACTGATTTACATTGGTCATGTTAAAGTTTCCTGCAACAATTAAATTACGATGCATCCAGTTATTTTGACGTAAAAATGGGTGTACGCTTTCTACACTATTTTTACCAAAAGTACCATAACGCACATGTCCTAAAAGCACTTCTCCTATATAAGGCACTTCTCTTTTTAGCTTGTCAATATCATTCGTCAATTCAGGATTGTCTTGTAATACCGTATTGATACGGTCATTAATTTTTGCAAAAACATCTTGTATAGGTGATTGTTGGTTGGAACGCACCCTACTAATATAGCGATCTCCAGGTTTTACATCTAATTTAATACTTGCAAAACCAGCACCATCTTGACCTCGGTTGTGTTGTTTTTCCATCATTAAGTACATTTTGTTGACCCCATAAAATGCAGTGCCGTACTTTTCTTTGTAAAATGATAGTGGATTTTTTAATCTAATTAATGCTATTCCACATTCATGCTTTAGGGCATCACTCATAATAGTTGTGTATTGTTTGTGTGTATCAAAAAACGCGCTGAAATTTCAGCGCGTTTGTTTTTAATCTAATTTTATGTCAAATTGTGTCAGTTGCTTAAATTGTAGTAAACGATTTTTTATTTCTTGTTGTGAAAGGTTTTTCATACGCTCTATTCCAAATTTTTCAACACAAAAGGAGGCTAAATTTGAACCTTGAATAATGGCGTTTTTCATGTTTTTAAAAGAAATATCATTAGTACTTGCAATATATCCTGTAAAACCACCTGCAAAAGTATCTCCTGCTCCTGTTGGGTCAAAAACTTCTTCTAATGGTAATGCTGGCGCAAAAAAGGCATTGTCTTCATGAAACAATAACGCCCCATGTTCTCCTTTTTTAATCACTACATATTTTGGTCCCATTTTAGCAATTACACGTGCTGCTTTTACTAAAGAGTACTCACCAGATAATTGACGTGCCTCTTCGTCATTAATAGTAATAACATCTACCTTAGCAATTACTTGTTTTAATTCGTCCAACGCACAGTTCATCCAAAAATCCATAGTATCTAATACTACTAATTTTGGTTTTATTATCATTTGGTTAATTACACTTAATTGCACTAAAGGGTGTAGGTTGCCTAACATTACCACATCAGCGTTTTTATAATTTTCCGGAACTATCGGATTGAAATTTTCTAAAACATTTAGCTCTGTTGCTAAAGTGTCACGTGAGTTCATGTCATTATGATATTTACCTGACCAGAAAAATGTTTTACCTCCCTTAACTACTTCTAAGCCTTCTATATTAATATTTTTTGAACGCAACAAATTTAAGTGTTCTTCAGGAAAGTCTTCCCCCACAACAGATACTATTGCACTGTCTACATTTTTAAAATTAGCAGCAGACAAACCAATATAAGTAGCTGCGCCACCTAAAATTTTATCTGTTTTTCCAAAAGGGGTTTCTATAGCATCAAAGGCTACGGTACCTACTATTAATAATTTGCTCATGTTTTTTATTTTTTTTGCAAAATTACGGAATTTTGTTTTTAATTACGAATTCATTTAAATAAATTCGGATTATTTGTAGTTACCTCATAATCAACATCTATCAATAATTTTTCTTTTTTTGAAGCACTGGTTGCTAAAAAATCACAGCGTTCATTTTGCTTATGGTTATTATGTCCTTTAATCCACTGAAATTTAACGGTATGTTTGGTGTGTATTTTAAGGTACCGTTTCCATAGATCAGGATTTTTTTTATCTTTAAACCCTTTTTTTACCCAGTTAAACACCCATCCTTTTTCAACGGAATCTACTACGTATTTAGAGTCGGTAAACACTTTTACGCGCGTGCCTTCGTTTTTTAATTTTTCTAACGCTACAATAACAGCTAATAATTCCATGCGGTTATTGGTGGTTAGTTTATAGCCTTCTGCAAATTCTTTTACATAAGGTTTACCTACCCATTCCATAACAATGCCGTAACCTCCAGGTCCTGGATTGCCACGTGAAGCACCATCAGTATAAATACGTACTTGTTCGGTAATCATTTTTAATGTCGTAATAATTGTTCAACAATTAAGGGGAAATGTTTTTGCTCTAAAATATGAATTTTAGCCGCTACATCTTCAAAAGTATCCGTAGGTACTATTTTTGTTTTCGCCTGAAAAATAATATTTCCTTCATCATAATTTTCATTTACATAATGTATGGTAATGCCACTTTCTTCTTCTTTATTGGCTACAACAGCTTTATGTACGTTGCTTCCATACATTCCTTTACCACCATAATTAGGTAATAATGCTGGGTGTACATTTATAATTTGATTGGGGTACTTATTAATAATGTGTTCTGGAAATTTTAATAGAAATCCCGCTAAAACAATTAAATTGGGTTGTAAAACATTTAATTGTTCTAAAACATCACCCGCTTCTAATTCCTTTTTAGTAAAGCTACTACTAGCAACTTTAAGGCGTTTTGCTCGTTCTAATACTTTGGCATCCTTCTTGTTACTATACACTTGTATAACCTTGGCTAAACCATTACCATGAAAGTGTTTGATTATGTTTTCGGCATTTGTGCCAGAACCTGATGCGAAAATTACAATACGTTTCATCATACCGAGTTATTAGTGTTATACATCACAAATAAAAGAATAATTAACAAATTTAGGAGCATAAAATTCTTTTACTTTATAAAAATATCACATTAAAATCATATTTTTTTGCTTTAGCATGCTAATATTTAATAAAGTTTTTTATTTTTGCCCCAAACTAATATTTAAAATAATAAAATTATGTCAGACATAGCAGCACAAGTAAAAGCTATCATCGTTGATAAATTAGGTGTAGACGAAAACGAAGTAGTAACAGAAGCAAGCTTCACTAACGATTTAGGAGCAGATTCATTAGATACTGTTGAATTAATTATGGAATTCGAAAAAGAATTCGATATCCAAATTCCAGATGATCAAGCAGAAAACATTGCTACTGTAGGTCAAGCAGTTTCTTATATTGAAGAAGCAAAAGCTTAATTCATATTTCAATTTTACATTGAAAAACAAGTAAAAAAGGGTGTTCTTTATTAATAAAGAACACCCTTTTACATGTAACATAGAAAAGAATAATTATAATATTTTTTATTATAAGATAAAGTTGTAAATTTACGCTTTTCGAGGTTTATATCAATAAATAAAACAAACATGGAGTTAAAACGAGTTGTAGTAACAGGTTTAGGTGCCTTAACACCAATTGGAAACACTATTGAAGAATATTGGAACGGTTTAATAAACGGTAAAAGTGGCGCTGCCCCAATTACTCGTTTTGATACCACTCATTTTAAAACAAAATTTGCTTGCGAGCTTAAAAACTTTACCGTTACCGATTTTATGGATCGTAAAGAAGCACGTCGTTTGGATTTATATGCACAGTATGCTATGGTTGCTTCTGATGAAGCAATTAAAGATTCTGGTTTAGATTTAGAAAAAATAAACAAAGACCGAATAGGTGTTATTTGGGGTGCTGGTATTGGAGGTATTGATACATTTCAAACCGAAGTTGCTAATTACGCAACGGGTAATGGTGTACCACGCTTTAACCCTTTCTTTATCCCGAAAATGATTGCTGATATTGCTCCTGGGCAAATTTCAATCAAATACGGTTTTAGAGGACCAAACTTTACTACTGTTTCTGCTTGCGCATCATCTGCAAATGCTATGATTGATGCCATGAACTATATTCGCTTAGGAAAAGCAGACGTTTTTGT
>JAJRPS010000008.1 GCA_024280635.1 Bacteroidota bacterium | reverse complement strand
GTGGAGTCGGAGAGAATCGAACTCTCGTCCTAACAAGCAATCAAAGGGCTTTCTACGCGTTTATTTTTTGATTAATTTTCGATAATAAGCTGACCAAAAACAGCCCACTTAAAACTTAGTTTCTTTAGTTTCAAAAACACTCCGAAGCATAGTGTTTTCTATGTAAACATTTACGATGCCTTAAAAAGGAGCGCCGCTTACCAGGGCTATCCGAAGACATTTAGCTCTCCTACCTTGTAGGACGAGGCATTATCTTACTGTGATTCAGATTATGCAGCTAAAGCGTAGTTATTCTCGCCGTTTAAAAAGTTGAAATAATTTTTACAAGTATAATTTCATTACTTGACGTGCTTACCGTTCAATTCAAACTCGCAGTCAAAACCGGTCGACCCCAAATTGTAAGTAAATGCAAATTTATTAATATAGTTTGGTAAAAGCTACAAAACTTACAGAAATAATGTGTTTTTTTTATATTTTTTTAAGTTTTTCTAAAAACCTTACATCAAAAAGGTTCAAATTGGTATTTAAAATGATACCATTTTTATCCAAAACAAAAACTTTATGAATATTGTTTAACATTAGTTTTTGCTGTATATCAGCTGTATTTAAAAGCTTATAGTCATTCTCTAGTCTGAATTTCTGAAGTGTTTTTTGCCAATCATCAGAGCTTTGATCAATACAAATACCTATAAATTGATAGTTGCTTTTTTGACTGTATTTTTCAACTTTTTCATGTACACTTTTTAAATGTCGAAGTTGGTTTTGTGTCCAAAAATATACAATTGTGGGTGCTGTAATTAAATCTTGTACGGCAATTTTTCTATTAGTATCGGTAAGTACTTCAAAATAAGGAAAAGGTGTGCCTGCCGTAAGGTGTTTTAGTTTATTTGATAGATAGGTGATTTGGTTGATTAATTTTTGATTATCGGTATAACTTTTAAATGTCGTTAAAAAAGTAGCTCTATTTTGTGGAGTATCTTTTTTATGATAATATGAGTATCCTATTTTTTGAAATAAATTGTTTTTGATTAAAGTGTCTTTAATAATAGAATCAATGACTTTTAATTTTGTAGTATAGCTGTCCAAAGGGCTTTTGCAAGAATGTTTGCTGTCTGAAATGCTATTTACAAAAATACTAAGGTAATTGGAATATGGGTAAAAGTTGATTAATTGATGAGCATTAAAATCCACATCATTTCTGAAACGATAATAATCATCAGGTAATTTAAAATCTTTTTTATTTTTATTTATAGTTGCATATTTTTCTTTTAAGCTATAAATTTGATAATCAATATGAGTATTAGTAATGGTTTTAAATGCATCAGAAAACAGATATTTAGTAGCATATTTATCCAAAGCTGCATGACTTCTTGTTTGATTATATTTTAGTTTTGCTAAAAATTTTTGAGGAGGCAAGTTAAATAAAACGCTATTGTTTTCAGATTCTGCTTCATTTTTTAAGAAGGTTTTGATTAAAAAATTATTTTTATGCGATCCTTTGCCAGAAAAGGTTAAAGTTTCGTCAAAATCAACAGTGTTTAAGCGTAAAAATAAACTATCATTAGGTTCTAAATATAAATATTGAAATTCATCATGCTTAAAGGTATAGAGACCTTCTTTGAAATTTTTAAAGGTGTAAAAAAACTGATGATTTTCATCTAAAGGGATAGAATCAATAAATTCATTTTCCTTAAATAAAAGCACATAGTTATTTTTAGGATTAACAATTTCTCCTCCAAAATAGGTTTTACGTTGTTGTAAATTCTCTTTTGAGCAACTTATTACAGTTATAATAATAAGTAGGTAATATAAGGGTAATGATGGCTTCATGTTATATTATAAAAGATTACAAGTACTACAAAAATAAGAGATAAGATTAGGCGCACGTGTTAATGGGGTGTTAAAGTTCTATTGTGGATGCAATTAGTAATAAGCAATAAAAATAAAGGAAGTTTTTTTGGGTAAAAACTGAAACTTAGAATATCTTTGGACATCAAAAATACATCCATTCATTATTATGAAAGCTTTAACCACAAAACAGCTATATCAAGCACATCAAGAAACCATTAAAAACCAAGAAATTACTGATTTAGAATTGCTTGAAAGAGCAGGAGAACAAGTATTTAATTGGATGCATCAGCGCATGCAAGGGAGTCCCGTTAAAATTCATATTTTTAATGGTATTGGTAATAATGGTGGTACAGGGTTAATTTTAGCACGTCATTTGCTACAGCACGGATATAATGTAAATAACTACGTAGTTAACTTTAGTAAAAAGCGTTCAGAAGGTTTTTTAAAAAGCTATGAGGCGGTAAAGCAAATGAAATCATGGCCAGTATTATTAACTGATATTGCAGATTTTCCAGAGGATATTCATCCAGATGATATTATTGTAGATGCTATTTTTGGAATTGGTTTAAATAGAGAATCGAACACTTTTGTAAATGAAATATTTGCTAAAATTAATGAATTAACAGCTTTTAAATTAGCGATTGATATTCCTTCAGGTTTATATGCCGATAAAGCTCCAAATAATTTTGACAATGTATTGCGTGTTAATTTTACCTTGTCTTTTCAAAGTCCGAAAATGGTATTTTTCTTACCTGATACGGGTATATTTACTGAGCAGTGGGAAGTGCTTAATATCGGTTTGGATACGGAGTTTATGCACACAGTAGAAGCGCCTCAACTCATCAATAAATTAGAGGTGTTGCCCATATATCGTAAACGTGAAAAATATGCCAGTAAATTTACATACGGACACACATTAATAATGGGTGGTAGCTACGGAAAAATGGGGAGTGTGCAATTAGCAAGTAAAGCTGCATTAGTATCGGGTTGTGGTTTGGTAACCACTTATATACCTGAATGCGGATACGTGCCTATGCAAACCGCTTTACCAGAGGCAATGGTGGTAACTGATAAAAATGAAAAAGAAATTACAGAAATTAAAATAGATGGGCAATATAATGCTATTGGTTTAGGAGTAGGCATAGGAACTTCTAAAAAGACAACGAATGCGCTATTAAGTTTTTTAAAAGAGAATAAAGTACCGTTGGTTATTGATGCTGATGGGTTAAATATTATCGCTAAAAATCAAGATATCATATCATTTTTAGCTCCCAAAACTATTTTTACACCACACAAACAAGAATTAAAGCGACTGGTAGGTGAATGGGACACCGATTTTGAAATGCTTGAAAAAACCAAAGCCTTTTCAAGCAAAAACGATTGCATTGTTGTTGTAAAAGGAGCCAATACATTAACCGTAAATAAAAATGAAGTTTATATTAATACTACGGGTAATCCTGCATTAGCAACCGCAGGAGCAGGAGATGTGTTAACAGGAATCATTACAGGTTTGTTAACACAAGGTTACAAACCTTTGCAAGCAGCTATTTTTGGAGTATATTTACACGGTAAAACCGCCGATTTAGCTTTAGTAGATACTGGATATCAATGTTTTATAGCCAGTGATGCAATCGATTATTTAGCAGAAGCCTATTTAGATTTGTTTGCACAACCGAAACAAGAAATTCAGAAGGAAGAGGAAGAAGGCGAAGAGGAGAAGTAAAGAAATAAAACATAAAAAAAGCCACTATAGATTTTTTAATTTATAGTGGCTTTTTTTATTAAAGCAACAACATTCCTTCCCTTTGGGGAGGGTTAGTATGGGCTTACTTTAAATATTTCTTTTCCATATAAAAAGTTCCAAAGGGGATGATAGAGCATAACAAAACAATACCAACTGTTTTTGCCTTCCATTTCAATTCAAAAGTAACCATAATGGTTAAGAACACATAAGCTACAAACAATAATCCGTGTGCCATCCCTACAGGTCTAATGTATTCTGGGGTATCAAAAGCATATTTTAAAGGCATTGCTACAAAAAATAATAGCAATAAGGAAATTCCTTCTAAAACACTAATTCCTTTAAAAATTTTAACTAACATATCTTTTATTTTTATTAAATTAACTAACTACATTAAATATTAAATAGCCATAAATAGCGTATCGTAAAAACCGAAATAAACCAAAAAGTATTACACCTTTAAGAGGGTATTTAATCATTCCAGCAGCCATACAGGTCATTGCAAACGGGAGTGGTAGTAGTGCGCCAACTATAATTAAAAAACCTCCCCATTTATTGGTGTTTTTTAAGTGTTTGCTCATTTTTGTTTCTAAGTAATCGTGTACTACTTTTATTTCAGCAATCATCTTACCTAAAAAGAAAGAAGTAATTCCGCCTAAATAAGATAGTAATGCTAAAATACCCAAATTTAAAATAGGATCACTCGTTTTTTTTGCCCATCCAATAAAAATTTCTGGCGGTAATAAACCTAAAATTGTTTCAGAAACAAAAAAAACAGCTAAAACAGTAAGTTTTGAAAAAGTTTGTGTTAAAACCGTTAAACCATCATTAATATTGTAAACGTAAGCATTAAATAAAAAACCTATAATAGCAATAATGGTTAATGGTAAAATTGATTTTTTAATACTATTGCCTATAAATCCATAAAACCCTGTATAACCATAATATTGGTGTAGGAGTTGTAAGCGTGATTTTTTTTGTGTTTTAACAGCCATCTTCTTAAGTTTTGGGAGGCGCAAGATATAACCTATGGATTAGCTAACCAAAAATATAGACTCAAAATAAGAATGTTTTAACAGATATAAAGAATACTCCTGTTTTAAATTTGTGTTTTCAGTAAAAACGGTATATTTGGCTAAAAATTGATTTTAAATTAAAAATACATATATAATGAAACTTTTAGAAGGTAAAACAGCCATTATTACAGGAGCCAGTAGAGGTATCGGTATGAGTATTGCTAAAACATTTGCACAAAACGGAGCAAATGTAGCATTTACATACAACTCATCTGAATCACCAGCATTAGCATTAGAAAAAGAATTAAATGCTTTAGGTGTAAAGGCGAAAGCATATAAATCTAACGCTGCTAATTTTCAAGAAGCACAAGATTTAGTAGCGCAAGTAACAAAAGATTTTGATAGTATTGATGTGTTAATTAATAATGCAGGTATTACCAAAGATAATCTGTTAATGCGTATTAGCGAAGAAGATTTTGACAAGGTTATTGAAGTAAATCTAAAATCGGTATTTAACATGACTAAAGCAGTGCAGCGTACCATGTTAAAACAACGTAAAGGTTCTATTATTAATATGAGTTCAGTTGTTGGAGTAAAAGGAAATGCAGGTCAAACCAACTATGCGGCATCAAAAGCTGGTATTATTGGTTTTTCTAAATCGGTAGCATTAGAGTTAGGTTCACGTAACATACGCTGTAATGTAATTGCCCCAGGTTTTATTGAAACGGAAATGACTCAAAAATTAGATCAAGATACCGTACAAAAATGGCGTAATGATATTCCTTTAAAAAGAGGAGGAACACCAGAAGATGTTGCTAATGTTTGCGTATTTTTTGCAAGTGATATGAGTGCTTATGTTACAGGGCAAGTATTAAATGTTGGTGGCGGAATGTTGACTTAAAAAATAAATTAATCCTAAATAATAAAAAAATGATAAAAAAAGTAATTACAATATTAGCATAGTATTATTTGTTAATGCCTCAAATGCACAAATTAGTGTAAGTTCAAGACATATTGGTAAAGCAAAGAAATTTTCTAATAATGAAATGAAGCAATTTAAAAATACGACAACAATTTTTGTGTTGTCAGATATTTTTAAAGAAGATGAATATAAAAAAATATTAGATAAATCTTGGAAGGTTACGCCTTATAAAATTGTTAATAGTTTTAATAAAAAAGATTATTTAGACGGCAAATATTCTTTTGTAGAATTAAGAGGTTTGAAAAGGATTAAAGGAATGAAGTCTGGTGGAACAGTAACATATTTATATATGTATTTAAATGTCTTCATGTACGATGTAGAGAAATTGAAAAAGGAATTGAAAAAGAAAAAAGGGGCTAAAAAGAGTAAAATTGATAAAATTTATAGAAAGCACCAAATAGCCATTTCAAGAATAGATTTATTCCCTACAAGTGACTTCATAGTAACGGCACTAACTGAGGATAGTGAGGATATCATGAGAGATGTTTATACAAAAGATTGTTTTTATACCTATGAGTTAGGTTTTTTACAAAACTTTTTCCAAAAATTAAACTCTTTAATTGAAAAAGAAGAAATTTATTGGATGTATGAAGACGATTTCACTGCTGAATTGAAAAAACTAAAGAGCAAAACGCTATTTGTACCTAGTTATATGAAAACAATGTACAATCCGTTTAAAATGACTGATTCTGATAAGCGTTTGGAAAAAGTCAAAAAAGAATTTTCTGAATATGCTTACAAATATGAATTTCAAGATGATGCTGTTTTAAATGAACGTATCTTAAAAGGAGAAGAGTTTTATTACTTACGTTATGCCAGAGTAAATTCTCAAAAATTTATTCATATCATTAATTCAAAAACTGGAGAAATTATCTATAGAAACTATAAAACAGGTTTTGCATATAATATTAAAGGAAAACACTTTAAAGAATTAAACAAAAGCATTAAAAAAGCATTAAAAAAATAATTGAATACTCCATATTTATATATCATTCTAATTGCAATACTCGCTTTGAGTATTGCAATTTTTCAATATATATATCAAGCAAAAAAGCTTGGTAAAAAGGAGTATGCGTTTGCTATATTGCGTTTTTTAAGTCTATTTTTATTAGGCGTTTTATTGTTAAACCCTAAATTCAATCAAAAAACACAGCGTTTAATCAAACCTAATTTAGTGGTTGCTATTGATAACAGTAACTCCATACTAAAACTGAAACAAAACACGCCTGTATTACAGTTATTGAACGCAATAAAAACATCTAACTTATCTCAAAAATTCAACATTCAATACTACCGTTTTGGTAAAAATATAACTCCGTTAGACTCACTTACTTTTACCGAAACACAAACCAATATTTCAAACGTATTTAAAAGCTTGAAAAGTGTGTATCAAAACACCAATTCACCATTACTTTTAGTAACCGATGGAAATCAAACTTTTGGTACTGATTACGTGTTGCAAGCTCAAAATTACAAGCAACCCATTTACCCAATTGTTTTAGGAGATTCAATCTTAAAAACTGATATCAAAATTAGTCATATTCAACACAATAAATATGCTTTTTTAGGCAATGAGTTTCCTGTAGAAATAACTTTAAGTTATATAGGTGAAAAACCTATAAGTCAAATACTTACTGTTTCTAAAAATAAAGTAAAAGTATTCCGAAAAAACATTTCATTCTCCAAAAACAACAACACCAAAACTGTTTCCTTTACCCTAAAAGCAAACAGCGTAGGCAAGCAATATTATACAGCAACAATAACGCCTTTATCTTCTGAAAAAAATACTAAAAACAACACCCGTAATTTTAGCATTTCTGTAATAGATGAACGCACAAAAGTATTGCTTATATCATCTATTTTACATCCTGATTTAGGAGCACTAAAAAAAGCAATAGAATCCAACAAACAACGTAAAGTAACGCTTGTAAAACCAACCGATAATTTTAACATTAACGCCTATCAAATGGTAATTGTGTATCAACCCAATGCGCAATTTAAAACGGTTTTTGAAAAAATAGAAAAATTTCAAAAAAATTACTTCGTCATAACAGGTTTACACACCGATTGGGTATTTCTAAATAATGTAAGTTCATACTATCATAAAAAAGCAATCAACCAAAAGCAAGAATATTTATCTCGTAAAAATGATGCTTTTAATCTTTTTCAATATGATCCATTAGCCTTTGAAACCTTTCCGCCGTTACAAGATTATTATGGCGACTTACAGCTAAAAAAACAAGTAAATACACTGCTGTACCAACAAATAGGAAGAGTAGAAACACAAACACCATTACTTTCCTTTTTTGAAAATGCTAATAACAGAACAGCATTATTAACTGGTGAAGGCATTTGGAAATGGCGCGCAAAAAGTTTTACCAACACCCAAAATTTTGAAACATTTGATGTGTTTATAGGCAAAACAGTACAATTTTTGGCATCCAATACTAAAAAACAACGTTTAGTGGTAGATGTTAAAGACGAATTTTATTTAGGAGAATCCCGTATTGATGCACAATATTTTGATAAAAATTATCAGTTTGATGCTAATGCATTGGTAAAGGCAACCCTTGTAAATGTTACTACCAAGCAAAAAATACAGTATGATTTTTCTAATGGAAAATCCAATTACATCTTGAATCTAGATAATTTATCCGCAGGAAAATATCAATATACTGTACAGGTTTTAAACGAGGGATTGGCAAAAAAAGGGAGTTTTGAAGTGTTGGATTTCAATATAGAAGCACAATTTTTAAACACCAACGTAATAAAACTACGTCAAGTAGCTATTAATCCTGCAAATAAGTTGTATTTTAGTGGAAATTATAAAGCGCTTTTTAAAGATTTAGAAAAAAACGAACAATTTAAACCCGTTCAAAAAGAAGAAATCACACAAAAATCATTAATTGATTGGCAATATCTTTTAGGAATCATCCTTTTATTACTAGCAATAGAGTGGTTGTTACGTAAATATAACGGATTATTATAAGGAGCCAAGAACCTGCTTTCCGCTGTATCTTTTTTTGGCATAAATGCCACCAAAAAAAGGATGCCGCATCAATCAGGGCTAAGAAATAAACAATAATTTTAAATAACAAATTAACTAAATAAATATAAAAATGGACAAATTACCAAAAGTAGGATTGCCGCTAATCTTTTTAGCCGTTATTGGAATAATTATGATTATGAAAACCGCAGTAACTATTGATGCAGGAGAAGCAGGGGTGTTGTGGAAACGTTTTGATGGAGGAGTAGTAACCAATCAGCCACCACTAGATGAAGGATTTCATATCATAGCACCGTGGAATAACGTTTTTATTTATAACATGCGTCAGCAAAACCAATTTCAACAAGATATGGAAGTACTATCTTCTAACGGATTGGAAATAAAGTTGGATTTATCAGTATTATACATGCCAAACCCAGCAGAATTAGGATTGCTACATCAAACAAAAGGTAAAAATTATTTAGATGTCGTAATTATTCCTGAGGTGCGTTCGGCAGCACGTAGTGTAGTAGGTCGTTATACTCCAGAACAATTATATTCTAGTAAGCGAGATGTAATACAAAAAGAAATTTTTGAAGAAGTGGTTAAAAGCGTAAAATCTCAGCATGTTATTATTAATGCTATTTTAGTGCGTGATGTTACTTTGCCAAGAACCATTAAAGACGCTATTGAGCGTAAATTAAAGCAAGAGCAAGAATCATTAGAATATGAATTTAGATTGGTAACGGCTCAAAAAGAAGCTCAAAAACAAATTATTGAAGCAAAAGGTAAAGCAGATGCTAATAAAATATTAAGCGCATCACTAACCGATAAAATTTTGCAAGACAAAGGTATTGAAGCTACCTTAAAATTAGCCAATTCACCTAATAGTAAAGTGGTATTAATTGGGTCAGGTAAAAGCGGAATGCCAATTATATTAGGAAATCAATAAATCTTGATTAGAGGTGATAGCCAAATAAAGCTTATTTAGCTATCATAACATAAAAAGCAGTAATATACTAAAACTTAACTTTTCTATCCATTTGCGGTGGAAGAGTTAAGTTTAAATAATTTTAAAAACGCATAAAATGTCAGACGATAAAAAAATAATATTTTCTATGAATAAAGTTTCCAAAACCTATCCAGGTTCTGGTAAACAAGTATTAAAAGATATCTATTTAAGTTTCTATTACGGAGCTAAAATAGGGGTGTTAGGGCTAAACGGTTCCGGTAAATCTACTTTATTAAAAATTATTGCAGGAATAGAAAAAAACTTTCAAGGTGATGTTACTTTTTCACAAGAATATACTACAGGATACTTGGAGCAAGAACCACAGTTAGACGAAACTAAAACCGTAATGGATATTGTAAAAGAAGGAGTTGCTGATACAGTTGCTATCCTTGATGAATACAATAAAATTAACGATATGTTTGGCTTAGAAGAAGTATATTCTGACGCCGATAAAATGGAAAAACTAATGAACCAACAAGCAGTTTTACAAGATAAAATAGACGCTAGTGGTGCATGGGAATTAGATACCAAGTTAGAAATAGCAATGGATGCTTTACGCACACCACCAGGAGACACACCAATAAGTGTATTGTCAGGAGGAGAAAGACGTAGAGTTGCATTATGCCGTTTGTTATTACAAGAACCTGATGTGTTGTTATTAGATGAGCCTACCAATCACTTAGATGCCGAATCGGTACATTGGTTAGAGCATCATTTAGCACAGTATAAAGGAACGGTAATAGCTGTAACACATGATCGATACTTTTTAGATAATGTTGCAGGGTGGATTTTAGAATTGGATAGAGGAGAAGGAATTCCTTGGAAAGGAAATTATTCTACTTGGTTGGATCAAAAATCAAAACGATTGGCACAAGAAAGTAAAACCGCCTCAAAACGTCAAAAAACCTTAGAGCGTGAGTTGGAATGGGTACGTCAAGGAGCAAAAGGACGTCAAACCAAGCAAAAAGCACGTTTGAAGAACTATGACAAATTGATGAGTCAAGATCAAAAACAAATAGAAGAAAAATTAGAAATATACATTCCTAATGGACCTCGTTTAGGAACTAAAGTTATTGAAGCAAAAGGAGTATCCAAAGCATTTGGTGATAAGCTTTTGTATGATAATTTAGAGTTTAGCTTACCACAAGCGGGTATTGTAGGTATTATAGGTCCTAATGGAGCAGGTAAAACCACTATTTTTCGTATGATTATGGGAGAGCAACAACCAGATTCTGGTAGTTTTGAAGTAGGAGAAACTGCTAAAATTGCCTATGTAGATCAAAGTCACTCTAACATTGACATGGATAAATCTATTTGGGAAAACTTTTCAGATGGTCAAGATTTGGTTATGATGGGCGGAAAACAAGTAAACTCAAGAGCCTATTTAAGTCGCTTCAACTTTGCTGGTAGTGAGCAAAACAAAAAAGTTAGTACACTTTCAGGAGGGGAACGTAACCGTTTACATTTAGCCATGACTTTGAAAGAAGAAGGAAATGTGTTGCTGTTAGATGAGCCTACCAATGATTTAGATGTAAATACATTAAGAGCATTAGAGGAAGGATTAGAAAACTTTGCAGGTTGTGCCGTTGTAATTAGCCATGATAGATGGTTTTTAGACAGAGTATGTACCCATATTTTAGCTTTTGAAGGAGATAGTCAAGTGTACTTTTTTGAAGGAGGATTCTCTGAATATGAAGAAAATAAAAAGAAGCGTTTGGGAGGTGATATCATGCCAAAACGTATTAAATACAAGAAATTAGTGCGATAATTTTAAAACCTTCTTATTTTAGTGATAGGAAATGATAGCAATATTATCATATAAATCCATGATTAAAAAAATAGGATGGAAATTAGACAATTTCATTGCTACATTATAATTTTAAATTGGTATTAAAGTTTACCAAACGCTTTAAAAATATAGCAAAAAAAAGTCGAACAGTAATGTTCGACTTTTAATATTTGATAAAAGAGTATAACTATTTTTTATACTCGCGTAAGGTTTTCGTTATGATGCTTACACAGTCTAATAATTGCTCTTTCGTCATTACTAACGGTGGTGCAAAACGGATAATATTACCGTGTGTTGGTTTTGCTAATAATCCGTTGTCACGCAATTTTAAGCAAATGTTCCAAGCGGTATCACTATCTTCAGTATCATTAATTACAATAGCGTTTAGTAAACCTTTACCGCGTACTAGTTTAACCAAGTCGCAAGTTTCAATAAATTTGCTTATTTCACTACGAAATAACTCACCTAATATTTGAGCATTTTCAGCTAATTTTTCATCTTGAACAACTTCTAATGCAGCTACAGCAACTACCGCAGCAATAGGATTACCACCAAAAGTACTACCATGACTACCAGGAGTAATTACGTTCATAATATTGTCATCAGCTAATACTGCAGATATTGGGTAGGCACCACCACTAATAGCTTTTCCTAAAACTAAAATATCTGGTTTTACATTTTCATGATCAACTGCTAATAATTTACCCGTACGTGCAATACCTGTTTGTACTTCATCAGCAATAAATAAAACGTTGTATTTTTCACAAATGGCTTTAGCAGCAGCTAAATATCCTTCATCTGGAACATACACACCAGCTTCTCCTTGTATAGGTTCTACTAAAAAACCTGCAATATTTTTGTTATTGGCTAAAGTATCTTCTAAAGCTTGTAAGTTATTGTATTCAATTTTGATAAATCCATTGGTAAATGGGCCAAAATTTTTACGAGCAACAGGATCATTTGAAAAAGAAATAATGGTTGTAGTACGACCATGAAAATTATCTTTACAGACAACAATTTCGGCTTTGTCTTCATCAATTCCTTTTACTTGATATGCCCATCTCCTACATACTTTTAAAGCTGTTTCTACTGCTTCAGCACCAGTATTCATGGGTAATGTTTTATCAAATCCAAAATACTCGGCAGCAAATTTTTCATAAACACCTAAAGTGTCATTATGAAATGCTCTAGAAGTTAACGACAAAGTTTTTGCTTGTTCCATCATTGCATTCACAATTTTTGGATGACAATGCCCTTGGTTTACAGCAGAGTATGCTGATAAAAAATCATAATATTTTTTTCCTTCTACGTCCCACACATGTACTCCTTCTCCTTTTGCTAATACTACAGGTAAAGGGTGATAATTGTGTGCACCGTATTTATTTTCTAATTCAATTGCTTGTTGTGATGTTAAAGCCATTTTTAATGATAATTTTGATAAGTAAAATAACTATTCCTTCTTTTTTGTAATACAAAAGGAGAGAAATCATCCAAAGAGGTGCAAATTAACAAATTTGAATGAATATTTAAGATAATTTCAAATACTTTCTCCTATTTTTGTGATGAAGATGGTTTTTTGCTTACTTAAAATTAAAACGATCAAATTATAGTATGCATGCTAATTAATAAAACTCCCATAGGTTTGGGCAAATAATGAAAAAATATATATCCATAGTGTTACTATCTGTCATCGCTAATATTTCTTGTGAAAAAGATGATATCTGTGTAGATGATAATGCAAACACACCACATTTAGTTATTGAATTTATTAGGCAAACTACTCCGCAAATACCATTGGCAGTACCTAGTTTGCTAATAATAGGAGATGGAAATTCCTTATCCTATGGGGCAGAAAGTAGCCGAGAAACCATATCAATACCCTTAAAAATATTAGAAAATACTACATCTTTTAAATTGATAAAAGATTATGCAATCAATGATAACGGTACTCCAAATGATACTACAGATGATTTTGCAACAGGAAATGAAGATGTCATAAACATTACCTATGATACTGAAGAAATTTACATATCTAAAGCATGCGGTTACAAAACAATATTTAAAAATGTAAGTTTTAATGTTATAGCAGATGCTGATAATTGGATAGCAACCACCACTTTATTAACCCAAACAATTGAAAACGAAAACAATGCGCACGTATATATTTATCATTAGTCTGTTTTTGTGCATTGGGAGTGTTGCGCAAAAAAATGAAATTAAAGTTGTTGAAAAAGACACCACTAAAACCCACCGTTTTGGCTTACGGGTTGGAGTAGATATTTCAAAATTAATAAAAACAGCAATAATAAAAGATTATTCAGCTTTTGAAGTAAATACCGATTATAAGTTTGCTAAAAACTATTATCTAGCGGGAGAATTTGGTTTTGAAGATAGAACTATTGATGAAACACAAGTAAATTATACAGCAAAAGGAAATTACTTTAAAATTGGAGTAGATTATAACATGTATACCAATTGGTTGGATATGGAAAATATAATTTATGCTGGTTTTAGGTACGGATTAAGTAACCATAAGCAAACCTTAAACCGTTATAACATATATAATACCGATTTGTATTGGAATGAAAATAATTCAGTAACAATACCTAAAGAATTTGATGGTAATATCTCCAGTTGGGTAGAATTGGTGTTAGGAGTTAAGGCTAAAATATACAATAATTTATATTTAGGTTTTAATGTACAACTGAAAAATAAAATAGGAAGCACTACGCTTGAAGGTTTTGATATTTTATATATTCCTGGTTTCGGACAAGCATATGTTGATAGTAATTGGGGAGTGGGAGTAGGTTATACCATGAGTTACTTTATTCCATTATATAAAAAATAAACTTGGTGAAAAAACAAACCAAACATACAGTAACTACTAAGTCTGCTTTATCAGAAAATAAAGGAGTGGAAGCACCTAGTACCATTAACCCAAAAGCGTTTATTAAGAAAAAAGAAATAGCAATAGAAACCTATGTTTCTGAGATTAAAAAAGGAAACAGAGTTTATTTAAGTAAAGCCATAACCTTAATAGAAAGCACCAACTGTAAACACCAACAAAAAGCTAATGCTATTTTAAAAAAATGTATAGCATTTACAAAAAAAAATACCGTACGCATTGGTATAACAGGTGTTCCTGGAGTGGGTAAAAGTACTTTTATAGAAGTTTTTGGTACTTATTTAACCACTTTAAACAAAAAAGTAGCCGTATTAGCAGTAGACCCTAGTAGTAGTGTAACTAAAGGAAGTATTTTAGGCGATAAAACTCGTATGGAAGAACTGGTACGTAATAAAAATGCTTTCATTCGTCCAAGTCCATCAGGGAGTTCTTTAGGAGGAGTAGCTCGAAAAACACGTGAAACTATTATGTTGTGTGAAGCAGCAGGATTTGATACCATTATTATAGAAACCGTTGGTGTAGGGCAAAGTGAAACCGTTGTCCACTCAATGGTTGACTTCTTTTTATTGTTAAAATTGGCAGGTGCAGGAGATCAATTACAAGGTATAAAACGTGGAATTATAGAAATGGCAGATGCAATTGTAATCAACAAAGCAGATGGTGAAAACATTAGCCAAACAAAACTAGCTAAAATAGAGTTTAAACGAGCATTACAAATGTACCCTCATAAAATTAGCGGTTGGATCCCGAAAGTAAGTACATGCAGTGCATTGCATAACACCGATATTGATGCAGTTTGGAAAATAATACAATCCTATTTAAAACTCACACAAGCAAACACGCATTTTAAAGATAGGCGAGCCTCTCAAAATAAATTCTGGTTGTTGCAAACAATTGAAGATCAATTAAAAATTAACTTTTACAGCAAACCTTTAGTAGCAAAACAATTAATATCGCTTACTAAAAAAGTAGAAATCGGTAGCATATCTCCCTTTGATGCAGCAGCCATTTTATTGGAGTTGTAATAAATTTTAGGAAAAAATACACATTAAAAAATCCCCTAAACCGTAACGGAATAGGGGATTTTTAGTATGCTTTGTTATTCTTATAAATGAATTACTTCTCCGTAAGCAGCCGCAACCGCTTCCATTACCGCCTCACTCATAGTTGGATGTGGGTGGATGGCTTTTAGTACTTCATGTCCTGTAGTTTCTAATTTACGTCCTAAAACCGCTTCTGCAATCATATCCGTAACACCAGCACCAATCATGTGACAACCTAGCCACTCACCGTATTTGGCATCAAAAATAACTTTTACAAAACCATCTTTAGTACCCGCAGCACTTGCTTTTCCTGATGCCGAAAACGGGAAGTTTCCTACCTTAATTTCGTAGCCAGCTTCTTTAGCTTGTTCTTCCGTCATACCCACGCTTGCAATTTCTGGAGTACAATAGGTACAACCAGGAATATTACCATAATCAATAGCTTCTACATTTTGACCTGCAATTTTTTCTACACATAAAATCCCTTCAGCAGAAGCAACATGTGCTAAAGCAGGACCAGGGGTAACATCACCAATAGCATAATAACCCGGTATGTTAGTTTGGTAAAAATCATTTACTAAAATTTTATCTCTATCAGTAACAATACCAACATCTTCTAAACCAATGTTTTCAATATTTGTTTTAATTCCAACTGCCGATAATAAAATATCAGCCTCTAAAATTTCTTCACCTTTCTTCGTTTTTACAGTCGCTTTAATTCCTGTTCCAGAAGTATCAACACTAGTAACTTCAGACGAAGTCATGATTTTTATTCCTTGCTTTTTAAACGATTTTTCCAATTGCTTAGAAACGGCTTTATCTTCAACAGGCACAATGCGTGGTAAAAATTCAACCACAGTAACATCAACCCCAATAGAATTGTAGAAATACGCAAACTCAACTCCAATAGCGCCTGAACCTACAATCACCATTTTTTTAGGTTGCTCAGGTAAAACTAACGCTTCACGATATCCAATAATTTTTTTACCGTCTTGTGGTAGTGCAGGTAACTCACGAGAGCGAGCACCCGTAGCAATAATAATATTTTTTGCGCTGTATTCCGTTACTTTACCATCAGCATCAGTAACATCTACTTTTTTACCTGCTTTTACTTTACCAAAACCATTAATAACATCAATTTTATTTTTTTTCATTAAAAATTGAACCCCTTTACTCATGCCTTCCGCAACATTACGACTACGTTTTACAATTTTAGTAAAATCATGAGAAGCATCTTTTACTGATAATCCGTAATCCTCAGCATGTTTAAAATAATCAAAAACTTGAGCCGATTTTAATAAGGCTTTTGTAGGAATACATCCCCAGTTTAAGCAAATTCCACCTAAATTTTCTTTTTCAATTACGGCAACTTTCATTCCCAATTGTGAAGCTCTAATTGCGGTTACATAGCCTCCTGGACCAGATCCTAAAATAATAATATCGTATGCACTCATGTGTACTGTGTTTATGTTCTTAAAATTAATGCCACGAAATTACGAAATGAAAATGAATTACTGAAACACAATTAATAATTATTTGGGCGTTCCCTTGGGGGTCGGGTTATTCGCTGTATCTTTTTTGGGCATAAATGCCACCCAAAAAAGGATGCCGCTGCTACCCCTAACGCAAAAGCTTTCAATTTCAATATTTAAACTCAGGGTTTGGAATAAGTACTAATTTAGTAATTATTTTTATACGGTATTATAGCATATTTTTTATTTTCCGTTTTAGTTTTTTATCATTTATTTCAATAGTAATATTGCCACAAAACCCTAAAGAATTAATATCGTTTTCGTTTTCAATTATTTCAAAATCATTAATGTTATTCGATTTAATTTGATTTAAAATATTGAAAGTATTTGGGTTATGTATAATATCCAATAGGTAATGTTTTTTACCTAATTTTAATAAAAATAGAACCTTACATTCGTAATAGTAATCTTCACCTTTATAATATTCATAATTTTTATCTACTACAACGAAACAAGTTCCTATTTTACCATTAAACTTCATATCAAAGTAAATCTTTTTCTTGATAGATTCTAATTTTGTTTTTTTTGAATTTATATTCTTGAATTTCAACATCCATTCAGCGTTCTGTTTTTCAGTCAGAAGCGAGTTAGTTTTTATTTCTTGAGATAAAATAGTTTTACAGAAAGATAGAAGTAAAGCAAAAAATAATATTCGTTTCATATTTTGTTTATTTCCATCAAACTTAAAGATAGTCTTTCCATAATAAAAGTCAAAATGAGTGAACGGGTCTTTTGGTTTAGCGAAATGTTCTTCTCAAATGTGCTGTAACTTCGTAATAACGACTTTTTTTACTACTCACAATTTTTATGTTTTACAAAAAAACTCCCAATATACACAAAGTATATCAGGAGTTTATTCAACTAAATTTTAACGTTTTTTACGTTTTGTTGCCTTTTTACCTTTTCGGTAGTAATACATATCGTCATTATCACTTCCCCAGTCATCATCATTATCCCAATTGTTATGGTGATCATAATGATTAATAGTACAGTTTAGTGTTCCGCAAAAATGACATCCCATATTGTACTTAATAAAACCCGAAGTGCTAACAATTTCATGATATCGGTTATAAAATATATGCAAGCCGCCAATGCGGGTAAGCCAATTATGACGGTAGTTCATGTACACACTTCCTGCGCGCTTAATACGCCCATAATTATCATAATTAATAAATACATTACCAATACGTCTTACTCTACCTAAATGGTCGTGTTCTATACGCACACCGCGGTTATAATGTCTACGATTGTGGCTTCTAGGTGTACCAAAAGTTATATTAACGTCTGTTCTTGAGCGTCTAAAGTTAGATCTTCTATAATTAGATCGGTGGTAACGAGGGTGAGTGTTGAAATCAAATTCGCCATTTGGGAATACAAAAAACTCAACGCCACGTTCTATAAATTTTAACGGTTGATTGTAACTAGAGTGATAACGATTATTATTAAGAGTTACCGTTGTTTTTTTGTTTGTTATTTCGTTTGCGTTTACAAACGCCATAAAAAACAATGCGAAAATTAATGCTACATTTTTCATAATATTTGTTTTTAAAAGATGCCTACTCATTTTTAGCTTTTCGGCTTACGCTATGGTTATGTAGTGTTATTTTCAAATAACGTGCCATAATAAAATGAGGGTATTGCAACTAAATGAAATAAGATGTTAGTTTTGGGTCTATATATTTACGGATTTAGCTTTTTTAATATCATGCGTGAACGTGCTTTATAAGCAGCAGAACCATTGTGGTAGTTTTGTTCTAAAATTAATTTTAATTCGGGATGAATCCATTTCATTTCTGTACCCAATAAATACAAACACGTCATGCCATACGCTTTTGGGGCAACTTTGATTTCGGAATCAATCAACCAATCAAAACAGCAAGCAGCTATTTGTTCTAGATGTAATTTTGTAATTGACTGGGTTAGTAGAGGTTTTGTATCTTTTTCGTAATAGGCTACAATTAAAAATTCACATATTTATGCTGCGGGTCGTATTGCTGATTGTAATTTTAATACCTGTATGGTTTTGATAAAATCATTTAAGTAGGGGAGTATTGCCGTTAAATGATCTCTACAATAAACTCTAAAACCCACGTGGCTTTATAAGAAATAGCATTATCTGTTTCTTGTGCTATTGTAAATAGTTCAGGGAAAAGAGATTTATTTTCTAATATAAATCTAGAATGTAACCGTCTGCTTTCGGCACTATGGTTTGCAGTTTTTAAATGAGTTTTAAGTTTTATAATAGTCATCTCACAAAAATAACTATATTTGAGGTATTATAAACATAACATATAAGGATTATGAATAAGAAATTAATTATTTTTTTAATTGTTTTAGGGGTAGCACAATTTATAAAGCCAGCAATAAATGAAAGTATATACGATGCAAAAACTGATTTTTTAGCAATTGAAAATCCACCAGAAGCACTTCAAAATCAAATAAAAACTTCTTGTTATGATTGCCATTCTAATACTACTAAATACCCTTGGTACAATAAAATTACACCTGTTAATTATTGGTTAAACAATCATATAGAAGAAGCAAAAGATCATCTTAATTTTTCCGATTGGAGCAGGTATTCGGTCAAAAAGAAAATTGATATACTAGAAGAGTGTATAGAGGAATTGGAAGAAAAGGAAATGCCTTTATCATCCTATACCTGGTTGCATAAAGAAGCTAGTTTGTCGGACAGTGATAGGCAAGCGTTACTTGCTTGGTTAGAACTTGTAAAAATTAAGTATGAATTAACGCCTCCACCAATGTAGTTAGCCCTTCTGTAGCACCAGCTTTAATAATGGTTAGGTTGTTATAATCATTTTCTTGAATGCTCGGTTTGGGATCTATGAAGTAAATAGGAGTATTGAGTTGGCAATACGCTATCAAACCCGCAGCAGGATATACTTGCATAGAGGTTCCAATAATAATTATAACATCAGCTTTTTCAATAATGTTAATGGCAGTATCCATCATGGGTACCGCTTCACCAAACCATACAATGTGTGGACGTAATTGATAACCGTTATTACAAACATTGTCTATGTGTAGGTCTTTTTCCCAATAATAAATGTCATCTTCATTTTGTGTACTGCGTACTTTACGGAGTTCACCGTGTAAATGCAATACTTTTGAGCTGCCTGCTCGTTCATGTAAATCGTCTACATTTTGTGTGATAATATCCACTTCAAAATCTTGTTCCAATTGTTGTAAAATTACATGAGCTTTGTTGGGGTGTACGGTAAACAGTTGTGCTCTACGTTTGTTATAAAAATCTAACACTAACTTAGGGTTTGCAGCAAACCCTTCAGGAGAGGCTACTTGCATAATATCATGACCTTCCCAAAGTCCATTAGCGTCTCTAAAGGTAGCAATTCCACTTTCGGCACTCATACCAGCACCCGTTAAAACAACTATTTTTTCACCCATAATTTAAATTCTGTACTTTTACTAAAAGCTATTAATTTCTTTTGTACTTGCGCAATCAATTGTGCTTTGTTATAAGTTGTTGTTTGTACAATAACATTTAACAATTTTGTTGCTTTTTTAAATTGTTGCAGATGATTATAGACTACTAGTAAACTAAATTTTGGCAAATGGAAAGCAGGAAAATTTTGAAGCATATTTTCATAAAAGATAGCAGCCGATTCATAGTTTTTTTTAGCAAAAAATAAGTTTCCTTTTTCAAAATCTAAAAAAGGGTCATTGGTGTAATTTTTTAAGCTATTGATACACTTTTCTACTTCGTCATAATCTTTATTGGCGTAGTGATATTGCTTTGTGGTTAGCTGAATTGTAGGGTCTGTATAAAAGTTATTCAAAATATCATCCATTGCCTCAAAATAGCTTTCTTCACTAATATGGCGAGCATTTTCTAGTCTTAAAAAAGCAATAAGTCGATCCTTTTTATGTAGTTTTTTATGCAAAATAGTAAGGTGTTGCTGAGCTTTTTGATATTGATTAGCGCTGCGAGCATCTACAAAGTTTTTAAGCATCAAAATATATTTAAAATCGGAGTTTTTAAATAATGGGTTTAGTATTTTTTTAGGCACGCTACTCAAGTAGTATAACTTTAGGGTTTCTGAGAGTTTCTGGTTGCTACTAAAAACAAAAATATCATCTATATAGATGTCTTTGGTATGTTGTAACAAGCGATAGTCATGATAGTCCAAACCATATTTAGTTGTGTAATACCGAAATATTAAATGGTAAGTTTTATCTTTTTCATCAAAATGATAACTTACAAAATTATAAAAATCACCATTTTTAACAGCATCACTCATTTCTTG
>JAJRPS010000007.1 GCA_024280635.1 Bacteroidota bacterium | reverse complement strand
TTGTACCCCCAAAACCAAAATAGTATGGAGATTGAATTAAATGATAATGAATTTTTAAGACAGTTTGAAACAACCGTAAATGATGATTTAGCCATTATTGAATACGCTCCTGGCGAACGTAAGATATTTTTGACTAAAACAGCCATCCCTGAATCTATAACAGATGAAGATTTTCAAAACATTTTTATCAAAGCAGTTCTAGATTTGGTAGATGAACGCGAGTTAAAAATGATGCCTACCTGCCCTATTATTGTAAAATTTATACGTAAAAACAAACGCTATAAAAAACTACTACCCGTTGGCGTTAGGATATAGTATTTAAAAACCGAAGCTTTCGCTTCGGTTTTTTTATGTCCAACTTTTTAAATTGCTCAAAATATCTTCTGTATCTTTGCTTTTATCATCTTAGCAATTATAATACATGACGCAATACAAAGACAAACTTTTTCCTACCCTAAAAAAATATTTTGGATACGATAGCTTTCGTGCACAACAGCAAGAAATTATTGAATCGGTTTTAAGTGGTCATGATAATATGGTTATTATGCCCACAGGTGGTGGTAAATCCATCTGTTTTCAATTACCTGCATTACTTTTAAAAGGACTAACCCTTGTTGTGAGCCCATTAATTGCCTTAATGAAAGATCAAGTTGACGGACTAAAAGCTAACGGTATTGCCGCTAATTACTATAACAGCAGTCAATCAGCTGAAGAACATCAGCAAATATTTGAAGACATTTATAACCATAAATTAAAATTGCTATACGTAGCACCTGAGAGTTTATCGCTTTTAGAAAACATCTTAAATGAAAAATACATCAGTTGTATTGCTATTGATGAGGCGCATTGTATATCCTCATGGGGGCATGATTTCAGACCCTCCTACCAACAATTAGGGTATTTAAAACACAAACTCCCCAACATTCCCATCATCGCTTTAACCGCTACTGCAGACAAAGCTACACGTGCAGATATTGTACAGCAACTAAACATCCCGAACGCTAAGCAATTTATAGCTTCTTTTGATCGGAAAAATATAGAGATTGAAGTACGACCGGCAAACGACAGAATTTCTCAAATTGTAAAATTTATTAGAAGCAAACCCAATGAAGCGGGAATTATTTATTGCTTGAGTAGAAAATCTACCGAGCAAATTGCTGATAAATTACAAATACACGGTATTAAAGCCAGTAGTTATCATGCTGGTTTGTCTTTTGATCAACGTACCAAAGCGCAAGAAAATTTTATTTTTGATAAAACTCAAGTGGTTTGTGCTACCGTTGCTTTTGGTATGGGAATTGACAAAAGTAACGTGCGCTGGGTAATACATTACAACATGCCCAAAAACATTGAAGGCTATTATCAAGAAATTGGTCGTTCTGGTCGTGACGGATTACCTGCTAACGCCTTACTTTTTCATAGTTATGCGGATGTAATACAACTCCGTAAATTTGCTGATGGCGCTACTAACTCTGAAGTACAAATTGCTAAATTAGACCGCATGAAGCAGTTTAGTGAAGCCACTACTTGCCGCCGTAAAATACTACTGAGTTATTTTGGAGAACTTTTAGCAACCAATTGTGGTAATTGTGATGTATGTAAAAATCCTCCCGAATTTTTTGACGGTACCATTATTGCTCAAAAAGCACTATCTACCATTGCCCGTTTACAAGAAAAAGAAGCTACAGGTGTGGTTATTGATGTGCTTCGCGGTGCAAAAAATGCTACTATTATTGACAAACGCTATGATAGTACCATAAAAACGTATGGTATTGGCAATGAGGTTTCTTGGAAAGATTGGCAACATTACATCATTCAATTGATAAACCAAGGGTATTGTGAAATTGCTTTTCACAAACACAATGCGCTGCAATTAACCGATTTTTCCAAGAAAGTATTATTTGAAGGCGAAAAAGTAAAACTAACCAAACCTATTGAAATATCTAAAAATATTGTTGGTAAAAAAGCGACAAGGTTGCAAAAACCCAATACCTTATTTGAACGCTTACGTACATTACGTCATGAAATTTCCATAGCTCAAAACATACCTGCCTATTTGGTTTTTAATGATGCTACCTTAAAAGAAATGGAACGTGTTAGACCGCTTTCTGAAAGTGATTTTTTAACCATTAGTGGTGTTGGACAACGAAAAATGGAAGTATATGGTGATCAATTTATTGCCGAAATATTGGCTTTCACAAATGAAAAGCTCAAAAATAAAAGACAAAAAGGCGATACTTACAAAACAACCTATAAACTTTATAAAGAAGGTTTAACTATTGAAGAAATTGCTAAAAAACGAGAATTAAGTACCAATACTATTCTTTCTCATATTACAAAACTATATATAGAAGGCAAAGACGTTGATATTTACCAACACATTGATAAAAAAGACGTTCAAAAAATAAAAGATGCACAAAAAGAATTAAAAAACCCCGAAGGATTAAAACCTTATTTTGAGTATTTTGATAAAAAAATGGATTATGGAACCATCCGTTTAGCCTTAACTATTATTGAAAAAGAAAGTTAATATGAAACATCAGCATTTTTTAATTTTCAAACCTTGGGGATATTTAAGTCAGTTTGTAAACAATGAGCAGCATCAAAAAAAAAGAAATAAATTATTAGGCGAATTACATGATTTCCCCAAAGGGACCATGCCTATTGGAAGGTTAGATTTGGATTCCGAAGGCTTACTATTACTCACTACAGACGGTAAAACTAGTTATCATATTTTGAGTAGTAAAATTGAGAAAGAATACTACGTACAAGTGGATGGTATTATTACTGAAGAAGCATTACAACAGTTACAAAATGGTGTTATTATAACCGTAGAAGGTAAAAAATACACCACCAAACCGTGTAAAGCTTTTCAAGTTATCCCTCCAAATAATTTACCTGAACGTGCTAAAAAAATTAGAGATGAGCGTCATGGACCTACTACCTGGGTTTCTATCACTTTACGTGAAGGAAAATTTAGACAAGTCCGTAAAATGACTGCTGCTGTTGGTTTTCCTACTTTACGTTTGGTACGCATGCGTATTGGAAATGTTAAATTTGATAATATGAAAGCTGGGGAGGTTATTGCATTTGGCAACAAAATCAATATCTAATTCTATTGTTAGTTATCCATTATCCAAGTAATGTTATTTCTTTTTGCAAATTCTGTTTTGCTTGAGTCTCATATTTTTTATAAAAAAAATCTGTTTTAAAAATTCTTTTCATTTCTAAAAAATGAGTCAATACTTTTTTTCTTCCTTTATTATATATAAAATCAGGATAAATTGAATATTCCTTTCGTACGTTTTTACAATATTCTTGATATATTTCCCAACTTCCCCCAAGCACAGAAAGATCTGCATCTATAAAATAATTGGTGTCTTTTTCAGTAGATAAGCTATGCGATTTCGTTGCTAGAATTTGGCGTTTACAACTTGTTATTAAGCCAACTTTTATTGACAGTTTATTCATTTGTATCTCAGCATACTCAGCACTCTTCTCTTCATTATTTGAATTTACTGAACTGTAAATAATATCATGATAATAAAGCGTAAATAATACGACATTCCAATTTTCAATTTCCCCTTTTACTTTTAAAAGTTCTTTTAAAAGATTTTCAAGATGGTTTAAAGTATGGTAATATCTATTTTTTGTTGAATACTTTTTTTCAATATCAATCCATAACTCATCTATCAAAATATCGCTATTTGTGTAATTAGCGATGAGTGATATGAATGTATTTTTTAGCATATTATTTTAATCATCAGAAGTTTTTTTCTTTCGATTATCTGGCATTGGACCACGCAAATGAATGATGAGTCCGTTTAAAAAGTTACGCAACACTTGGTCTCCACACTCCATATATTTTGGGTGATCTTCATTTCTGAAAAAAGCGTTTAATTCACTTTTTGACATTCTGAAATCTACCAATTCTAATATTTTTACCATATCATCATCGCGTAGTTTGTGTGCAACTCTTAATTTTTTGAAAATATCGTTATTTGTTAATCCCATAATTATTTTTTTAATTTACCAAATAGGTCGTCCTTAATTTTTGGCAATTGTAATTTATATTTTACTGCTATTGTTCGGACACACACCACTAAAACAATGGTTAATATGTATTGTACATTGATTGACATGTTTAGCTTACGCAAAATTAGAAAAAATAAAGCTCCTAAAAAACAGGCTAGTGCATAAATTTCCTTTTTAAAAATTAATGGTGTTTTTTGTGTTAAAACATCTCTTAACACACCACCCATTACTGCTGATACCACTCCCATGATAACCGCTATAAAAGGATGTAAACCATAATTTAAACCTTTTTCTGTCCCTAATAATGTAAAAACAGCTATCCCAATGGTATCAAAAAGAAACATTGTTTTAGATAAGGGCGCAATTTTACTTTTAAATAGAAATGTAAAAATTACTGCAATCAATATGGTCCAGACATAATTTAAATCGCCAATCCAATTAATAGGATGATAGTTTATTAAAACATCACGTATCATTCCGCCTCCCACTGCGGTAACAAAAGCGATTATAATTACTCCAAATAAATCAAACTTTTTTTTAGAGGCTACCAATGCTCCACTAATTGCAAATGCAAAAGTTCCTAAAATATCTAAACCATAAATCAAGTTCATATATGCGTAATATTCCTATAAGGTTCTGTCTTGAAAAGTAATATTTAAGGCTTTTTGTATGCGTACAATATCTTCCATTTCATTTGGTAGTATAAAAGCAATTGAATCTCCTTTTTTACCTGCTCTAGCAGTACGTCCACTACGGTGTGTATAATATTCTATATGTTCTGGTAATTGATGGTGTATTACAAACCCTAAGTTTTGCACATCAATACCACGCGCAGCAACATCTGTAGATATCAAAAACTGTAAGCTTTCATTTTTAAAAGCACGCATTACTTTATCACGTTCTTTTTGCTTCATATTCCCTTCTAAAGCATCTACCGCGTAGCCTTCTTCATTGAGTTGTTCTTTTAGCTTTTGAGCACCTGCTTTGGTTTTACAAAAGATAATACCTCGTTCTTCTCCACGTGATTCTAAAACTTGCATGAGCATATCCAACTTTCCATTAATGGATGTTCTAATATAACTATGACTTATATTTTCATTTACTTGATTTTCTTTTTTAACACTTATATGAACCGCTTTAGGATTCATGTAATTTTTTATAATTTGCTGTATTCCTGCTGGCATTGTTGCGGAAAACAACCAAGTATTTCTTTCCCCTTGTGTGTGTTTTAGTATGTAATCTAAATCTTGTTTAAACCCCATACTTAACATTTCATCGGCTTCATCTAAAACAACTGTTTGTACATTTTTAAGGTTGATATCGCCTCTTTTAATAAAATCGGCTAATCGTCCTGGTGTTGCAACAATAATGTGTGTTGTTCTATCCAAACGTGCCAATTGCTTATCAATTTTTTCCCCTCCATAAACGGCTTCTGCAAAAATTTGATTGTCAATATATTTGGTAAATTTAAAAAGCTGTTTTTTTATTTGCTGTACCAACTCACGTGTTGGCGATAAAATTAATGCTTGAATTTCATTTTTAGACGTATCAATTTTATGTAATATGGGTAATCCGAAAGCGGCTGTTTTACCTGTACCGGTTTGTGCTAACCCTACAAAATCGGTATTTGATTTTAACAATACAGGTATTGCTTTTTCTTGTATTGCTGTAGGTGTGGTAATGTTGAGTTCTTTCAAACTTTTTACGTATCCTTTTTGAATACCTAATGATGCAAATGTTGCCATATCTTTATTTTAAGATTGCAAAGATACTATTTATTTAACCACTTTTTAAAAGCTAATGGTTTATTATTCTGTTTGATTTGACAGTTGTATTTATTTATTTTTTTTACAAAAAAAAATACTTCATTTGCCTTTAATTCCTTTCTATTTTTTGATTATTTGTTTGTGATAGGTTTCTAAATTAGTTTCAATATTTAACAACAATAACCCTGTTGCTAGTTTTGAGACGTCTATTGTATTTGTATTTTCTGTTTCAAGCACCAATTGCCCTAATGCATTAAAGATACTCACCTTTTTAATTTGTATATTTATTGGTGCGTTTATATGAATAGTTGTTTGCGTTGGATTTGGATATACCGTTAATTCTTTTGCAAGTATTTCTAAATTTACATTTAATATAGAGCTATTGTTTTTAGAAATCAAATGATAATCTGGATCTACTGCTATATTAGCTACAGGAAATGTTACTGAACTAGCAAATTGCTGTCCATTTGTTGTGTTGTCATAAATCACATCTAAAATTTGTCCTCCTGTACCAATAATACGTATTGGAACGGGAGCTTCAAAAAAACCTACAGAAAGATCACTTTGTGTTTGATTGAGTTGAACCGTTATTTGTGTACTACTTGTTTGTTGCCATTCTGCAACATAAGTAGGATATCCTTCCTTATAAACCCAATCATTAAAAAACTCGGTTAAATTTAAGCCGCTTTCTGTTTCTAATGCTACTTTAAATTGTTCGGTTACTGCATAATTATATGCCAATTGATTATCTGACAAATAATTTCTAACCGCTTGAAAAAATACATTATCTCCTAATTTTTTACGCAACATGTGCAATACCATCGCACCTTTACTGTATGATAAACGCCAACTAAATATCCTATTAACACTTGTTGTATCGACATCTGATAAATATACTGCTCCGTCTGTTGCAGAAGTTATTGTACTTACTTTTCCTTCTCGCCACGATTTAAATTGCGGACCTCCATCTAAATTTTCTATGGTTAAACCTGATAAATACGTAGCAAATCCCTCATTTAACCAAATATCTTTCCAACTACCACAGGTTACTTTGTTCCCAAACCATTGATGCCCTAACTCATGTGCTATTAAATCTCTATTAAAATTATTCATAAATGAAACTGTTGTGTGCTCCATTCCTCCTCCCCAACCAAATTGAGCATGTCCGTATTTTTCATTTGCAAAAGGATACTCTCCAAACAAATTTGAGTATAAATTAATAATATCTACTGTTATCCCCGTTTGTGATTGTGCAGTAGTTAAGTTTTCTGGATACACATAATTTACTACATCAAATGAATTTCCGTTATTGGGTACATTATGTGAATATACTCCATAATTAGTAACAGCAAAGGCTATTAAATATGCTGGTATTGGATATTTATGTTTAAAATGTGTTGTTTTATTTAACCCTGTTGTTACTTGACTTTGCTCTAAGCCATTACTTACCGCAATATATTCTTCTGATGACGCATTAAATTTAGGAGTTGTTATAAATACATCTATACTATCTATTTTATCATTTAAATCTTGCTTACATGGCCACCATCCTTTTGCTCCGTAAGGCTCTGACAATGTCCAAACTATAGGATTACCATTATGTGTTGTTGCTGCATACGAACCAAAACCTGAACTTATTGGGCTTCCAGAATATGTTATTGTTAAAGAGTCTAAAACTCCCACATTCTGAACTACTGGAAGCACTATAATCACTTCATCATTACTGTTCTGATTAAATGATAATACTACCCCTCGTTGTACTACTTGTGAAACAATCATATTATCAGAAAGTTCAAAAGTTATTTCTGATAAATTCTCTTTTGCAGTAAAATAGGATGTTACTACACCTGAAAGTGTTGTTGTAGAAGGATCCAAATTTAACGCTATCCTATGATATTTTAAATCATAATTTCCTGTATTTAAATTTACTGGAGATAAGCTTGCTTTAAATGCTGCTTTCCGTTCTGATTCGGCAATAACTTCTAAATCTTTTTTAAATGCTTTGTCTAATTTACTTACATATTTTTGAGCAAAAATCATATTAGCCATCATACATAATAATAACAAAATTATTTTTTGCGCAATCCCCTTGTTTCTTTTTACTACTTCCATATTCTTAAGTGTTTTTACTCTCTTAAATTATTTATTGCATTAGTATATAGGTTTTCATACTGATTTACAATCGTTTCTAAATCAAATTTTTTTGCTACTTCCTTTGCGTTCTTTTTAAATTGAGTTAAGCGTGTTTCATCTTCTAAAATATAAATGGCTTTTTCTGCCATACCATCAACATCATCTACATTTCTTAAAAAACCAGAAACTCCATCAATATTAACTTCTGGTATTCCTCCTGTATTACTAGAGATTACCGCTACAGATGATGCCATTGCCTCCAAAGCTGCCAAACCAAAGCTCTCGGTTTCTGAGGGTAATAAAAATAAATCCGACAAACATAAAATACTATCTACTTCATTACTTCGTCCTAAAAATAAAACTTTATCGGCTATTCCTAATTCTTCTACCAAATGCTCTGCTGCTTCTTTTTCTGGCCCTTCACCTACCATCATTAATTTAGCGGGTATTTTTTCTTGAATTTTGTAAAATATATTAATCACATCTGTAATACGTTTTACAGGTCTAAAATTACTAACATGTGTAATTATTTTTTCCGACTTATCTGCTAAAACATGACGCTGACAAACACCCTCTGCTGCATGATCGTATTTTTTCATGTCGATAAAATTAGTAACGACTTGAATTTCTTTTTTAATATCAAATAACCGCAAAGTATCCGCTTTTAAACTCTCCGAAACAGAGGTTACCACATCAGAATGATTAATACTAAACTCAACTGCCGATTTATAAAATGGATGACTCCCTACTAAAGTAATATCTGTGCCATGAAGTGTAGTTACCACAGGAATATCAATACCTTGATCATGTAACATTTTTTTAGCCATATATGCCGCATATGCGTGAGGTATAGCATAATGCACATGCAAAATATCAATTTTATACAACTTTACCATATCTACCAACTTGCTCGATAAAGCTAATTCATAAGGCTGATAGTGAAACAACGGATATTCAGGAACATTTACCTCGTGATAATGAACATTATGCACCAATAAATCCAACCGAACAGGCTGATTATAGGCTATAAAATGAATTTCATGTCCTTTTTTAGACATTTCTATCCCTAATTCTGTAGCTACAACACCACTTCCTCCAAAAGTTGGATAACAAACAACTCCTATATTCATCTATTCTTTATTATAAAAATTAAAAAACTGAAAGATTGATAATACCTCACAATCCGCATGCTTTGTATTCATTACAAAGCTACGAAAACTAACGAAACTATCACCATGGATATCTCCAAACTCATCTTTTTAAAAAACTAAAATCATAATAATTGCTAACCACAAATCAAAATTATGTATTTTTGATGCATGCCATTACACCCAAACAACAAACATAAAAACGGATACGATTTTAAATTGCTGTGCAAAGAAAACCCTAACTTAATAAGTTACGTATTTGTAAATAAATTTGGTAATCAAACCATTGATTTTTCCAATCCAAAAGCGGTAAAAGTACTCAATAGCGCTTTACTACAAACACATTATGGCATCACTTATTGGAAATTTTCTGAAGCAAACCTTTGCCCTCCCATCCCTGGACGTGTAGATTACATTCACCATTTATCAGATTTATTAACACCCATAAATGGTTCTGAAAAAAATATTTTAGACATTGGTACAGGAGCCACTTGTATTTACCCTTTATTAGGTACTCAAGAATACCATTGGAATTTTGTTGCTACGGATATTGATATGCACTCCATTGAAAATGCACAACAAATTATTAATAAAAATAATCTAGAAAATAAAATTCAATTAAGACATCAATCTGATGCTGGCGACATATTAAATCACATTATAAAATCTACTGATACCTTTGATGCCTGCATGTGCAACCCTCCTTTTTTTAACTCACAAGAAGATGCTAAAAAGGCTACTCAACAAAAATTAAAAGGCTTAGGAAAAGAAAATAACGCAAAACGGAACTTTAGCGGAACAAAAAATGAACTCTGTTACAAAGGTGGCGAAAAGGCTTTTTTACACAATTATTTATATCAAAGCTCTTTATTTAAAAAACAAGTATATTGGTTTACTTCTTTATTATCTAAAAAAGAAAATATTAGACCTATGAAGGTATCTTTAAAAAAGTTAGGCGCTACGGAAACACGAATAATAAAAATGGAACAAGGAAATAAAATTACCCGCTTTATGGCTTGGACATTTTTAAGCATACAAGAACAAAAAAAATGGTAAATCAATTTACATTTGGCGCAATATTTGAGTACAATACACTAGAAATTCAGCTCACTAACGGGCTTTATAATAACTAAATCAGACAATGATGAAAAGAATAATCTTAATTACATTAGTACTTATCAGTGCTTTACAAGTTGCAAATGCTCAAAAAATTAAATTTAAAAAAGGAGTTGTTACTGCTGATGGTAAACCTATTTTAAACTATGAAAACTCTATACTCACAAAAGAATTTACAACCTTAGACGATGCACAAACTATTATATTAAAATTTATACACGATAGCGAATATACTAATGGGGAGACTTATTGCAAAGTAATTTTTGTAGAGCAAAACAAATCGTTTACCTCAAGATCTTATATTTTTACTAAAAAAATATTAGTGAAAAAGTTATTAAAAAGTAAACTTATTGATGCTAATGGTAATTTTAACAGCAGTAAGATTGATAAGTTTATCATGAAATATGATGAAAAAGTAGAAGATCAAAAAAAGGAAGTGCATATTATCATCCGATAAAATCACTATCCCAATAAATTTACTTTGTGCAGTATTAATCCTGAAGCGGGAGCAATATAGGTTATGGGTATAATTATTTCAGGGTGACTTAATGAATTTTCAATATCTTTCAACGTACACTCACCTTTGCCTAATTGCACCAATTTTGCCATGATTAAACGTATTTGATTACGTTTAAACCCCTCTCCTATTACTCGTAAAATATAACTTTTTTCAGGAAAAAAATTAGCTCTATACACTGTATTTTCCAAAATTTCACAGGTTTTTATTTCTCCTTGAGTTTGTGTTGTTTCTGTAGGTTTATAAATGTAGTTTTTAAAATCATGCTTACCTTCAAACAATAATGCTGCTTTTAGCAACAAAGTAATGTCTAAATTTTCAGGAAAACTCACCATAAAAGGTGCTGCAAAAGGATGAATTTTTTCTCCAAAAGAAAACAAATACAAGTATTCTTTTAACTTTGGATGCTGTATGATATTAAATTTGGCATCTGTTTTTATGATGGATAATACTTTAATATCTTGTGGTAAGTTCAAATTAAATAACGGTAGAAATTCGTCAATATCTAGCGTTCCTTCATCCAAAAACAATTCAAAATAGGATTGGTTCACCGAAACCTTTGCGTCCGTACGTCCTGCTGCTAAAATTTTAAAATTTTTATGTTGTAGCACATATGCTAATGTGCGCTCAATCATGAGTTGTACCGTTTTCACGTTTGGTTGTTTTTGCCAACCGTGAAACCGAAACCCTAAATATTGTACTTCAACAATGTAAAATTGACGTTGCATTACTCTTCTATTGGAGGGTGTCCATGAATTTTTTCAAAATCTCGATCAAAATTATCACGCAAATAGGCACGTAGTTTTTTACGATAATCGTCTTTTAACCAACTCACAAAGTTATACGTGCTTTTACTAATACACTTGGTATAACGCGCAATACGGTAATCAATATCTTCTCCTAATTTTTTTGACAAAGCCAATGCATCATACACATCTTCACTGTTTTCAATGCATATTTTAGCGTGTTGCTCAATAGAACGCTCTAAAACTACTTTAGACGATTCGCCATTTTCAACAGATTCTATGTACATTCTTTTAATATCAAAATACACCTCTTTTGACTTTGAAAATTCAGCACGCATTTCTTCAGGCATTTCATATTTAAAATTCCCCTCTAGCTCTTCATCACTTAAAATATTATCTAAATAATAACTTGGTGATTTGAATATCTTTTGCCAATCTAAATCGGCTCCCCACGGTCCAAATCGATGTAAATTATTACCTAAATCAATAATAGAAAAACTATCTTTATTTTTCAAAATTCTAGACCCTCTACCAATCATCTGATAGTATAAGGTTAATGATTTTGTTGCTCTATTTAAAATAATTGTATCTACAGTAGGCTCATCAAAACCTGTGGTTAAAATACTTACGGATGTTAAAATAGCATTTGGTGTTTCTTTAAACCATTTTAATATGGCTGCACGCTCCTTTTTACTATTGGTATTATCTAAATGTGCAACAGCATAACCCGCCGCTCTAAAGGTGTCATATACATGTAATGATGTTGCGATACCGTTATTAAATATTAACGTCTTTTTGTTTTTTGAATGTGTTTCATAAGCGTAAATTAACTTACTCAACATGTCTTGATTGGTGTATAAATCTTCAGATGATTTTACGGTATAATCTCCATTTGCACCTACAACTAAAGAAGTTAATCCTACATTATAACTAAAGGTCTCAGCACGTGCTAAAAATTCATTTAAAATTAATGACTCAATGGTTTCTCCAACAATTAACTCGTCATAATTATCATTCATAGGTAGTTTTACATTGGAACTTAACGGTGTTGCTGTTACTCCTAAAATAAACGATTTTTCAAAGAATTTAAATAATTTAGTGAACGAATTGTAATGCGCCTCATCAATAATTACCAATCCAATATCTGATATATCTAATTTACCATCTTGTAGCCTATTGTTTAGCGTTTCTACCATTGCCACAAAACAATCGTATTCTTTTTGGTCGTCTAAATTAGCTTTACTATCTATTACTTTATTATGCACACCAAATTCAGTAAGCATTCCAGATGTTTGCTTGCACAACTCTATACGGTGTGTCATTACCAACACCTTTTTTTTATGATGTTTTAAATACTGCCTTACTATTTCAGAAAAAATTACGGTTTTACCTCCTCCAGTTGGAAGCTGATATAGTAAATGATAGTCTTCACGAGCGGTTTCAAAACATTTAAATATTTTATTAATGGCTCCTTTTTGATAACTATATAGGTCTTTCCCTACTTTTCTTTCTGCTAATTCAGTGCTTGATATTGTGGACATGCTATTTTTTTAGTGGGGGCAAAAATACGTCCTTTTTAGGGTTTATCAATAATTTTTAAACAGATTTTTGTAAAAAACAGAAGTTTAATGCATTATTTTAAATAGTAATTCTTTCAACAAGTCACCTTGAGAAAGGTTTGTTGCACCTACTCCTTTACTTTTCATGTCAGCTTCTCGCAATAAGGAGATTACTTGACTTACTTTTTTCATGGGATAATTTCTTGCACCCACTTGGTAATCTTTTACAAAATATGGACTCACACCCAGTACTTTTGCAACTGCAAATTTACTTTTATCTGGTGCAGCATGATATTGTAACAGCTGTGCAAAAAAATTATATACTAAAGATATGGTTACCACCATTGGATTATCTTTAGGGTTTTGCGCAAAATAATTAATGATACTATTGGCTTTTAACACGTTGCGTTCACCTATTGCACTGCGCAATTCGAAATTATTATAATCTTTACTAATTCCTATGTTTTCTTCAATATGTTGAGGTGTAATTTCAGTACCTTTTGGAATAACAAGTTGAAGTTTCTCTAATTCATTATTAATTTTACCCAAATCCGCACCCAAAAACTCCACCAACATTTGTGATGCTTTTGGGCTTATGGTATATTTTTTACCTGCTAAAACCTTACGTATCCAATCTGGAACTTGATTATCATACAAGCGTTTGCTTTCAAATATTATTCCATTTTTAGCAATGGCTTTGTATATTTTTTTACGCTTATCTAACTTTTTATATTTATAACAAATCACCAAAATAGTAGTGGGTTGCGGTTGGTTTGCATAGCTTTCTAGCTGATCTATTGTTCTACTTAAATCTTGCGCTTCTTTTACAATAACCACTTGCTTATCTGCCATCATGGGGTAGCGTTTGGCATTATCAATAATATCAGTAACAGTAACATCTCTACCGTATAACACCATTTGGTTAAAGCTTTTTTCTTCTTCTGAAAGTACATTTTTTTCTATATATGCCGCAATAGCATCTATATAATAAGGTTCATCTCCCATTAAAAAATAGATGGGTTTGGCGTTACCATTTTTAATTTCCGAAACTATTTCACGTACTTTATCCATTTTAAAAATTACTTTAAAAAAATCGAAATAAATGTCTATTTTTACCCTGTGCAAAAACTAAATTTTCATCCATATCAATTCCGATTCAAAAATAGCGAAAATAAAGTAAGTATTTTTGATGAAATCCGTAAAAAATTTATTGTACTCACTCCAGAAGAATGGGTGCGTCAACATTGCGTGCGTTTTTTAATGGAAGAAAAACACTTTCCGAAGAGTTTAATTAATGTTGAAAAAGAAATAAAAATCAACAAATTAAAAAAACGATATGATATTGTGGTTTTTAATACCGATGGTAGTATTCATCTATTAATTGAATGTAAAGCTCCTAAAATTAAGATTACTCAAAAAACTTTTGATCAAATAGCACAGTACAATTTACAACTACAGGCCAATTATTTAATGGTTACTAATGGTTTAAACCACTACTATTGCACAATGAATTACTCTCAAAACCGCTATCATTTTTTACAAGAAATACCTTCGTACACATAATAATTTTATCACACTGTTATATTATCTCAATTTAAGTTGTTACTTTTACCCTAAATCATTCCAATATCTATGTCAGAATCTATTTTAACCTTAAAAGAGGCTTCTATTTTTCAGAAAGAAAACTTAGTCCTATCCAACATCAATTTAACTATAAACAAAGGAGAATTTGTGTACTTAATTGGTAAAACGGGTGCTGGAAAAAGTAGTTTTATGAAAACCCTATATGCCGATTTACCTTTACAGAAAGGAGAAGGAAGCATTGTTGGCTATGACTTGAATAACTTAAAGGAAAAGGAAATTCCGTTTTTACGTCGTAAATTAGGCATTGTTTTTCAAGATTTTAAATTATTAAGTGACCGTACTATTTTTGATAATTTAGAATTTGTTTTAAAAGCTACAGGTTGGAAAAATAAAACTGAATGTAAAACCAAAATAGATGAGGTATTAACGAAAGTGAATATGCAAAACAAAGGGTTTAAATATCCGCATCAAATATCAGGAGGCGAACAACAACGTGTTGCTATTGCAAGAGCTTTATTAAACAACCCAGAGCTTATTTTAGCCGATGAACCTACGGGGAATTTAGACCCACAAACCAGTATTGAAATCATGGAAGTTTTACGGGAAATTAATACACAGGGTAATACCATATTAATGGCAACTCATGATTACTCCATGATACTACGTTACCCTTCTAAAACCTTAAAATTGGAAGATCAAAAGTTATTTGAAGTGGTGCAGAAAAAGAGTTAATGATCACATCTTATAAAACTGCTTTGTTTTTATCTGAGAAATAAATGATAATCAATAAGTATTGACTGCTTTTTATTTTATCAATTTATCTATAATTTTTGCAACAGGTAAAATAGCTTTGGTATGTGAAATACTAGGTCCTGCAACCCAAACCGTTTTGTATGTTGCACTATTTGCGGCTTTAGTAACGGCATTCATTCCTATTGAAAACCGAATCATCTTCACCCATTTTTTTAAAGATTTATTTTTATTTAGCAGGTTTTCTAACCACGATTCTTTTGTGCCAATTTTTTGCACATACGGTGTGTTAATTACCGTACATGGGGTTCCTGATATTTTTTCTGTCATTACAATATCATCGGCATTATAATCCACACAAGCTTGCTTATATGCTTCAGACACACTAGATTCGGTACTCGCAATAAACAAACTCCCTACGGATACCCCTACAGCTCCATAGCTTAACATTTTATCAATGTCTTTTTTTGTAGCCACACCTCCTGCAGATATTACAGGTAAACTGGTATTTTCATTTAATTCTTGTATTAATTTTTGAGGTGCAATATTCCCCCTATGCCCTCCTGCTTCATTGTTTACCGCTATTAAGGCATCGGCCTTTAAAACCTCTACTTTTTTAGCATGTTCTAGGTTTACAACATCACAAAAAACTTTAATTCCTACTTTATGTGCCGCTAGTATTGTTGTTTTTGGACTTCCTAATGAGGTGATAATAAAATCAGCTCCTTCCTCACAAATCACTTCTAATTGTCCTTCAAATTTTGGATTTGACTTGCTTACTATTAAATTAAAACCAAACGCACCATTATCCGTTTTAGCAGCTTTTAATTGTTTACAAGCGGCTCGAAGTTCCTCTAAAGTTCTATAATTTAAAGCAGGAATACAAGCTGCAACACCTTTTTTCATTCCAGCAATACTCATTGCTACATTAGACACCAAAAACATGGGTGCCATGATAATGGGGTGTTTTATGTTTAATATTTCTTGTAATGTAGGTTTTTGCATAACGTAATTATTTTACCCAAAGATACATAATTTTATTATGCGTGCATACTATTTTTAAACGTAATGTTCTACTTCTCCTCTACTATTGGAACTATTACTTCCAATACTAAATTTACAACCGTTGGGGATAATGGTATAATAATTTTGCTGTGTGGCAATAGTTTGGATAATTTTTTTAAAAGATGTTTTATGATTATCTAAAACTATTGTTTCTTTTATTGCTATTTTTTTGGGTGATGTTGGCAAGAGTGGTAATATTTTTATTCCTAGAAAAACAAGTGCATCAAAAAGAATATTTTTACGAAAATGTTTTTGATAAAACAATTGCATTGCCCCATAAAACCGAGAAGCATATTGTGCGTTTTTTAAAGTACTTTCTCCTTTATAATGAATTACTGTTACTTGCCCATTATAATAATTACCAAAACCAGCTTGTTGTATTTTATAAGACAAATCAATATCTTCTCCGTACATAAAATAGTCTTCATCAAAACCACCTACTTGTTCATATACACTACGCTTTATTAGCATAAAAGCGCCTACAAATACAGCTGCTTTTCCAATTTCATTCTCTTGCACATCATTGACATAATAATTCTTAGAAAAACCGAAAATCTTTTTTATCGCTATTTCTGGTGTGGGGATATTTCGCTTACTTTCTGGCAGATATTTACCTGCACCATCAATCAATTTACATCCTACAATTCCTACATTACTTTTTGTGCTTATAAATTTTAAAAGGGTTGTAAAGGTGTCTTCTGCAACAACAGTATCTGGATTTAAAATACAAACATATTCTCCTTTTGCGCTTTTTACTGCTTGATTATTAGCTTTAGAGAAACCTACATTTTTAGTGTTTTTGAGTAGGATTACTTCCGGAAACAAATCAGACACCAATTGACAGCTTTCATCTTCTGAGTTGTTATCGATTACAATAATTTCAGCATCTAAATTTACTATTGCTGCTTGCACACTTTTTAAACATAAGGTTAAAAAATAAGGTACTTTATAATTCAATATGATTACAGATAATTGCATAACTACCCTTTCAAGCTTTGTTCAAAAGGGATACGGTGTAAAATAGATCTACCTAAAGTAACCTCATCAGCATATTGCAACTCATTACCAATTGCAATCCCTCTAGAAATAGTAGAAACCGTAATATTAAAAGCCTCTATTTGCTTAAAAATATAGAAATTAGTGGTATCACCTTCCATAGTAGCGCTTAGCGCAAAAATAATTTCATCTACTGCTTTATTTTTTACTTTATCTACTAATGTTTCAATATTTAATTCTGATGGTCCAATACCGTCAATAGGTGATATTTTACCTCCTAAAACGTGATACATCCCTCTAAAATGCCCCGTACTTTCTATTGCCATTACATCTCTAATATCTTCTACCACACAAATTAAACGTTCATTACGCAAGGGGTTGGCACAAATTTCACAAAGCGCTACATCAGAAATATTGTGACATTTTTTACAATGCTTAATTTCACTCCGCAATTGACTTAAGGCAAATGCCAATCGTTCGGTTTGCTTTGCATCTTGTTGCAATAAATGCAACACCAAACGCAATGCTGTACGCTTACCTACACTAGGCAATTGTGACATTTCATACACTGCATTTTCAAGAAGTTTTGAAGAAAATTCCATAGTGGCGAATTTACAATTTTATCCTTATACTATGGAGTATTTTTAAATTTTTCAAAATTAATCACTATTTTTTTGCTATTTTCGGCATAGAAAATACAATCATGACTACCACACAAATCATATTACTGATAGCTACCTATTTTGGACTACTCATCTTAATTTCTTATTTCACCGGTAAAAAATCCGATAACGATTCCTTTTTTAAAGGTAATAAGCAATCGCCTTGGTATGTAGTTGCCTTTGGAATGATTGGCGCTTCACTATCTGGTGTTACTTTTATATCGGTTCCTGGATGGATAGAAACCTCACAGTTTAGCTATATGCAAATGGTTTTTGGGTATATTATTGGTTACGCTGTTATTGGTTTGGTGTTATTGCCACTATATTACAAACTCAACTTAACCTCTATTTACACTTATTTAGAAACACGTTTTGGAAAATACGCTTACAAAACAGGGGCAAGTTTTTTTCTAATATCTAGAGTTATTGGAGCAAGTTTCCGACTTTTTTTAGTCGCCAATGTATTGCAAATTATATTGTTTGATGACTTGGGAATTCAATTTTGGCAAACCGTAACCATAACCATATTACTCATTTGGGTGTACACTTTTAAATCGGGTATTAAAACTATTGTTTGGACAGATACATTGCAAACCTTATTTATGCTTATTGCTGTAGGAGTAACCATCTATTTTGTTAGTAATGAGCTAAATTTAAACGGAAAATCTACTTTAGGGTTTGTTTTAGATAATGATTTTTCTAAAATGTTCTTTTTTGACGATGTAAAAGCGGGTAATTATTTTTGGAAACAATTTTTATCAGGGGCTTTTATTGCTATTGTAATGACAGGATTAGATCAAGACATGATGCAAAAAAACTTGACTTGTAAAACCTTAAAAGATGCCCAAAAAAATATTTTTTGGTTTACCATTGTTCTTGTGGTTGTTAATTTTATCTTTTTAAGCTTAGGGCTTTTACTTACCGTTTATGCACAACAAAATGGTATTGATGCTCATAAAGATCAACTTTTTCCTATATTAGCAAAAGAACATTTTGGCGCAGGTGTATTTATTTTCTTTTTATTAGGGCTTATTGCGGCAGCTTATAGTAGTGCTGATAGTGCATTAACATCACTAACTACTTCTTTTAGTATTGATATTTTAGATATTGAAAAAAAATACAATGCTAAAAAACAAATTGCAATTAGAAAACAAATACACATTTTAATATCTGTGGTATTAATTTTTGTTATTATTGCATTTAAATATCTATTAAAAGATGCTAGCGTAGTGGCTAAACTCTTCAAATTTGCAGGGTATACTTATGGTCCGCTTTTAGGATTATATGCTTTTGGATTGTTTACCAAATGGAATGTAAAAGACAAATTGGTTCCAATTATTGCCATTTTAGCACCAATATTATCCTATTTTATTACCGTAAATAGTGTGAAATGGTTTGGTTTTGAGTTTGGATTTTTTATTTTAATACTCAACGGTTTTTTAACTTTTTTAGGTTTGCTGCTTATTAAAACCAAATCCTAACTAAAACCTATTGAAATTTAAATTGCCAAACATTTATAAATTGAAGTCTTAAAAGAATTATAAATGAAAAAAAACAACTTATTACTAATCATACTATTTACTACTTTACTAAGTTGTAAATAGTATGATTGTGGAGAATGTTTTACTCCGACACAAACTTTTATGTTTGAAATTATAGACAAAATAAGTAGAGAAAATTTATTCACAAACGGAACTTTTGAACCCAATAATATAACAATAACTGATGTTTTGAATAATAATGAACCTATAGCTTTTGTATTTATTTCAGAGAATAATGTTAATTTGATTCAAATCAATTCAGTAGGTTGGAAAACAGAAATTGTAAACCTAAAAGTTGATATTGCTGACAATCATATTTTTAATTTTTACGTTAATGCCGAAAGAAAAACAGAAAAGTGTTGCAGCCATACAAAATATCATGAAATTACTATTACTGATTCTGAATTTGAATTGAACACTCAAACTGGAATTTATAAATTACTTGTGGAATAGAACACAATTGGCTACAAAGTGTTAGTTTTATTACTACTTCTTACTAAACCAGATTTTTTTTATTAAGTTCATGCTTGACTGAAAGTATCACGGCTTTAAACACACAATAAACACTACCTACAACCTTAACCTTTATGCTGTGTACGCAAATGCTTATGCACATACAAACACCTAACAAACAGCGCTATAAAAAACGGAATCATAGCATAAGCGAATACTTCTATTTTTAATACCCAAACAACTATTAGTATTACTAATAATACTAATAAAAAGGTATAATAATGCAATAACCATTTCGCTAATTTCTTTTTTAGCATCATAAAAGCTATCACAAAATTAGGTGCTACTGCCCATAAAATATTCAAATTATTTTTTGTTTCAGCATGATACGTTGCAAACCACAGTAACAATACTGCAACACCTAAAAAACCAGTGATAAAATGCAAGATAAAATCCAAATATCCACTGCGTTTTTCCTTTTTGGCATCAAAATAAGTGATTGCTAAAATCAGCATCCCAATTAGTGTGAAAATAACATACGGACTTCCTATACTAAATTGAGCAGCTACTTCTTTTTTAGCCAAAAGCAATTGCTCTTTTTGCACTAAAGACTTTTTATTTATACTTGCATGCTCAAATGATTTAGCAATATATTCTGGTAAAAATTGATAATCTCTTGGAGTTGCTTTTTTATCTATTACACTTCCTAAAGCAAGATTAATTCCTACGTTTGACCAACTGTTATGAGGCACATTATTATTAATTAAATCACGCTGTGTATAATTTGTTTTTAAAAAATTGTGAAATGTAATTTGTTCTGGGAAAACCGTTTCTAATACATCTCTAATTTTAGTAGCACAATTATTATAAAAAAAGGTATACTGATACGTTGCATTTTCAGGTTTCGCATTATTTTGTAAAAAAGCAACCAATTTTTCTCTTTGGTCAGAGGTTAAATTTAATGTTTGTTCAAAAACACTTCTATTTTCATATTCATACTGTCTAATAAAATTATAATAACTGTTATACCCTAATTTATAGTACAGTTTTCCTTTTACAAAATTGGTGTAAAAATTAGGCTTAGAAAAATCAAAAACCCCATAATTATACACAATATCAATATGATTAATATGATCTTGAATTCTAAAAGCACTGTGCCCAAACTGGCTATATAATTCATCTCCCGTACCGCAAGTAAGTACTGAAACGATCAGACTATCTGAAAAGCGAATGTTTTGCTGACCAAAACTACTACTTGCCAGCAATAAAAAGATGTAAATTGTAATTTTCTGAATCATATAAAGCTTAAATACTACTTATATTGTTTACTTCCCAAATACACTCCAATCTAATTTTACAGAGAAAATATTAGAGTACAAACTTTCATCCGTTTTTCCAAGATTGGTTAACGCATAATCAATATAAATACCTTTGTAATGAAAACCAAGTCCCATATTGGGTTGCACACCTATTTTCTCCCCACCTTCTAACTGTGTAACTTCCTGAAAATTACCCACTCCAGCACGTAAAAAAACTAGTTTATTATAGTCTAACTGCAAACCTAAAGCAGGATTTATACTTGCAAAGGAAGATGAAATCAAATCATTAGTTTCCGAAAAACGAATGTTTAAATCTAATTCTGTCTGCAAGCTTAATTTATTTTTCATTGCAAAAGTACGAGCAAACCCCAACTGCAATTTTGGTAATGTAATTTCTGTTTTTTCTGGCAACTCTTGGTTTTGCCCCGGAATCGCATTTTTAATATCCTCAAATTTATCTTCATCAAAACTCCACGTATTAAAAGTAGTGGTAATATCTCGTGCCATTAATCCGAAGTGCCATTTTTCATAATCATATTGCAAACCTGCGTCAAAACCGAATCCCCAAGAATTAGCAAAATCTCCAATAATCCTTCTAATAATTTTCACACTTGCACCAAAGCGTAAATTTTTAACCCCTAAATCACGAGCATAAGAAAGTGTAAAAGCATAATCCGTAGCTGAAAACAAGCTAATATTATTATAATTAATACTTCCATCAGCCTCAATAAGCGTTGTAGTATCTAAAATATCATCCACTCCAAAACGAATTATTGAAATCGCAAAAGCACTTTTTTCGTCAATGGGTTGCGCATAACCTACGTAATCATAATTCGCAATATCTGCAAAATAACTGGCATGCATTAAAGATATTTGTTGATCTTTCAAATTCAATAACCCCGCAGGATTCCAGTATCCCGAATTCACATCTTCTGTATTCGCTACCACTGCATTTGACAATCCAAATGCGGCTGCGTCTACCCCAATATTTAAAAATTCATTTGAGTATTTACGCGTTTGCGCCGTTACGGTAAAGGCAAATAAAATTGCAATAAGTATTAATATTTTCTTCATGTATCTAAATATGTGAAACAAAAATAGCGTTTTTCAATATATTAACGATAAAGACTTCAGGATATTGTTTCCTTTTAATTTGGGCGTTGTACGTGCTTTTACTTTTATCTTCATCTTTTGCTGGTTTTATTTTAGCTTTTAAAAGCAAGAGCTCATAAAATCGCTTTACTTTTAAATAAAATAATATCCATCAAAACCTAAAGTATAACTGTGCAATCACTAACGCAAAAAGGTTAGTCTAGTAAGTCTGGTCTTCTCTCTTTGGTACGTTGGTATGCTTGTTCTTCACGCCATTGTTCTATTTTTGGAAAATTACCAGACAGTAATACATCAGGTACTTTATTCCCATTATAATCGGAAGGACGCGTATATACCGGTGGCGCTAATAAATCATCTTGAAAAGAATCCGTCAATGCAGAAGTTTCATCATTTAAAACCCCTGGAATTAATCTAATAACCGCATCACACAATACGTTTGCTGCCAATTCCCCTCCAGACAACACAAAATCACCTATTGATATTTCTTTGGTAATAAACAAATCACGCACTCGTTGATCTACTCCTTTATAATGCCCACATAAAATGATAATATTTTCATGTAATGACAATGTGTTTGCCATACCTTGATTTAAAGTTTCTCCATCTGGAGTCATATAAATCACTTCGTCATAATTACGTGCTGCCTTTAGTTTTGTAATACACAAATCAATTGGCTCTATCATCATCACCATACCTGCACCACCACCAAATTGATAATCATCAATACTTTTTTGTTTGTTGGTACTATAATCTCTTAAATTATGAAAATGAATTTCAACAACTCCTTTCTCTTGTGCTCGTTTTAAAATAGAGGCACTAAATGGACTTTGCATCAATTCTGGTAATATGGTAATAATATCAATACGCATACTTATGCTCTGTTTTTATTGATTTCGTCTTGTAGCTTTCGCATCACTTTTTGTTCACGCTCTAAAGCGGTTTTACGGTGTATTTCAAACTCCTTTTCTACGTTTTGAAGCTCTTCTTTTGCTATTTTAGTAACATCATTGCTGTTTTTAAACTTAAAAATAAAGAAACCTAGCAAACCTAGCAACAATGCAGTAACGCCCCAAAATATAACTTTAAAACGTTCCTTTTTTAAATTGGACCCTAAAAACGAAATACTATCTTTATCTGCATTTACTGCTGCTACAGAGTTATTTAGTGTTTCTATTTCCGCTATTAAGCTTTCGCTTTTTTTACTTTGAGAAGCAATGGTATGTTCCAAATTTCGAATAACCTTTTTTTGCGCATCTAAACTATCTGATAATTTCTTTTTAAAAGATTGCAACCAAACTCTCTTTACCACTTTAAACTCTTGATAATTATTAGAATACTGGTACACACTATCAAAAGTACGTGTTAAAGTATGCTTGTTAAAATCTATTTTTATCTTTGTTTTTTGCGCTAATAATGCTGTACAACTTAGCCATAAAAGGCTTAAAAATAATATTTGTTTTTTCATGGTGACGGATTAAGTTGAGGTATTAATTTTTTTTATTACAATGTTTCAGGGCTGTTGCACTGTATCCTGTTTTTTTTGACAAAGATAAGGTTATATTTATTTTGTAATAGGTTTTGATATAAAAATAATGTGACACTAAAAAATCCTTCCAGTAAACTGAAAGGATTTAAAAAAAATGGGTGGAAGATGGGATTCGAACCCACGACCCTCGGTACCACAAACCGATGCTCTAACCAACTGAGCTACAACCACCGTGTTTTATTTTTACTTCATTGCTTGAAGTGCTTTAAATAAAATTATTTATTGCGGTTGCAAATGTAAACAATAATCTTACATTTTTAAAAGAAAAAAATAATTTTTTTTATTCTTTTTTTTAAGTCGTTCAATTTGTTTATGTTATCGCAAATCATCTAGGCTGTTTACAGCTACAAAACGCTCCGTAGTAAAACCTTCTGCGTAGTCCGTACCTATTAAACGTCCTAAGTCTTTCGCTCGGTAAGTGATGCTTTCTAAAAAGTTTTTACTGGTTATAGGCGTATTACTTTCTTTACTGTTTGGATCATAAAATTGTGAACCATACGCTAAAACAGAGGCTACTTTTTGCTCCATAAATCCTGTTACATCTACTACAAAATCAGGTTTTATATTTTCCCATTGTATATAATGATACACTACTAATGGTCGCCATTTTTGTTGTTGTTTTCCATCTATCTCTGTTTCAATTTTTGCTAAACCCGATAAAAAACAAGCATCTGACACCAAACTACTTCCTTTTGGGTGATCAATATGCCTATCTGAAACGGCATTACACAATACTATTTTAGGTTGGTATTTGCGTATTATTTTTATCACTTCTAATTGATGTCTTTTATCATTTATAAAAAAACCATCTGCAAATTTTAGGTTTTCACGTACCGCAACACCTAATATTTTTTTAGCTTTTTCAGCTTCTTTTTCTCGTAAGGATGCTGAACCACGTGTACCGAGTTCGCCTTGAGTTAAATCAACAATACCTACCTTTTTACCATTCGCTGTTTCTTTTGCTAAAGTTGCCCCTGCACCTAATTCTACATCATCTGGATGTGCCCCGAAAGCTAGTATATCTAATTTCATAAAAAAGTCTAAAAGATTTAAAAATTTAAAATTAAAGAATATTTATCAATTGAAGCCTAATAGGAAGATTTTATTATTTACAAATTCTTTTTAGGCTTTAATGTAGTTTATGTGATTACTTAAGTATCCCTCCTATTGCCAAGGCATTTACAACCAAACTCTTAAAAACATTTATCAAACACTATAACTTTTATTAAAAAATATACAATAAAATACTATGCGTGCATAGTATTTTATTGTATATTTGGAATTGAAATTCACAACAAATAATGCAAAAACATACTATTGACCATACATTGAGAGCTACTTGGCAAGCTGTAGCTAAACTATACAATGAAGAAGCTGGAAAATATGGTGCTACAATGGCTGTAGCTTTTACGCTTCTAAACATTGACAAAAAAGGTACCCCTTCTACTACTTTAGGCCCTAAAATGGGAATGGAAGCAACTAGCTTATCACGTACTTTAAAAAAAATGGAAGAACAAAAACTCATCCGTCGTGAAAAACATCAAGAAGATGGGCGTAGTGTTTTAATTTTTTTAACTGATTTAGGTATAGAAATGCGTAACTTATCCAAAGAAAAAGTAATCTCATTTAATGAGAATGTAAATAAAAATTTAGATGCTGAAAAAATTGCACATTTTTTTGAAGTTTCTGAAACCATTCTCAACTTAATACATCAACGTAAAATATTTAATAAAAACTAATACCATGCAAAGACACATTAAAAAAGTAGCCATAATTGGTTCTGGAATTATGGGAAGCGGTATTGCTTGCCACTTTGCCAATATTGGCGTAGAAGTCTTATTATTAGACATCACTCCAAGAGAGCTAACCGCTAAAGAGAAAGCAAAAGGCTTAACACTAGAAGATAAAATAGTACGTAACCGTTTGGTTAATGATCATTTAAAAAATGCTTTAAAATCAAAACCCTCCCCTATTTACAATCAAAAATTTGCAAATAGAATTACCACAGGAAACATTACAGACGATATTGCACAAATTGCAACTGCCGATTGGATTATTGAAGTAGTTGTGGAACGCTTAGATATTAAAAAATCGGTATTTGAAAACATTGAGAAATATCGTAAACCAGGTACCTTAATTACCTCAAACACCTCCGGGATTCCAATTCAATTCATGAGTGAAGGGCGTAGTGACGATTTCCAAAAGCATTTTTGTGGAACACACTTTTTTAACCCTGCACGATATTTAAAATTATTTGAAATTATCCCTGGACCCAATACCACTCCTGAAGTGCTATATTTTTTGAATGCTTATGGAGAAAAATTCTTAGGAAAAACATCCGTTATCGCAAAAGACACTCCTGCTTTTATTGGGAATAGAATCGGTATATTTAGCATTATGAGCTTGTTTCATATGGTAAAAGAAATGGATTTAACCGTTGAGGAAGTTGACAAATTAACAGGTCCTGTTATTGGCCGTCCAAAATCGGCAACTTTTCGTACCGTTGATGTAGTAGGACTAGACACTTTGGTTCATGTAGCCAATGGTATTTATGACAATTGTCCAAATGATGAAAATCACGATTTATTTAAACTCCCTGCATTCATCAATACCATGATGGAAAATAAATGGTTGGGTAGTAAAACCAAACAAGGTTTTTATAAAAAAGTGGTTTCTGAAGATGGTAAAAAAGAAATCTTATCTTTAGACTTAAATACCTTAGCATACCGTCCTAAAAAACGAGCAAAGTTTGCAACACTAGAAATGACCAAAACTATTGACAATGTAATTGATCGTTTTAAAGTATTAGTAAAAGGAAAAGATAAAGCTGGTGATTTTTATCGCAAAAGTTTCGCGGCATTATTCGCTTATGTTTCCAATAGAATTCCTGAAATATCGGATGATCTTTATAAAATTGACGATGCTATGAAAGCTGGTTTCGGTTGGGAACACGGTCCATTTCAAATTTGGGACGCAATTGGTGTAGCAAAAGGAATTGAAATGATGAAAACTGAAGGCCTAACACCTGCCAATTGGGTAACCGATATGTTAGCTTCAGAAAACACATCATTCTATACTGTAAAAGAAGGCGCTACCTATTTTTATGATATTCCTTCAAAAAAACAAACTAAAGTTCCTGGACAAGATGCATTCATCATCTTAAACAATATTAGAAAAACAACTGAAGTCTTTAAAAATTCTGGTGTTGTTATAGAAGATATTGGTGACGGTATATTAAATGTCGAATTCCAGTCTAAAATGAACTCCATTGGTAGTGATGTTTTAGCAGGTATTAATAAAGGTATTGATCTAGCCGAACAAAATTTTAGAGGTTTGGTTATTGGTAATCAAGCAGCTAATTTCTCAGTAGGCGCAAATATCGGAATGATATTTATGCTAGCAATTGAGCAAGAGTATGACGAAATGAATATGGCAATTAAGTATTTTCAGGATACGATGATGCGTATGCGATACTCATCAATACCAACCGTAGCCGCACCGCACGGAATGACTTTTGGTGGTGGTTGTGAACTATCCTTACACGCTGATAAAGTTGTAGCCGCTGCTGAAACCTATATGGGACTAGTAGAATTTGGTGTAGGCCTAATCCCTGGTGGTGGTGGTTCTAAAGAGATGGCTTTAAGAGCTTCTGATTCTTTTAAAAAAGGAGATATAGAATTGAATGTATTACAAGAAAACTTCTTAACCATTGGTATGGCAAAAGTATCAACATCTGGTTATGAAGCTTTTGATTTAGGCTTATTACAAAAAGGAAAAGACATCATTGTGGTGAATAAAGACCGTCAAATAGCAACCGCAAAAGCACAAGCAATTATAATGGCAGAACACGGTTACACACAACCCATGCGCCGTAAAGACGTAAAAGTTTTAGGGAAACAAGCATTAGGAATGTTTATAGTAGGTACTGATGCTATGGAAGCGAGTCACTATATTTCTGAACACGATCAAAAAATTGCAAACAAACTTGCTTACGTAATGGCAGGTGGTGATCTATCCGAACCTACATTAGTAACAGAGCAATATTTATTAGACCTTGAAAGAGAAGCGTTTTTATCACTAACTACTGAGCGAAAAACCTTAGAGCGATTAGAGCACATGCTTAAAAAAGGAAAACCCTTAAGAAATTAGTAACAGATAGAAGAATAAAGACAAGAGATAAAAGAAATTATATCCTACTCTCTTTTTCTAAAACAAAGCAAAAATTATGAAAACAGCATATATAGTAAAAGCATACAGAACCGCAGTAACCAAAGCTCCTAAAGGATTATTTCGTTTTAAAAGAACGGACGAATTGGCGGCCGAGACTATTCAATACATGATGAAAGAGTTACCTAATTTAGATAAAACCAGAATTGACGATGTTATGGTAGGTAATGCAATGCCTGAAGGTTCTCAAGGGTTAAATATGGCACGTCTAATTTCTTTAATGGGATTAGAAACCGTTGATGTTCCTGGAGTAACCGTAAATCGTTTTTGCTCATCTGGAGTAGAAACTATTGCAATGGCAACGGCTAAAATACAAAGTGGTATGGCAGACTGTATTATTGCAGGGGGAGCAGAAAGCATGAGCTCAGTACCTATGACAGGTAACAAACCAGAGTTAAACTACGATTTAGCAAAATCTGGTCATGAAGATTATTATTGGGGAATGGGAAATACCGCAGAAGCGGTGGCAAACCAATTTAATGTATCAAGGAAAGACCAAGATGAATTTGCTTTTCAATCGCATATGAAAGCTTTAAAAGCACAAGCAGAAAATCGTTTTCAAGATCAAATAGTACCCATTACCGTAAATCAAATTTATGTAGATGCCAACGGTAAAAAAGCAACAAAATCATACACCGTAACTAAAGATGAAGGTCCTCGTAAAGGAACCAGCATTGAAGTTTTAAACAAATTAAGAGCAGTTTTTGCTCAAGGGGGTAGTGTCACTGCTGGTAACTCTTCACAAATGAGTGATGGAGCAGCCTTTGTAATGGTGATGAGTGAAGATATGGTAAAGGAATTAAACTTAGAACCTATTGCTCGTATGGTTAATTACGCAGCAGCCGGTGTTGAACCTCGTATTATGGGAATTGGACCTGTAAAAGCAATTCCAAAAGCATTAAAACAAGCAGGTTTAAAACAATCAGATTTAGCATTAATTGAATTAAACGAAGCTTTTGCCTCACAATCATTAGCGGTAATTAGGGAGTTAAACTTAAACCCAGACATTATAAACGTAAACGGTGGCGCCATTGCTTTAGGACATCCTTTAGGTTGCACAGGAGCTAAATTATCGGTTCAATTGTTTGACGAAATGCGCAAGCAAAACATGCAAGGTAAATACGGTGCAGTAACCATGTGTGTAGGTACAGGACAAGGAGCTTGCGGGATTTTTGAGTTTTTAAAATAAAAAAAAACACCCTAGTCTTCCCAAAGAGAAGAAATAAAATAAGAAAAATAAAATAATTTTGAATTACAAAACATCAAAAAAATAAAATCATTATGACTAACGATAAGGAAATACTAAGAGGCGGACAATTTATTGTAAAAGAAACCAATTGCGAAGACATTTTTACTCCTGAAGATTTTACAGAAGAGCAGAAAATGATGAAAGCAATGGTCACTGAATTTGTAGATCGTGAGGTTTGGCCACATAAAGCACGTTTTGAGAAAAAAGACTATGCTTTAACCGAAGAACTCATGAAAAAAATTGGAGATCTAGGTTTATTAGGTGTTGCTGTACCTGAAGCTTATGGCGGTATGGGAATGGGCTTTGTTTCTACCATGTTAGTTTGTGATTATATATCAGGTGCAACAGGATCTTTAGGTACTGCTTTTGGTGCACATACAGGAATTGGCACCATGCCCATTACATTATATGGTACTGAAGCCCAAAAACAAAAATACGTTCCCAAATTAGCTTCTGGAGAATGGATTGGTGCATATTGCTTAACGGAACCAGGTGCAGGATCTGATGCTAACTCTGGTAAAACAAAAGCCGTTTTATCTGATGATGGTAAATACTATTCTATTTCTGGACAAAAAATGTGGATTTCTAACGCAGGATTTTGTAACCTTATGATTGTATTTGCGCGTATTGAAGATGATAAATACATTACCAGTTTCATTGTAGAATATGATAAAAACAATCCGAACGGAATTACTTTAGGTGATGAAGAACACAAATTAGGTATTCACGCCTCCTCTACCCGTCAAGTATTTTTTAGCGACACCAAAGTGCCTATAGAAAACATGCTTTCTGAAAGAGGTAAAGGTTTTAAAATTGCCATGAATGCTTTAAATATTGGACGTATAAAATTATCCGCAGCTTGTTTAGATGCACAACGTAGGGTTACTACTGAAGCGGTAAAATATGCCAATGAACGCAAGCAATTTAAAACACCTATCGCTCAATTTGGAGCCATCAAAGCAAAAATAGCAGAAATGTCAACAGCGGCATATGTAGATGAATCAGCAGCATACAGGGCTTCAAAAAACATTGAAGATCGTATTGCTATGCGTGAAGCAGACGGAAATACACATCAAGAAGCAGAGTTAAAAGGTGTTGAAGAATATGCTATTGAATGTTCTATCTTAAAAGTTAGAGTTTCTGAAGATGCTCAAAAAACTACAGATGAGGGAATTCAAATTTTTGGCGGAATGGGATTCTCTGCCGATACTCCAATGGAATCCGCTTGGAGAGATGCTCGTATTTCTCGTATTTATGAAGGCACCAATGAAATTAATCGAATGTTAACGGTTGGAATGTTAATTAAAAAAGCAATGAAAGGGCATGTAGATTTGTTAACACCTGCCATGGCAGTTGCTGATGAGTTGACAGCAATACCTAGTTTTGATATTCCTGATTATTCAGAATTATTTTCAGAAGAAAAAGCAATACTTGCCAAATTAAAAAAAGTATTTTTAATGGTAGCAGGAGCTGCTATTCAAAAATTTGGTCCTGAATTAGAAAGTCATCAACAATTATTATTAGCTGCTTCTGATATTTTAATTGAAATTTATATGGCTGAATCGGTAATTTTAAGAACTGAGAAAAACGCCAAACGTTTTGGTGAAGATTCACAAAAAACACAAATTGCAATGTCACAATTAAACTTATACAAAGCAGTTGATATTGTAAGCGATAAAGCAAAAGAAGGTATTTTATACTTTGCAGAAGGTGATGAACAAAAAATGATGTTAATGGGATTACGTAGGTTTACCAAATATACCAACCATCCAAATGTTATAAATTTAAGAAATGAAATTGCTGAAAAGGTAACTACCGAAAACAAATACTGTTTCTAAAAATAAATTTCTATTCTAAACAAATCCATCAATATTAATTTAGTATTGATGGATTGTTTATTTTATACCTATCCTCTTTTTTAAGAAGATTACGCTAAAAACCCAGAATTAGTTTTATATTATCACCCATGAAAATGACTAAAGAAGATATCAATATATTTTTAGAACGCAATAAAAATTGTTTACTGCAAGAGCTTAAAGAAAGTAAGGAACTTGTTGTTTTACTAAAAGTTTCTACTACCCGAAAACTTACTGTTCAAGAAAAAGCTAAGGTAAAAGAACAATTGCTTGATGTTTTAAAAAGCATCCCTGCTTTTACCGTTTTTATGCTTCCGGGTGGTGCATTATTATTGCCTTTATTAATTAAACTAATTCCTAATTTACTACCCAGTGCGTATAGAGATGAGGAAGAATGAAAAGTTAAACGTAAGAACCTTCTATACAACACAAAAACAACATACTACTCATTAAAATTTATTAACTATCCTCTCTCGTGATTAAATAAAATCACCATCTGTCATTACATGATAACGCGGATCATCAATAGCCTCTTCTATAACACTTACTAATTTTGGGGAAGCTTTTATCATCAAATCTTTACATTCTTCTGACAAATGCTTTAGGGTTACTTTTTTACCTGCGTTCTCATAGCGTTCTACTAAATTATGTAACGCTTCTAAAGCAGAGTGATCGGAAACACGAGATTCTAAAAAATCTATTTCTACTTTTTCAGGATCATTTTTTACATCAAATTTTTCATTAAATGCCTGAATACTTCCAAAAAATAAAGGCCCGAATATTTCATATACTTTAGTTCCATCCTCTTTAAAACGTTTACGTGCTCTAATTTTTTTAGCATTTTCCCATGCAAACACTAATGCCGATATGATTACCCCTGCAAAAACAGCAATCGCTAAATCTACAAAAACGGTAATTACTGATACCGCTACCAATACAAATGCATCTGACTTTGGTATTTTACGCATGATGCGAAAACTAGACCAAGCAAAAGTTTCAATTACCATAATAAACATTACGCCTACCAATGCTGAAATAGGCACCATTTCTATATATTTATCAGCAAATAAAATGAATGACAATAAGGTTAATGCCATTATAATACCTGACAATCTCCCTCTACCTTTTGCATTGATATTAATCATGGTTTGACCAATCATACCACAACCTCCTGTGCCACCAAAAAGACCGCTTACAATATTACCAATACCCTGTCCTACACATTCTCTATTACCGTTTCCTCGTGTTTCAGTCAATTCATCTACTAAATTTAAGGTCATTAATGACTCTATTAAACCAACAGAAGCTGCTAAAAATGCATATGGAAAGATAAATTTTATAGTATCCAAATTAAAAGGTAGATTGCTCCACAATTCTACATTTGGAGTTGGAAACTCCCCTTTTAGTCCTGTACCGCCACCATTTCTAATATATGATCCAACAGTTTCTACATCTATCTCTGCAAAAATGGTAACCAAGGTTACAATTAAAATTGCAATTAATGCGGCGGGTAACTTTGGTGCTATTTTAGGTAAAAAATGTGTAATTAACATGGTTACTACAACAAAAAATATCATTTTTGTTAAGGCATTTATTTCTGTCAATTGATGAAATAACCCCGAAAACCATTCACCTATATTTTCAAAAGAAGTGACTTGTAACTGCGGAAACATTTTTACTTGTGCTAAAAAGATAACAATAGCCAATCCGTTTACAAACCCTAGCATTACAGAGTGCGGAATCAAACGAACAAACCTCCCTAATTTAAAATATCCTGCAAAAATTTGCAACAATCCCATTAACACAACGGCACCTAAAAGGTAATAGTAGCCCATATTATCAATAGGCGTTTCAAAAGCCAACCCTTTTGCGTGTCCTTTTGCTATCATGTCTACAAAAATGACTGCTACAGCTCCCGCTGCACCCGATATTAAACCCGGTCTGCCGCCAAAAATAGCTGCAATTAATCCTACAATAAAAGCTCCTGATAACGCTACCAAAGGATCTATTTTTGCTACAAAAGCAAAAGCAACTACTTCTGGTATCATGGCTAAAGAAACCGTCATACCCGCTAAAATATCATTTTTAATATTTGCGGTAGACTTCTGTATTAATGCATTCATAGTATATTCTTTATCAAACATTTACCAACCCAATAGAGGTTGACTTAAATATAGCGTGCAAAAATACGCTTATTTACATGAGAAACAAGTAGAAATTATAATTTGAAGTTTTTTTTACCGCTAACACTTGACTTTTTTATTTTTTTTACCTAACTTTACTTATCTAACGATAAACAACATTGAAACGATTGTTTATCTTAATAAGTT
>JAJRPS010000006.1 GCA_024280635.1 Bacteroidota bacterium | reverse complement strand
TTTTTTTAATTCATAAATTCTAAATTACTACTATTTTCAAGTTGCTTAAAAATGCTTAATTGACTTAATATTATATGTTTTTGTTGATTTAAGTAAAAAGCAACCCTTTGCTTATTGGTATTTACATTTTTAAATAGTTCTAATTAAGGGAAGCCCCGCTGTCGCTCATATAAAATAGTGTTATACTGCTTGTTTGTAACAAGTAGCGGTACGAGTGAACAAGTAAAACAAATATAAATGTAAAAAAAGACTTCAATATAAATATAGGTTTTTTTTTGTAAATTTTAAGAAAGATGTTTTTGTATATCTTTTTGAAATACAAAAACCTTAAGTATTTTATCTATAACAGGGTGCTTTTGCAAATAGTTTTCTTGAGTTTGATTTGGTAAATTTTTTTTTATAAATTTAGATGTAATTAACTATAAACCAACTATATAATGAAATATTTATTTTTATTTTTATTTCCTTTTTTTATTTTTTCTCAAGTAGGAATAGGTACTACAAACCCAGATAACTCTTCAAAGTTAGACATTGTATCTAATAGTAAAGGAATTTTAATCCCACGAATGACAGTAGTAGATAGAGTTGCTATTAGCACTGCAGCAAAAGGTTTATTAGTTTACCAAACCGATGATGTTGAAGGGTTTTATTATTATGATGGCCTACAATGGAATAGACTTTTAGATAGAAAAAATGACGTTCCAGCAGGTTCCATCTTTACATTTGCTACAAGCACTGTTCCTAATGGGTTTTTAGCTTGTAATGGAGCAGCTGTAAGTAGAACATTATACGCCGAATTATTTAGCATTATTGGGGTAACTTATGGTGCAGGTGATGGTAGTACAACCTTTAATTTACCAGATTATAGGGGTTATTTTTTACGAGGATATGATAATGGTGCAGGAAATGATCCTGATGCAGTAACCCGTTTAGATAGTGGTGACGGAGTAACAACAGGAGATAATGTAGGAACAAAACAACCCTCATCAAACATGTTGCATACACACACAACACAACCAAGTGCAATAAATACCACTATAGCAGGGAGCCACTTACATAATATTTCAAATATTAATACATTTACTTCTCTTGGAGGTAATCACAACCATTATTTTTCAAAATTAGGAACAACATCTGGATCAGGTATTCACAACCATCAAATAACATTAAAAAGAAGAACTGCAAGTACAGGTGCTTTTTCATCAACATATTTTTATGGACCAACGGGTTCAAATACAAATATCAATACAGATTCTGCAGGGACTCATTATCACACCTATAATATTCAAGGATACACACAAAATAATGGAACACATAATCATAATGTTTATATACCCTCTCATAATACAAATAGCACAGGAAACCATGCACACGGGGTGTCAATACCTGCTTTAAATGTTAATGCTTCAACAGGGAGTACGGAATCTAGACCTAAAAACATAAGTGTTTTATATGGTATAAAATATTAATATTATTGCTGTTTTTTAAATAAAAAAGACAAAAGAGGAGGTATGTGTTTTTAGGTTTTTTATCATAAATTATTTAAGGTTGTTAATAAAAGGTATAAATATTTTATAAAAAACACATTTAGTTGATGTTTTCAAGTTATAGTTTTGCACTCTTATTTTATATAAATTACAGTTATGCAAAAAATTATATTTTTAAGCCTTTTTATATTCAGTTTAGTTACTAAAGCACAAAACCTTCAAGTACATTATGACTTTGGTACTGACCGAAACCATATTACCACCACCTTTGAAATGTTTAAACCAGACAAATTAGGGAGTACTTTCTTTTTTGTAGATATGGACTACAGTTCTAACAATGTAAAAGGTATTAGTTTAGCTTATTTAGAGGTAGCAAGGGTTTTAAAAACTAAAAAAATGCCGTTTGGTATTCATGCGGAGTTTAATGGTGGTTTTGGGAGTTATGAAAAAGAGGGTGTTAATTACAGTTATACCATAAATAACGCAGCACTTTTAGGTGTTGATTATACACTAACAGCTAAAGATTTTTCAAAAGGAATATCTGCAAAAATACTTTATAAATATATTACTGATAAGCATGATGCATCTTTTCAAATAACAACGGTTTGGTTTTTAAATTTTTGGAAAAAGAAAATGACCTTTAAAGGTTTTACTGATTTTTGGCGTGAAGATTTTGATTTTAACTTTGACGGAAAAACAGATGCTAAATATGTGTTTTTAACCGAACCTCAAATATGGTATCACATTACCAACCATTTTGATGTTGGTGGAGAAATAGAATTTAGTAATAATTTTGCAGGAAAATCAGGATTTTATACCCGCCCAACATTTGCTGTAAAATGGAAGTTTTAAAGTATCGTTATGGTATATGGTAAAATGTTTTCCGTGCCGTTATGAGTGAGTAAACAAAGTAAATGTAAAACCAAAGAAAATTTAAATATAAAAGTTAAAAAGATCCAAAATTTCTATTTAAGAAAGACAATCATTTCAACGAGAAGAGAAATCACATAACAATAAACTAAAACCAAAGAAATCTTTTTAATAGCCCATTGATAGCCGAATAGAGATTGTCAGGTCGCTCTTTCATACTCCTCACAAAGACGTTGTTTTCTGAGAGTGATATTAGTCATGTTTTTATAAAAAAAACACTTATACCTTTGCATTTCAATACAAGAAGTTTACTGATGTAAAGTACTAATCTAGTAGATATACTTAGATTAATTAATAAAAAATGGCAAAACAATTTTGAATCAAAAATTTATTAAAAAATAGAAATTATGTTTAAAAAATTTATTAAAATCGGTTTTATATTATTTACAGCAGTTTCATTTGCTCAAGTAGGGCATTTAATGCAAGGAGTAGGAGCTGTAAATATGTCTATGGGTGGAGCAGCAACAGCACAACCATTAGATATTAGTGGGGCTATGCAATGGAACTCCGCAACACTTTCAACTTTTGATGGATCTATATTAAAATTTGATATAGGAATGTTTAAAGGAACACCAACAGTGTATTCCTCTCTACCAAAAAATGCTATGGGACCTGGTTCTCCAGCAATTTCAGGTGCTACGGAATCTGATTTAGGAATTTCTATGATGCCAGCAATAGCGTTTGCTTGGGGTAAAGCAGAAAGTAAGCATAAATTTGGAGTTTCTGTGTTTGGTGTAAGTGGTTTTGGAGTTGATTTTGCAGAAGAAACAAACGTACCCCCTAGTGCTTTTGGTACTCCTACAGATTCTAATCCAATTTTTTATCCTCAAACAATGAATGGTTTTGGACATTTAGAATCTAGCTATATGCTAATGCAAGTTGGATTTACATGGGCGTATAAAATTTCAGAGAAACTGTCTATAGGTGTGCAGCCAACATTTAATTATTCAATGTTAGAACTATCTCCAAACCCATTGGCAAACCCAAGAAGAACATCTGGAGGTTACGCTAAAACAGATAAAGCGACTGCTGTAGGTATAGGGTCTCAGTTAGGAGTGTTTTATGATACTAAAAAAGGGTTTAAATTTGGAGCTTCATTTAAAAGTCCGCAATACTTTAAAGACTTTGAATTTGATAATACGTACCCTAATGGAGATACAGGAACAAATGAATTTAAAATGAATTTCCCAGCAATTTATTCAATAGGATTAGGATACTCTAAAGCTGATTTTGATGTTGCGTTAGATTATCGTTATGTAGATTATGCAAATACAGATGGTTTTGAAGCTTCTGGTTGGAAAATTGCTTCTGAAGGACCTATGAAAGGATACCCTACAGGTGCTGTAAATGGTTTTGGATGGAATAGCATATCAGTACTTTCTGCAGGAATTCAGTATAAAGGAATTGATAAATTACCACTACGTTTAGGATACACATATAGCACTAACCCGATAGAAGATGAGTTAACTATGTTTTCTCTTCCTGCTACGGCAATTATTGCACACGCATTTCAGTTTGGTTTAAGCTTTGATGCTTCTGAAAAATTTACAATTGATGCAGTTGGACACTACGGAATAAGTGATGGTAAAACATCAGGACAAATATTAAACCCAACCCCAGCAGTTGATTTTAATGGAGATGGAGTTCCTGATGGTCCTTGGGATGCTACTAATAATCCTTTAGGTAAAATACCAGGTTCTTCAGTTGCTTACGACATGAAAACTTGGATGTTCCAAATAGGAGTTAGTTATAAATTTGGAAAATAAAAGAGCTACAGGTATGGTTACTGGCGCTACTGCTCGTTTGTAACGAGTAGCGGTAAGAGAAAGTAATATACTTTAAAGAAGCTTTTACAGTAATGTAAAAGCTTCTTTTTATTAGGTGTTTTTTCATTCAATTCATTGCGACAGTAGAATATTAAATTGGTATTAAACGGTGTTATTACTACATTAACAAAAAATTAAACAACAGTTCACTAAAATATCGTTAATTTGCAAGTGTGATAAAAAGGCAGTGTAAAACATGAAAAAAATAGCATATTTATTTATAGTATTGATTGTAACAATATCCAGTTGTGCCAAAAGAGGACGCCCATCAGGAGGAGAAAAAGATGTAGAAGCACCAAAGTTATTAAAAGCTTTCCCTGTAAATTATACCACCCAATTTTCAGGAAAAGAAATTCGCCTAAATTTTGACGAATACGTGAAATTAAAAGACATTAATAAGCAACTTATCATTTCACCACCCTTAAAATTTCAACCCATAATAACCCCGCAAACAGGTGCTAGTAAATTCGTAAAAATAAAAATTTTAGATACCCTGCAACCCAATACCACCTACTCCTTTAATTTCGGGAACAGTATTGTTGATAATAATGAAGAAAACGCTTTTCCGTATTTTAAATACATTTTTTCTACAGGAAAGCAAATAGATTCTTTACAACTAAGCGGAAGCGTTGAAGATGCTTTATCTCAAAAAACAGACGATTTTGTTTCGGTGTTATTATATGAAGTAGATACTACTTATACGGACTCCATCATCTACAAAAAACAACCGCGTTACATTACCAACACCTTAGATAGCGCTACTACTTTTCAATTTGAAAACCTACGTGCGGGTAAATATATTTTAATTGCTTTAAAAGAAGAAGGTACCGATTATAAATTTAATCCTAAAACGGACAAAATAGGGTTTGTAAAAGAAGCAATTACGTTGCCAACCGATAAAACTTTTAAACTAAAATTATTCAAGGAAACGATAGCATATAGAGCCTTAAAACCCAAACACGAACGTAAAACCCGAATCAAATTTAGGTATGAAGGTGTTTATAATGAAAACATTAAAATTAAATTAATAACGAAAAATATACCTAAAGAATTTCAATCAAAAATTACAAAAAACATTGATAATGACACGTTAAACTACTGGTTTAAACCTGCGTTGGATTTGGATTCATTAAATTTTGTGGTTACTCACCAAAAAACGGTTGATTCTTTTAGAGTAAAAATGCGTAAAAAGGTAAAAACAGACTCCCTGATATTTAAATTACCCAAAAAGCAAATGAGTTTTAGCAACCCTTTTGCAATCCTTCCAAACATACCTATTGTTGCAATAGATGATAGTAAGATAAAAATTATTGATAACGATTCGCTCCCTGTAAAATTTACCACAACCACTAATGCATTAACCAATTTAATTGCCTTAGATTTTGATAGAAAAGAAAAAGGAAAATATCAAATAACCGTTTACCCAAAAGCCTTTACGGACTTTTACAACCATACCAATGACACCCTAAATTATCGTGCAACATTACAATCATATTCTAAATTTGGAAACATGAGAGTAATCATTAATAATGCGCCTAAAACACCTATTATTGTACAATTAACCGATAAAAAAGGGACGGTAAAACAGGAACAATTTGCAAAAGGTAAAAATGTATTTGATTTTAATAACATTACGCCGGCTACTTATAATTTACGGGTAGTATATGACGCTAATGCCAATCAAAAATATGACACGGGTAATTACTTAAAAAAGCAACAACCAGAGCGTGTAAGTTATTATCCTGGTGTTATTGAAGTGCGTGCCAATTGGGATATTGATCAGCAATTTACATTACAATAAAAAAAACCTTAATTTGAAAGAATTTAAAGTTCAAATAAACATCCCCAATCAAAGGTGCGAGGATTACCTTATTTTATTAACCTTTGATGTAAACATCGGAAAAACGAAACCCATTGGGCTATTACCCCGCGATTAACAAAATGAAGAAAGACATAGAAATACCAGAAGTAAAAGACGTTTACGTTGCCGTTGTACAAGAGTATAATGAAGAATTTAAGTGTAACGATTGGAATGCCTATTTGATAAACGATAAAGACGAGGCTATTGAAATGGTTATTATATTATCAGGTGGTTATACTGCCGATAAAATTACGTCCAATATGCGTAAAAAAATTGAAGTTTTACCAGCAAAATCGTATGCTAAAATTGAGTACATTACAGAAGAAGTTTTAGCCTTAAACAATCAGTTTCAAATCACCTTTTTTGAAAAGAATAAAATGTTTGATAAAATATATACTTTCAGAAAAAACACCATTAATAAAAACGCATTACGTGATATTCCGTTAATGAATTGTAAAGGCGTTTTGGTAAAGTAAAAAGAGTATAATGGATAAAGCTACACTAAGAAAATTATACAAGCAAAAACGAAAAGCACTAACGGTTGATACTGTAGAAAATTGGAGCATTCAAATTGCGAATCAAACGTTAAAACTTCCCATTTGGAAAAATATATATTACCATTTGTTTTTATCCATTACTGAAAATAAAGAAGTGCAAACGGAATTTATTCTTCAGATATTACATGCAAAAGACAAAGAAATAGTAGTTTCTAAATGCGATTTAAAAAACGTATCCATGATAAACTATTTACTTACTGACAATACCCAATTAGTAAAAAGCAAGTATAATATTCCAGAACCTGTTGATGGTATAGTAGTACCTGAAAATAAATTAGAAGTGGTTTTTATACCACTTTTAGCTTTTGATATAAAAGGAAATAGAGTAGGGTATGGCGCTGGTTTTTATGATAACATGTTGGCTAAATGCAAACCCAATTGCATAAAAGTAGGACTTTCTTTTTTTGAAGCCGAAAAAGATTTGATTGAGGATGTTTTTAGAAATGATATCCCGCTAGATTATTGCGTTACTCCAAATCAAATATATCAGTTTACTATTTAAATAAAAAAGGCTTCACAAATTGTGAAGCCTTTTT
>JAJRPS010000102.1 GCA_024280635.1 Bacteroidota bacterium | reverse complement strand
AAATTGTAATAAAAAATTATATTTGTATAAATTAAGAAAACATCTTTTAAATGAAAAAATATATTGTAGTAGCGTTGATAACACTTTTTGTAACAAAAATTAACGCCCAAAACATTGTTCCAAATGCAGCAGACAGCAGAGTTATTACCACGGGTACTGCCTTTTTATTAATTGCTTCAGATGCTCGAGCAGCAGGTATGGGAGACCAAGGTGTTGCAACCGCTCCAGATGCTTTTTCACAACAATGGAATTTATCAAAATACGCCTTTGCCGAAAAAAAACAAGCCGTATCCATCAGTTACACACCATATTTAACAAAACTAGTAAATGACATCTTTTTAGGGAACGTTGGATACTATAATAAATTAACCGAAAGAAGTGCGGTATCTGCAAGTTTTAGATATTTTAGCTTAGGGGAAATTCAATTTACAGATAATCAAGGAAACAACACCAGTTTAGAAAAACCAAATGAATTTACACTAGATTTAGGCTACTCATTACTGCTAAGTGATCGTATTTCTATGGGAGTTGGATTACGCTATTTACGTTCAGACCTACAATTAGGAAAAACACAAAATTTACAAGGTGCTAGTGGCGCTGGACCTGCAAGCACTTTTGCTGTAGACATAGGAGCATACTACCAATCTGAAGAAAAAGCATACAACACCTTTAATGGTAAGTGGCGTGCCGGTGCTGCCATACAAAATTTAGGTCCTAAAATTAAATATGATGATGGCGGTAGAGAAAACTTTTTACCAACAACACTACGCTTAGGTGCAGGTTTTGATTTTATTTTAGACGAAGCCAATACCGTAGCTGTAACTTTAGAAACCACTAAATTATTAGTACCTACTCCACCTGTTTATGGCTTTGAAGATACTGATGGCGATGGAGTCAATAATGAAAATAATCCTACAAATGTAATTGTAGAAGGGAATGATCCAGATGTAAACTTCTTTTCTGCAATATTCTCTTCTTTTGGGGATGCTCCAGGAGGATTTAGTGAAGAGATTGATGAATTCACCTATTCTGTAGGTGCAGAATACCAATACCAAGATGCTTTTGCTTTCCGATTAGGATATTTTAACGAAGCAGAAACAAAAGGAGCACGTAAATTTTTCTCTTTAGGGGCAGGTTTTAGATACAATGTTATTAATATTGATATTTCGTATTTAATTACCGCATCAAAAGTACCAAGTCCTTTAGAAAATACCCTACGTTTTTCATTGGCGTTTAACCTATAACGTGGAGCAATAGCCAAATTTAATGTAGTTTCGATGCCCGTTATCAAAATGTGCAAAACAAACTTAACCCCTTACACCAAAGAGGTTTACTGAAGTCTGAACAACTCATATAATACACCTGATTTTTCAGCTAATAAATATGAAAAAACTAAATATAAATACCACTTTTACAATCTACCAACAGCTTTCGGAACTCCCGTTAGCTGTTTTTAGTCTTATGGAGGCAGCTATAAAAGCACGCAACACCGCATACTCCCCCTATTCCAAGTTTAATGTAGGAGCCGCTATTTTATTAGAAAACGGAGCAATTATAATTGGTTCTAACCAAGAAAACGCTGCTTATCCAACAGGCTTATGTGCAGAGCGAGTAGCCATATTTCAAGCAGGTGCTTTATACCCAAATATCGCTATTAAAACAATCGCCATTACAGCCACTTCTCAAACACATAAGGTCACAAAACCAATTCCACCTTGTGGCTCTTGCCGACAAGCCATTTCAGAGTATGAAAGCAAGCAAACTCAAAACATAGAAATCTATTTTATGGGTGAAGAAGGAGACATTATGAAGTCTAATTCACTTTCTGACTTATTACCCCTTTCCTTTGATAAAAAACACTTATAACAACTTAATATTGCATTATTTTCAAAATTAGGTTTCTTTTTTACAAAATTCACAAAATAATACACTTTTTACAGAAACTATTTTTTTCATTCATCACGAAAGATTACTTTTGTTTACTTGTATTTTTCATACAGTATCAACATTAAAAAACTTCCAGTAGAAGATATGAAAAAAATAACCAAAGCAACCTACTTAAAATGGTATGAAGACATGCTATTTTGGAGAAAATTTGAAGACAAACTTGCTGCTGTTTATATTCAGCAAAAAGTAAGAGGGTTTTTACATTTATATAACGGTCAAGAAGCCGTACTAGCAGGAGCATTACACGTCATGGACTTATCAAAAGACAAAATGATAACTGCCTACCGTAATCACGTACAACCTATAGGTATGGGAGTAGATCCTAAACGCATTATGGCAGAGCTATACGGTAAAGTTACTGGCACCTCTAAAGGTATGGGTGGCTCCATGCATATTTTTTCTAAAGAAAAAGGCTTTTATGGAGGTCACGGTATTGTAGGAGGTCAAATTCCGCTAGGTGCTGGTATGGCTTTTGGTGATAAATACCACAATACAGGAGCCGTTACTTTATGTTATTTTGGAGATGGTGCTGCACGTCAAGGTTCATTACATGAAACTTTTAACATGGCAATGAATTGGAAATTACCCGTAGTATTTATTGTTGAAAACAACGGGTACGCAATGGGTACTTCTGTTGAACGTACTGCAAATCATACAGATATTTACAAATTAGGATTAGGGTACGAAATGCCTTGTAGACCTGTAGACGGAATGGACCCTGTTGCTGTAGCAAAAGAAATGGACATTGCTATGGAACACGCTCGTAAAGGTAACGGACCTACATTTTTAGAAATGAGAACGTATCGTTACAGAGGTCATTCTATGTCAGATGCACAACATTATAGAACAAAAGATGAAGTAGCAGAGTACAAAAAAATAGACCCTATAAAAACAACTAAAGACATCATTTTAAAGAAAAAATACGCTACTGAAAACGAGTTAGCTATTATTGATAAAAGAGTAAAAGCATTAGTAAAAGAATGTGAAGAATTTGCAGAAGCATCTGCTTTTCCTGAAGTTCCTCAATTATACGATATGGTTTACGACCAAGAAGATTATCCATTCATCCCTCATAAATTATAAATTATGGCAACAGTAATTAACATGCCGCGTTTAAGCGACACGATGGAAGAAGGTGTTGTAGCTACTTGGTTAAAGCAAGTAGGAGATAAAATTGAAGAAGGCGATATTTTAGCAGAAATTGAAACCGATAAAGCTACAATGGAATTTGAATCTTTCCATGAAGGTGTTTTATTGTACATTGGTGTTCAAGAAGGTGAAACCGCTCCTGTAGATACACTTTTAGCAATTGTAGGAGATGCTGACGAAGATATTTCAGCATTAATAAAAGGCGAAGCTGCACCAACTGAAAATACAAAAGAAGAAATTGTAAAACCAACAACAAATACCGTAACCATTCCTGAAGGAGTTACCATAGTTACCATGCCACGGTTAAGTGATACCATGACAGACGGAACGGTAGCTACTTGGTTAAAACAAATTGGAGATACCGTTGAGGAAGGAGATATTTTAGCAGAAATTGAAACCGATAAGGCTACAATGGAATTTGAATCTTTCCAAGAAGGTACGTTACTATATGTTGGTTTACAAGAAGGAGAAACCGCTCCCGTAGATAGCGTTTTAGCTATTATTGGACCTCCCGGAACAGACGTTAGTGATTTAGCAAAAAATTATACTAAAGAAGTTCCAACAACAGTAAAAGAAACTGCAAAACCGAATGCTCCTAAAAAAGAGGAGAAAGCTGTTCAAAAACAAGAAAATACTCCAGTAATTGCAAACCATTCAACCCGAATATTTGCCTCTCCATTGGCTAAAAAAATAGCAAATGATAAGGGTATTGATTTAGCAACACTTAAAGGTTCTGGTGAAAACGGAAGAATCATTAAAAAAGATGTTGAAAATTATACCCCAAACACAAGTACAACTAGCGTTGGAGTTTTTGTGCCTTCAGGAGAAGAAAAAACAGAAGACATCGCTAACTCACAAATGCGTAAAGTAATTGCACGTAGATTAGGAGAATCTAAATTTACAGCGCCACATTACTATTTAAATGTGGAGTTTGACATGGAAAATGCAATTGCATTTAGAAAACAATTTAACAGCATCCCAGATACGAGAATTTCCTTTAATGACATTATTGTTAAAGCATGTGCATTGGCATTAAAAAAGCATCCACAAGTAAACTCACAATGGTTTGACACTCACATACAATTAAATTACCATGTAAATATTGGTGTTGCCGTAGCCGTTGAAGACGGTTTGGTAGTACCTGTAGTTCCTTTTGCAAATGAAAAAACATTACCACAAATTGGTGCAGAAGTAAAAGATTACGCAGTACGTGCAAGACAAAAGAAATTGACACCAAAAGAAATGGACGGCAGCACCTTTACTATTTCTAACCTTGGAATGTTTGGTATTGAGAGCTTTACTTCTATTATCAACCAACCCAATTCTGCCATATTATCGGTAGGAGCTATAGTAGAGAAACCTGTAGTTAAAGAGCGACAATTAGTAGTAGGTAATACTATGAAATTAACTTTAGCATGCGACCACCGTACCGTTGATGGTGCAACAGGAGCGCAGTTTTTACAAACCTTAAAAGAATATATTGAAAACCCCGTAACCCTGTTGGTATAATCAACATTTTTCATACATTTTAAAAAGGGCTACAAAATATAAAATTGTAGCCCTTTTTATTTCTTTTGGGTTATTTCTTATAAATCTAATACTTTGTAAACTTAGGTTTGCTTCTTAAATTCAAGTAATACCAATTTAATTTCAAAACACTAAAAAATCACACTACCCTGTTGAGTTTTTCTGAGAGCACTTTTTTAAGACTCATGTAATCCAATACATCTTGTAAAATATCTTGGTTAGATTCTTCTTGAGAAACAATCTTAGAAAGCTCGGTGATTTTTTTAGACACTAAAAAACGTCTCAAAGATAAAATAGTAGCATTTACCAATTGCCCAATGGTTTCTTCTTTAGGTTTTACAAAAATATTTTGACGTTCCCAATCGTGTAAAACATAGCGTTCTTCTTCCATTAAAATAGAGGTTACTTCAGAGGAAAGCTCAACATCTAATTCATTCACAAATTGATCAATTTTTAAATCTTCTTCCGTTTGTTGTAATTTTTCAAGCAACTTATAATACAGTTCTTTAAACAATTGATTGGTAAATTCTACCTCATCATCTTGTAAGCTCAAATATATTTTTTGATATACGGTAGCTTCTTCTACCGTTTTTTCTAACGCTAATTCCCCTTTATCATTCTCCTTAAAATAATACTCATCAAACTGATCTATTTTTGTCCCGTAGAGTAGTAATATTTGGATGATTTTGCGTTCCAACTCGTATTGCTCATCTACTTTTTTAAGCGATTCGGCATTTTTTACAACCTCAAATGATTTTTGTTTTTGCAGCTGCTTTTTATGTACTTCTCTATTTGCTGCGTTTGTTAATTGCGCTAGTGTAGAAAATAAAACTTCCTCAGAAACGTCCATAATACGCGCGCACTCTTTTATGTACAATTCGCGTTTAATAACATCGGGGATTTTAGAAATACTGGTGATAATATCTCTAATGGTTTCTGCTTTTTTTACAGGTTCATTTTTAGATTCTTCATTTAAAACACTTGCTTTAAAAGCGATAAAATCTTTTGAATTTTCTTGTAAATAGGTTTGTATATCTGCTAATGAGTTTTGTTTTGCAAAAGAATCTGGATCTTCTCCTTCAGGAAAAGTACAAACACGTACATTCATACCTTGTTCTAAAATCAAATCTACTCCACGCAGGGAAGCTCGCATACCTGCCGCATCTCCATCAAATAAAACAGTAATATTTTGCGTTAAACGATGTACCAAACGTATTTGATCACTGGTTAGCGCTGTCCCTGAAGATGCTACTACATTTTGAATACCGGCTTGATGCATTTGTATTACATCGGTATAACCTTCTACTAAATAGCAATTATCTTCCTTTGCAATGGATTGTTTGGCATGATAAATACCATATAATACTTTACTTTTATGGTAAATTTCACTTTCTGGAGAGTTTAAATATTTAGCAGCTTTTTTATTGGTGTTGGATAAAATACGCCCTCCAAAACCCAACACTCTACCGCTCATAGAATGTATAGGAAACAATACCCGTCCTTTAAAACGATCAAATTGTTTGGTTTCCTTTACGATGGTTAATCCTGTTTTTTCTAAAAACTCTAACTGATATCCTTCCTTTAGTGCGGCTTTTGTAAAGGTTTCCCACTCATCTAAAGCATATCCTAATTTAAACTTCTTTATGGTTTCTGGCGTAAATCCACGCTCTTTAAAATAACTATATCCTATTGCTTTCCCTTGCTCGTTATTGTGTAAAATATCCGCAAAGTATTTTTGAGCATATTCGGACACCAAGTACATGCTTTCACGCTCACTTGCTTGTACTTTTTGCTCGTCGCTTTGTTGGGTTTCTTCTACTTCAATGTTATATTTTTTAGCCAGATATTTTATGGCTTCAGGATAGCTAAAATGTTCATGTTCTATTAAAAAAGCAACTACATTACCTCCTTTTCCTGACGAAAAATCTTTCCAAATTTGTTTTACGGGTGATACCATAAAGCTAGGTGAGCGCTCATCTGTAAACGGGCTTAGACCTTTAAAGTTACTCCCTGATTTTTTGAGTTGCACAAAATCACCAATAACCTCCTCTAAACGGGCGGTTTCAAATACTTGATTTATGGTATTTTGCGATATCAATGGAAGTTAATTATTATGATGTTGTAAATGTATAAAAGATTTTTATTATCTGTAAAAAATAACTATCATAACTTCTGTTTGTGTACGCTATTTTACTTTTTGATTTGTTTTAGATAGAATAAAAAAAGCCTGAAAAAAATATTTTCAAGCTTTTAAAAAATGAAACAAGCATTTATTTGTCTAATACAAATTGAACTCCAAAGGCTACAATATGTGCTTTTAACCCTGTGTTACGCTTGTAATAATTATAATTTAAAGTTAAGTATTTTAGTCCAAATTTTCCAATGTGTTTGCTAGTAAATACATCATAGTATTTGAATCCTATCCCGAACTGATTGGCGTTGTATTTTGATAAATCATAATCCGATGTATAATATTTTTGCGTGGATAGTAATTGGTCAAAAGGAGCAAAATAATCGGCTTGGGTTTGTGTGTAGTATCTGTAATTCGGATAAATAGTATATTTTCCTCCTAATTTAATAGGAAGCTCTACATTAAAAGTGTGTGCTTTAATACCCCAATCGTCAAAATAATAACGATAATAGGTTTTCAGCACAAATTGCTCATTAATATATTGATGAAAGCGAATGCCTATTGGGAGTTTAAAACGATTATCTGGTAAGCGTTCAATGTCATCTGCTAATTGAAAAACTCCAACATTTGCTTTTGTGGTATACGTGTCAATATAATTAGGGTTACCAATATAAAAGTTAGCTTTATCTTTAAAATAAACACGTTGCATGGGGTTAGATAACCATCCTTTTTGCATTACAATGTCAGAAAAAATAGAAATTTGTGATTTTTTAGTTAGGATTTGAGAAAAACTTAAGGAAACGGAATAAGTATTTCGTCCTTTATCAACTACTAAAGTAGTATTTATAGGTTTCCATGCATTTGGTCCATTTTTATTAATAGCAACCCCATTACTATCCCAAATAATTACATTGTTAAAAAAATCAGCATTTAAGTTTCCTCCATTAGTAGCATAGGTTTTTATTTCTGTTGGATATACAGGCTTCCAGGTGTCTAAATAAACTGTTGTACTAATATCAAAAGAAGTATTTTTTTCATTGAAAAGTTTGGTTAACCCAATTCCTGCTCCAATAGATGTATAATCAAATTCGGTAGCAAAACTTAAATGTGCATTATATATTGTATTTCTATTTTCAGATGAATGACTATATCCAAAGCTACCACTTGCCCAAACATCACTTTTAGAAGCTCCAGAGGAAGCTTGCCAAGGTGTTCCTGTTATTACTTTTGGAGGTATTGCAATTAATTTGTCATCATCACCTCCTTCTGAAGCACCAGAAAATGGGTTCAAATTACTGGATGATGCAGAGCTGTATGCAGATATGGTGGCATCAATATTTAAAACATCATCATCATTTAGTGGAATAGCAATGTTAATATCTGTAGCAAAATCTTGTAAATTTTCCGTACCGATACCTCCAGTAACTGCTGCATTGTCTCCGTCTTGGGTATAAAAACTGGTCAAAACGTCAACTTCAGCAGTTTCTAAAACTCTTTTTTTATAACTTTCTAACGAGTCGTTTAGTTTTAAATTCAGTTTTCCTATTTCTTGTGCAAAACTTAAAGAAAAAATAAGAATAAAACTTAGTGTGAGTATTTTTTTCATAAATTAAATTATAATATATTAAATAACAAGGTTAATTGCAACCGCAACCTCCACCAGATTTTCCTCCATTTGCCCCTGAAGCTCCTTCTCGATAAACCTGAAAAGTAGTTTCAAACTTAGTATCTTTACGAGCATTAAGTGCCATATCTGGATCATTAATATTTACTTTATCGTATTCTTTTACCGCCACACATGAAGATAACATGACAGTAAGTACGCCTATTATTACTATTTTATTTTTCATTAATATGTATGTTTTTTGAGGTATGAACACCTCCATTATCATCAATTATAATACACTCTATTTTCGGGAGTTGATTAACTCTATTCAGTCCTACTTCAATACCCATTACAAAAATAGAAGTGGCTAATGCATCTGCTAATGCTGCACTTTTACTAAAAACAGATACGCTAATAATACCACTTGCGGGATAACCCGTACGTGGGTCAATAATATGCGTATAGCGTTTGCCGTCAAAGATAACAAATTTTTCATAATTACCAGAAGTTACCACGGCTTTATTGGAAATGGGTAGCATTGCAAAGGCTTTATGTTTATTCATGGGATTTGTAATGGCAATTTGCCATTCTTTTCCGCTGGGTTGTTTGCCCCAAGTATTCATATCACCAGAAGCATTGATTATTCCTGCTTTTACACCTTTTTTAATGAGTAATTGTTTAGCTTTATCGGCTGCATATCCTTTTCCGATACCTCCAAAACCTATTTTCATTCCTTTTAATTTTAAAAATACGGTTTGTTTGCTTTTATTTAAAATGATGTTTTGATACCCTACTGTTGAAACGGATTGTTTTATTTTTTCAGGAGATGGCATTTTTTTCATGCTGCCATCAAATTTCCATATTTTATCCATAGATGCGTAACTGATATCAAAAGCACCATCCGTAAGTTTTGATATTTGAATGGATCTTTCAATAAGAAAAAACAACTCTTTAGATACTTTTATGGGTTTAATTCCAGCTTTTCTATTAATTTCGGAAGTTTCTGAATTTTTATCCCAAGAAGATATTATTTTTTCAATTCGTTTAATTTCTGAAATTGCAAGGTTAATGTGTTGATTGGCTTCTGTTTGGTTATTTGCCACTACGGTAATATCAAACCGACTGCCCATTAATTTTAATTTTTGAACATAGATTTGTTGCGCTTGTAATTGAATACTAGCTAAAACCAACAATGCTATTGCTATTTTTCTCATTATACATATCTTTATTTGTAAATAACGTAATGTTACCCTTTTTTATTGTTTTAATCTTCTTTGTACCAGCTAGAATATTTAATGTAATTTTCGGCAATACGGTCAATCTCTCCCGAAATCAATTCTTCGCTAATATCCTTCACTTTTTTGGCAGGCACTCCTGCATAAATACTACCTGACTCTACTATAGTATTTTGTGTAACTACCGCTCCTGCTGCAATGATAGAATTGGAATGCACTACGCAATTATCCATCACAATACTTCCCATACCAATGAGTACATTATCATGTATGGTACAGCCGTGAACAATGGCATTGTGCCCTACGGATACATTATTACCAATGATAGTAGCGTATTTGTTATAGGTGCAATGCACAACAGCTCCGTCTTGTATGTTTACTTTGTTGCCAAAAGTAATGGCATTAACATCGGCACGTAAAATGGAACCGTACCAAATACTACATTGGTTACCCATTTTTACATCACCTAAAATAGTTGCGTTTTCAGCAATAAAACAATCGGTTGGTATTTGTGGTTTTTTACCACGTACTTCTTTAATGATCATGTTTTTTATTTAAAATAGTTTAATAATTCTCCTTTTTTTGAAGGCGCTACGGGTAGCTCTTTACCATTAATTAATTCCACACTACCGCCTTTTCCTTTTTTGTAACGTACAATTGCGTTTACATTTACCACATAGGATTTGTGTATGCGTGCAAAACCAAACTCTTGCAAAATACCTTCAAAATGTTTTAGGGTTTTACTGGCTACTAGTTTACCCTTGCTGAGATAAATTTCGGTATAATTATCATCTGCTTTGCAGTATAAAATATCTGTTGTTTCGATAATTTTAAATCCGTCTAATTGTGGTATTGTAATTTTATTTTTTACTACATCATTTTTAGGTTTAATAACGGTTTGATGTAATGTTTTTTCCGTTTCTTTAATCAGTTTTACATTATCTACAGCCAATATTAAATCGTCTATAGAAATGGGTTTTAATAAATAATAAGATGCTTGATGATTTAAAGCATCAATTGCGTAATGGTCATAAGCGGTAACAAATATGGTTTCAAAAGAGATGTTGGTTAGTTTCTCTAATAAATCAAAGGCGTTTCCATAAGGCATTTCTACATCTAAAAATACAATGTCTAATTCGTGTTTTTGAATTAATTTTTCAGCTTCAGTAATATTTTCTGCTTCTCCTAAAAGGATTACACATGGACAATATTTTGTAATGTAATTTTTTAAAATGGCTCTACTTTCGGCTTCGTCTTCTACTATTATTGCGTTTAATTTCATGTTTTTAGTGGTCTTTTTTAAGTATCAATACAACTTTTGTGCCGCCATCATTTTCAATATCAGTAATGGAAACCGTTATTTTATTTTGATACATTTCATTCAAAATAGCAATTCGTTTCTTTATGTTCCCCAATCCTTTTGATTGGTGTTTTTGTTGATTTTTTGTTTTTAATTCTTTCGATTTTTCTCGTCCAACTCCATCATCTATAATGCTAATTTTGATGGTTTCATCATCTATTTTTTGCAAGGAAATATCTAAGTGTCCTTTTTCTTTTTTATAACGCAATCCGTGCCAAACGGCATTTTCAATATACGGCTGAAGTAACATTGGCGGAATCATAAACGCACTAATGTCAATATTTTCATCAACTGCAAGGGTGTAATCAAACTTATCTTGAAACCTAAAGTGTTCTAATTTT